>NZ_JAEDXV010000019.1:0-91738 GCF_036877645.1 Terriglobus sp. ADX1
GACCTGCATTGCTCTCAGCCCTCTGCAACGCCATCGGGAGGCCAAGAGAATGCATCATGCAAAGCAGCTCTCAACCTCCAAGGTAGCGCATCAGCAACAACCCGCACACCGCAGCCACCATCGCCACTGGCATGGCGATCGCACCAGCCTTCAGAAAATCCCACGCGCTGACGTGCATCCCTTCCTTACGAATCGCCAGCAACCAGAGAATCGTCGCCAGCGATCCCGTCACGGAAAGATTCGGCCCCAAATCCACACCAATCAGCACCGCGTGCGATAGCACACCCTGCACCTGCGCCTTCTGCACAGTGGCTCCGGCAATCAAGCCCAGCGGCAGATTATTGACGACGTTATTTCCAACACCCACCACAAAGCTCACCACGAAAGCACCAGCGACTACAGGCAGATGCGTAGCCCATCGCATCGCCGCCACGGCATAATCCAGCGCGCCAATTGCCTCCACCGCACGCACCATCACAAACAGCGCGGCCACCAGCAACAGCGTCGACCAACTGATCTCCTTCAGCATCAGCAGCGGACTCTTTTTCGCAATCAACGAGACAATGCCCACAACCACACATGACGCAACACACGTGGGCAGACCAAGCTGCCACCCCAACCCCGAAGCCACCAACAACACGACGATCACCAGCAACAATCCAGCCAACACCACCTTCGCGTTGCTCTCCAATGACGTCGCTTCCGGCTCGCACTCGATGCTGTCACGCAACTCCTCCCGGAAGTACCAGCGCAACACCAAATAAGTCGCCGCAATCGACAACACCGAAGGCACCCCAAACGAAGCCAGCCACCGACCCAGCGGCGGCATATGCGCACCAAACACCACCAGGTTTGCAGGATTCGAAATCGGCAACACAAACGACGCCGCATTCGCAATCATGGCGCATGCAAACAGATAAGGCAGCGGCGGCACCTTCGCCTTCTTTACCGCAGCCAACACTGCGGGCGTCAGCACCACAGCAGTCGCATCGTTGCTCATGCAGATGGTCACAACCGTTCCTACCGCATACATCAGCGCAAACAGCCGAGACCGTTTTCCATGCGCCCCCAGCACAGCATGCGTCGAAAGCCAATCAAATACGCCATTCTCTTTGGCCAGTTCGCTCAGCAACATCATGCCGATCAGGAACAGATACACATCGCTGCCTTCGGCCACGGCTTTTCCCGCAGTCTTCAGGGGCACCAGCCGCAGCACCACCAGCAGCAAAGCACCGGGTCCCACCCACCATACTTCCGGCAGGTTCTTAGGCCGCACCAGCATCAGCAAAATGCTCGCGGCAACAATCACAATCAGCAGCACATGGGATAACTCAACCGGCATCTGTCACACTCTGACGTCTTTCGTCTCTGCACGGTTGCGAAATCGCACAGCTATACTGGCCACCCGGAGCAAATCATGAGCGAAGCCGCCATCACACACATTGACACCATAACCGACGCGCCGCTTCTGGCCGACGGTGTCATCGCCTACGAAAGCCTTCCCGCCGTTGGAGCAGCGCCCGGCACCGCAGCCTACGTGCATTACAACGGCCCCACCGGCCACCTCAGCACGCTCTGCACCGGCATGTGCGTGCTTGATCCCGGAGCCACACCACATCCGCCGCACCGTCATCCCGAAGAAGAGACCATGATCGTCGCCACAGGCACCGGCATCATCGAAGTTGATGGCGTCACAACACAAGTCGGCCCTGGAGCAATCATGTACTGCGCTGCCAACACGCTCCACGGCATCACCAACACCGGCAGCACTCCCATGACCTTTTTCTTCTCCAAATGGCTCGCAAAGGGTGTTGAGGCACAGAGCGTCTAACAGAATGATGAAGCAACAACCGCACAATCGCGTCTTCCTCTGCCTCGCCCTGCTGCTTCTATCTGCCGGTTGCAAGAAGAAGGAGGTCAGTGCGCGCCCCATCGGCGCAGAGGTTCACATCCAGCCGCTGCTCGGCCTGCCGCCTGTTCCCATTCCAAAGGACAACCCGCCCACCGTCGACACCATCGCCCTCGGCCGCCGCCTCTTTTATGACAAGCGCATCAGCGTGGACAACACACTCTCCTGCGCCAGTTGCCATGATCCGCAGTCGTACTTCACCGATGGCAAGAACGTCAGCACCGGCGTACGCGGCGCACTCGGCACACGCAACGCGCCCACCATCCTCAACGCTGCATATCTGCCGTTTCAATTCTGGGATGGCCGCGCCATCACTCTGGAGGAGCAAGCCGCCTTCCCCATCGCAAACCCGGTCGAGATGAGCCAGCCTCACGCCGCCGATGTCAGCAAACTAGGCGACGATCCCGAGTACCGCGCACTCTTCGAAAAAGCCTTCGGCACGGACGACGTGAATATTGCGCGTGTGGAAGCGGCGCTCGCCAGCTTTGAACGCACCGCTCTCACCGGCAACTCGCCCTTCGACCAATACCAGTTCGGCGGCAACAAGAACGCGCTTACACCTGCGCAACTCCGCGGCTACGGCGTTTTCCTCAATCCCAATGGCGGTAACTGCGCCTCATGCCACACCATCTCGCCACAGGGTGCACTCTTCACCGATGGCAAGTTCCACAACATCGGCGAAGGCGTGAACGACGAAGGCGACTTCAGCGACGTCGGTCGCTTCCACGAAACCAAAGTCGCCACCGACAAAGGCGCGTTCAAAACACCCACACTACGCAACGTGGCAAAGACCGCACCCTATATGCACAACGGCCGCCTGAAGACGCTGAAAGAGGTCATCGACTTCTACGCAGGCCAGGGCAACAGCAACCCGTATCTTGATCCCGAAATGAAGAAGATTCACATGAGCGGCCAGGACCGCGCCGACCTTCTCGAATTTCTCAACGCCCTCACGGGCGACGTAACCCCCAACCTAGGCCCACCATCCAACAGCAAGTAAAGCCAAAAGCGTCTGAACCACCGAGGGAACAAACGCACATGAACCGCAAGCTCTGTACCGCCGCATTTCTCCTGCTCGCCATCACCGGCTGTAAGCAATCGCAAAGCACCGCCGACACCTCTGCCGCCACCAAGCCGCCCGAACCCACCTATTTCAAAGTCGATACCGCCACCGCGGGCACCGTCACCGGCACCATCAAGTACGAAGGCGCAAAGCCGAAGCCGAAACTCATCGACATGAGCAGTGATCCCGCCTGCGCCAACGCCCACAAGGGCGGCAAGGTATATGACGAATCGCTGCTTGTGGACAAGCAGGGTGATCTGGCTAACGCTTTCGTCTACATCTCCAAGGGCCTCGAAGGCAAGGCCTTCGCCACGCCCACCGACTCCGTCAAAATCGACCAGTCTGGCTGCTGGTTCAAACCCCGCGTGCTTGGCCTGCAAACCGGCCAGACGCTCGACATCATCAATTCCGACCCGGTTACGCACAACATCCATCCCATGCCGCATGACAACCGCGAGTGGAACCACTCCCAGGGACCCGGCGACCCGCCCATGCACCGTAAATTCACCAAGGCGGAAGTCATGATCCCGGTAAAGTGCAACATCCACGACTGGATGCACGCCTTCATCGGCGTGGTTGATCACCCCTACTTCGCAGTCACCGGCGACGACGGCACCTTCAAACTGCCGAACTTGCCACCGGGCACCTACACCGTCACCGCATGGCATGAAAACATGGACCCCGTAGAAACCACGGTCACCATCGCACCCAGCGGCAAGGCGGAAGCAAACCTCACTTTCCACGCAAAGTAACGCCTTGCTCTTGCCCCAAACCCCGCCAACCGTCTAAAGTTGGCGGGGTCAACGCATTATCAATAACGCTGGAGTACAAAAGCCATGAGCAACATCACACGCAGAGTCTTCCTTGGACGCGCGGGCAGCCTTGCCGCCGTCACCGCCATGGCCGCCGCCATGCCCCGCTTTGCTTCGGCAACACCACTCGGCCTGCCCATCGGCATCCAGCTTTACGTGGTGAACGCTGACCTTGGCAAAGACGCCGAAGCCACCATCAAGCAGCTTGCAGCTATCGGCTACAAGGAAGTGGAAACCGCAGGCTTCGGCTCTGCAAAGACTGCCGCCGCCCTCCGCAAAATCTTCGACGACAACGGCATCAAGTGTCCCAGCGCGCATCTGCAGTTCGATATGAACAACCTGAACAAGGCGTTTGACGACGCGCATACGCTCGGCTGCACTTACGCCACGTCGTCCGTGCCCAAGCAGCTTCTTGCATCCGCTTCCATGCCCGACATGAGCAGCATGTCGCAGGACGAGCGGCGCGCCGCCATGGCCAAGACCATGCGTGGCATGCTCAATCCCATGACGCCGGACGAATTCAAGGCACTCGCCGAAGCCATGAACAAGGTCGGCGACGCTGCCAAGGCCAGCGGTCTGCGCTTCGCCGCACACAACCACACCATGGAGTTCGCTGACGACAACGGTAAGCCTGGCTACGACTATCTGATCTCGCACACCGACAAGGACAAGGTCTACTTCGAAATCGATTGCGGATGGATCACCGTCGCAGGCCATAAGCCCTCGGAGTACATCAACCGCTATCCGGGCCGCATCCGCATGCTGCACATCAAGGACTTCCTCACGATTGAACCCGGCGCCGCAACCGGCCCCAACGCCCCCAAAGGCGCAGAGATCGGCACAGGTGTCGTGAACTACAAGGAAATCTTCGCCAGCGTAAAAGGCAAGGGTATCGAGCACATCTTCGTCGAGCAGGAAGGCCCCTACAGCCGCATGCCCGCCATGCAGGCCGCCGAAGTCGACTACAAGTACCTAAACTCGCTTAAGTAACTTTACGCCTCAATAACCATCAAGAAGGACGGCCTAGGCCGTCCTTCTTGTGCTTTGCCCCACAAGCGAAGCTCATACGATTCGAAGAATCGTCATCCTGAGCGAAGCGCAGCAAAGTCGAAGGACCTGCATTCTTCTGTGCCCTCTACAACTCACCAGGACACTAAAAGATTTCCGCAGCAAGTAATTAGGAAAACGAACTAACTCTCCGGCAACTCGAACGTATCGCCCGTATCCGTAACCCACTGCTTCAGCCGCGCCAGCAGCCGCTTCCGATCTGCCTTAAAACCATCGTTGAACGCCACATTCACCTGTTCGTACGGATCGTCAATCAGATTGAACATCATCCAAGACTGCCGCGGCAGACATACATACTTCCATCCATCCGTCGTCACAATCCCGCGATACGGCGTGTTCACGCTATCCGCATGCCCCGTAGGAATCACGTTCTGCAGATACACCGAATCCGGATTCTTAGGCCGCGGACGCGACTGCAAACGATGCCCCGAAAGATCATTACCCTCCATCCAATCCGGAATAGCAACATTGCACAGACCAAGCGCGGTCGGAGCAATATCAATCGCACTGAACAGCACATTGGGTCGGCCCGTTTCATGGCCATCGTAAAAAGCTTCGCTACCGCTGACGATCATCGGAATGCGAACCGACTCCTCATAAGGATTCGTCTTCAGAAACTGCCCATGCGATCCATGCGTATCCCCATGATCGGCAAAGATCATGATGTGCGTATCGTCCAGCAGATTCAGCGAAGTAAGCGTCTCAATAATCCGACCGATGTTCCAATCCCAGTTCTCAATCTGCGCATAATACCCTGCCAGGTCCTGACGCGATTTCTCACCAATCGTTTCGCGCCCACCAAGCACACGCGGCCCTTTACCCGGCAGCGTCTCATCCGCAGGCACATTCGGTCGCAGCTTGATCTGCTCTGCGTTGTAGTGAGACATGAACTGTGGCGGCGCAATATAAGGGTTATGTGAAGGCTCCACAGACAGCACACCAAAGAACGGCTGCCCCTTCCCTGCCTTCTGCTCCGCAGCGCGCTCGTGAATGTACTTGATCAGCAGGTCAGTCAACGAGTCAGACTCATACCCCGGCAGCCGATACTGAAACGCATCCTTGCCCTCGCCGCCATGCACCCACGTATCCCACGGACTGTTGTTGTTCTCATACCCAATCCACGTTTTGAAACCACCACGCCGCTCCGGCGGAACAACATACATGGTGGCGCGGCCTTCCGATTCATGAAAGCCGCCCAGATGCCACTTGCCGAAATACCCCGTGTGATATCCCGCATCATGAAACAGATTCGCAACTGTCTTCTGCCCCGCAGGCAAAGGATATTCATGCCCAGGCACCATGTGATGCGGATAGCGACTCGTCAACATCGTTCCGCGAAACGGGCAGCACAATGGAAACCCCGAACGAGCCTGCTGAAAGTTAATACCGCTACGGCTTAATCGATCAATGTTCGGCGTATGCGCATTCGGATCGCCATTGATCCCAAGCGCCTGCCCACGCATCTGGTCCGCCACCAGCCACAGGATGTTGCTCTTCTTCGCGGACTGCTTGCCCTGCGCTTCACTTCGCATACCAGCAAGCGACGAGGCTACTGCTGCCTGCGATGACTTGATAAGAAATTCACGACGGTCCAAAACGGGCACTCCTTTGGCGACTCATTGCCGAACCACTCTTTGGTTGCTGAAATTATCCAGCAGCCATCGCAGTCCGTCGCATGAGAAATACAGGAAGCAGTGTTGACAGCTACTTTCCGCCACTCCCAGCGCATTCCGCAACAGAGATATCCTTGAAATCAGGGGCAGTCGATTGAAGCAATCCGTACACAAACTCGAAATCACAACCCGAGGCCAGGGCCTCTACGAATTCACATCGAACGTAGAAACATGGCTGCGAAATCAGCAGATGCAGACCGGCCTGCTCACCGTCTTCTGCCGCCACACCTCGGCATCGCTCCTCATCCAGGAAAACGCCGACCCCAGCGTCCGCCGCGACCTCAAGTCCTACTTCAGCCGCATCGCTCCTGAAAATGGTCCCTACGAACATACCGACGAAGGCCCGGACGACATGCCCGCGCACCTGAAGACCGCCTTAACGCAGGTGCAACTCTCCATCCCCATGGTGAACGGCAACCTCGTTCTGGGAACCTGGCAAGGCATCTATCTCTTCGAGCACCGTACCCATCCGCATCGCAGACAGATCGTGCTCCACCTCATTGGAGAGTAGTCTTAGCAAACAGAGAAGCCAGCCGAACATCAGGCTGGCTTCTCTATTTAGTTAGGAAAGAAAACTACTTCCACGAAACCGGCGCAGCTTCTTTCGGCTGCACAGCGGTGCATGGATTAGGCCGTTCCGGAGCCTTCGCTCCCTCAGGCAGCATGAACTCCTCCACCGGCGTGCGCGGCAGTGTGCTCTTCCTGGCAGCAATCACACGCGCATTCGGCACCGGTGGCGCAGGCATCGTAGCCGCCGAGCAGCGCGGCACCATCTGGTCTGCATTCGCCAACGCATACAGAGTCAACGCCTCTTCCACCGCGGCCTCGCGCATATCCGGTTCATAGATGCGCTCATAGGTATCGAAGCTGGTGTGATGCGTATACGTGTTGTAGTCAAACGGATCCTGACTGTAACCAACGCCCGGCAGACCTGCATTGTTGAACGAAGTGCTGTCGGTGCCGCCCGTCTGTCGGCCAACCGTCGGATTCGCGTGATAGAAACCCCAATCCTTGAAGTTATCCATCGCGCTCTGCACCATCGCCGCCGCCTCGGTCGGACCAAACACGCTTGCGCCACGCGGCTTGCCCGTACCATCGTCCAGGTTCAGATAGGCATCCAGCTTGTACCACTCCGGCTTCGGATTCTCAGCGCTGCCAAAGTGCTGCGCTACGTATGCAATGGAGCCATACAGGCCCTGCTCTTCCCCGCTCCACAGAGCCACACGAATCGTACGGCGATGCGGAAGGTTAAGAACCTTAATCAATCGCAACGCTTCCACAGCAACGGTGCTGCCCGCGGCATTATCCGTAGCTCCCGTCGCCGGATTCCACGAATCAAAGTGACCGCCCGCCATCACCACTTCATCGCTCTTGTCCGTACCCGGCAACTCGCCAACCACGTTGTAGACCGTCTTCCCTGCAGGATAAAACTCGTTCTTGATGTTCAACCGGATCGTCACGGGAATGTGGTCGATCTTCGTCGTGCGATAGATGCGGCCATAATCTTCATTGCCCATCACCAGCGTCGGCAGGTTCGGGCTATCGGGATTCTCGTTGTAACCAGCGGTCGACTGCTGCAACACAATGCCATACGCACGGCCCGAATCCTTCACCTCAGCCAGCGCGCCATTCGCAATCAGGAACTTATTCACCTGCCCTGTTACCTCGGCAAGCGTCAAGCCTTCCTGCTTTGGGGGAGTCGGTGGCGTGGGGAATCCACCACGGCGGCCACCTTGCTGCTCCCATGTCTCATCAGGACGACGCAGCGTTGCCGGCGCAAAGTTCTCCGGCACTTCAACATGCGGACCGTAGAAGATGACCGATCCCTTGACCTTGTCCTTGATCGAAGCAAGATACGCATCCAGCTCTGCCTGCGTCACAGGCTTGTTCTCCGCAGGCTTCGTTTCAGGCATCGGCGCAGGCGAAGTTCCAGCCTGCTCCATCGCCTTTAATTGCTCAGGCGTCGGCCCGCCGCCACGACCAAATGCACCACCGCCACGACCAAGAGCAACCGGAGGAGGCAGCGGCGGTTCCACCACCAGCACCTTCCCCTCAACCATGCCCTTCGTTCCCGGCGTCCACGAGATCGCGCGCACATTCAGCGGCTGCTGGAACGGCGCAACCACATTCGCCACCGTCTCATAGTTCTGCCAACCCGGATGGTTGAAGTTCCACGGCTCCAGATGAACATTCTGGAAACCCCAGGCCTTCATCTGCTTCACCGCGAAGTCCTGCGCAGCCTTCAATCCCGGCGAACCCGTAAGCCGAGGTCCATACACATCAGTGACCTCATGCAGCCACCACATCAACTGCGAATCCTTCGTCTCCTGCGCACGCAACTGCGTGTTTACGTCAGAGACAGCGGGTGCCTGCGCCATTGCCGGTACAGCTACCAGGCAACTGGCGGCGAGCATACGAACCAGAAATCTGGTCATGCGTAACTCCTTGTGAGCCGAAGCCCAACCGAAATGCGATGTTTGGAAGTTTTCATCCTAACCGCATATCCCCCGCCCATCAAGAAAATTTCAAGGCTGCAACGATGCCAGATATCCCGTAATCGCCACCATCTGCGGCAACGTCATGCTCTGCACTACGGGCTTCATCATCGCGGCATTCTTTCCGTTGCGCGCACCTGTCTGAAAGTCAATCAACTGCCGCGTCATCTGGCTCGGCGATCTTCCCGCAATCGACGGCACATCGCCCACGCCACGCAAATCCTTCCCATGACAAGCAACGCAGGTCTGCGTCAGCGCTTTGCCTTTCTTCAACGATCCCACCGGCACATACGCCACAAACCCCGAGTGCGGATTCCGCAACTCCGTCTGCTCAAGATCCTCCGGAACTTCCAACACACGATCGCCAATCGGCTCTGTCTTTGTTGGATCAGCAACCACCATCATCAGCGCGCCCACCTTCGTCACTGGTACACGATTCGTCTCCACCACACGAATCCATTTCACCGGCTTCAGCGAAGCAAAGTAGTCCACACCAGCTTCAATCTCCTCCGGCGTCGCATGCTGCACAGTCTGAATCATATGTTCCGTGGAACCAAAGCGCGGTTCAGACGACTTCCGCAAACCATCGCGAAAATCCGCCATCTGCTCCATCATGTAACCCTTCGATAGCCCAGCGACACTCATGTTTTCAGGCCGCCCCATGCCCGTCGGCAGATGGCAATGCCCGCAAGCATTCACACCCGGAGCGCGCCCCACCGCCACCACCGGCGGCATCTTTGGATGCTCATTAGGAAACCAGTCCGGCACAAGAAAAAGACTCGGAATCTCTTTGTCCGTATACGCAGCAGAGCTTCCCGGTACATGCTTCACTTCACCGGTAGGCCGCTCTGCAGGAGCAGAAGGTGTGCCGGGTGGCAACAATGGCCACGCCCACACAGGCAACGACTCACCCGCGTTTTTCTGCGCATACAAACGATAAGACAAAGGCAGCAACGAACCCGCCACCACACTGGCAACAGCAAACCATGCAAGGGATTTCACCGCAGCATTCTTGCACGACAGCAGCACAATCGTGCACGCCGCATAACGCCGCGAGCTACAAACAAATTCCTCCGCGAGAAATGGAATAAGAAATATCTCTTTCTCATTTGGATGGCTACACTTATCATCGGCCCACAGGGACGGCAGTGCTATTTTTGCCTTCGGAGGAATTCATGATTCGATCATTTCTTCTTGCAGCATGTATCGCACTCACCGGCACCTGCGCCGCCCAACCGGCACTCCCATCCAGCTTCGTCGCCAAAACCATTCATAGCCCCGCTGGCGCAGATATCTACGTACGCTCCGGCGGACACGGTCCTGTAGTCGTCTTATTGCATGGCTATGCGGAAAACAGCGACTCCTGGGCGCCACTCGCTTACGACCTCATGAAGGATCACACCGTCGTAGTTCCCGATCTCCGCGGCATCGGCAAATCATCCATACCCACCAGTGGCTACGACAAGAAGACTCAAGCCATCGACATCCGTGCCGTAGTCACATCTTTGGGCTATGACAAGACCGTCGTCATATCGCACGACATCGGCATCATGGTCGCTTACGCTTATGCCGCCACCTATCCCGATAAAGTCGAGCGGCTGGTCATCATGGACGCTCCCATACCGGGCTTAGGCCCGTGGACTGACATTCTGCAGATGCCCGGCGTGTGGCACTTCAATTTCCACGGTCCCGACGCGGAGCGGCTCGTGCAAGGTCGCGAACGCATCTACTTTGACCGCATCTGGAACGACTTCACCGCAGATCCAGCCAAGCCCGATGACGCCACGCGAAACTTCTTCACCGCCAGCTACACACGCCCCGGTGGCATGCGCGCAGGCTTCGCCCAGTTTGCAGCCTTTTCGCAGGATGCAAAAGACAATCAGGAATTTGCGAAGACGAAACTCACTATGCCAGTGCTCGCAGTAGGCGGCGAGAAGTCCATGGGAGCACTCGAAGGGGTCATCATGAAATCGACCGCTGTGAACGTGCAGAGTGAAGTCATCACAGGGTCAGGCCACTGGCTCATGGAAGAAAAGCCTACAGAAACCATCGCACTCATCCGCGCGTTTCTGCAGCAACCAGCAACAGCGAAATAATCAGCCAAAGCGCCCGGTCACATACTCTTCCGTCTCGCGCCGTGCGGGCCGCTGGAAGATCACGCGCGAAGCATCAAATTCCATCAACCGCCCGGCCATGAAGAAGCCCGTGTAATCCGCCACACGCGCCGCCTGCAACATGTTGTGCGTCACGGTAATGATGGTGCACTGTTCCTTCAACTCCACCATCAACTCTTCGATCTTCGCAGTCGCAATTGGATCCAGCGCCGAGCACGGCTCATCCATCAGCAACACTTCCGGATCAATCGCCAGCGCACGCGCAATGCAAAGTCGCTGCTGCTGACCTCCGCTCAACCCAAGTGCAGACGAGTGCAAACGATCCTTCACCTCATTCCATAGCGCCGCACGCTGCAGGCTCTTTTCCACGCGTGCATCAATATCGCCACGACTCACAATGTGGTTCACGCGCAGCCCATACGCCACGTTGTCATAGATCGACTTGAAGAACGGCATGGGCTTCTGAAACACCATGCCCACCTTGCGTCGTAGCACAATCGAATCAAAATCAAACAGGTTCTGTTCGCCCAGCAACACATCGCCAGAGATGCGCGTATGCGGCACCGTCTCATACATGCGATTCAAAATCCGCAGGAACGTCGACTTACCGCAGCCAGAAGGCCCAATCAGCGCAGTGACTTTTCGTGCAGGCAGCACAATTGAAATATCGTGCAGCGCATGAAAGCCGCCGTAATAAAAGTTCACATCGCGCGCAGTGAACTGTGGATGCACAAAGTCTTCTGTCACCGCACCCTGCGGCGCAAACACACTCGCCAGCGAACTCATCGACTCACCCGCCGACCACGCTGCAAAACCACACGCGCCACAATGTTGATCGCCAACACCGCCATCAACAACACAAAGCCAGCGGCCCACGCCTGCCTGTGCCAATCCTCATACGGTGAAATCGCATAGTTGAAAATCATCACCGGCAACGAAGCAGTCGGCTCATTCACGCCCTTGCTCCAGAACTGATTGCCAAATGCCGTGAACAACAGTGGCGCCGTCTCACCTGCCACACGCGCCAGGTTCAGCATGATGCCGGTAACAATACCCGTAATCGCCGCAGGCACAATCACGGTAAACACCGTCTGCGCCTTGCTCGCACCCAGCGCAAGCCCACTCTCACGCATGCTGTTCGGCACGCCACGCAGAAACTCTTCCGTCGAACGCAGCGCAATCGGAATCATCATGATCCCCAGCGCAATGCCGCCCGCCAGCGTGGAAAAGTGACGCATCGGCAACACCACAAGTGTGTACACAAAGATGCCCATCACAATCGACGGCACACCATTCAGCAGATCCGTCATGTAGCGGACCAGGCCCGACAACCACCCGCGTCCAAACTCCGCAAGATAGATGCCAGCCAACATGCCAAGCGGAATCCCGATCGCGCTCGCAATCAGCAGCATCTTCAGCGAACCCACCAGTGCATTCGCCATGCCGCCACCCTCCTGCCCCACAGGAGCAGGCAGCTTCGTGAAGAAATTCCAATTCAGCGAACGGCCGCCATGCCATGCAAGATAGCCCAGGATGAAAAACAGTACGCTCACCACCAGCAGCGTGCAAAGCCCGGTCAGCGTGAGCATCACCGCATTCACGACGCGGCGTCGTTTCGGAGGATACGCAGGCGACGCCATCAGTCGTCATCCTCCCTGTCCGACCAGAACCACACCGTCTTATCGGTGCCCTTGCGAATCACAGCGAAGTCATCTTCACAGCTATAGGTCTCGTAACCTTCATTGCGAAGCGTGTCGGAGGAATTCGTCGTACGCACTTCTTCCGGAAACCATTTCGGCAATCCGGTTTCAATAACAAATCCATCTTTATCCAACTTGCACTTCGCCAGGAATGCATCCGTTGCATCGCTAGTAAACGTGCCCACAAAACGTTCCGTATCCGTATCGCCGCTCACCTTCACAGCGCGCAGATTCTGCGGCACGCCATGCGGCATCCAGCCACTCTCCACATACTGCCGAACCGTCTCGGCAGATGGATTCGCCGACGCCGCATCAAATGTGTTGTCACAACCCAACAGCGTAACCAGTAGCAACGGTGAAACAGCAGAAAGCATGAGTTTCATCACGCATTCACCTCCTGCACCTTAAAACGCAACATCAGTAGCCGTGCGGCTGCATTAATTAGCATGGTCGTCACAAAAAGCACCAAACCAAGCTCAATCAATGCATGAATGTACAGGTCGCCCGTCGCCTCGGTGAACTCATTCGCAATCACCGACGCAATCGTGTAACCCGGCGCCAGCAGCGACAGGTGCACATCCGGCACATTGCCAATCACCATGGTCACTGCCATCGTCTCGCCCAGCGCACGCGCCAGGGCCAGAAATACGCTGCCCATAATGCCGCGGCTGGCATACGGCACCACTGCGCGCCAGGTCACATCCCACTTCGTCGCACCCAGCGCCATCATCGCCTCACGCTGCGAAGCAGGCACGCTCAACAGCACCTCGCGCGAGATCGACACGATGAACGGGACAATCATGATGGCCAGCACCACTGAGGCGGAGAAGTAACTCACGCCATAGAATGCGCCCTGAAAGATAGGTAACCAACCAAATAATGCGCGCAGCGGTGGCACCACGTAGTTGCTCAGGATCGGCACCAGCACAAAGATGCCTAGCAGGCCAAAGATCACGCTCGGCACAGCCGCCAACAATTCCACAAGGAACGTGAGCACATCGCTCACTCTCCGCGGCGCCATCTCCGCCAGGAAGATAGCCGCACCCAATCCAATCGGAATCGCAATCGCCAGCGACAGCACGCTGGTTACAAGCGTCCCGTAGATAAACGGCAGCGCACCAAAGATCTCGCTACCCGGATCCCAATCGCTGCTCCAAAGAAAATGCCAACCCGACTGATGACGCGACAGAGACGAGTTCACCCACAGGTGCTCCGCCAGCAATCCTGTGATCAGCACCACCGTCAACGCCGCGCACAGCGTAATCAGGTACGCCGCTTCATCGCCCTTGCGCAGCCGTTCCATGAACGACAGCTTCGTCGCTCCCGCCGTCTTCTGCGCAACCATCTCCGACGATGTCTCCGTGGTCGTCATTCCCATCTCTTCAGTACTGCAGCTGCTTCAGCGCCTGCAACTCGCGATCCACAATATCCTTCGACAACGGCGCATACGAAAGTGCAGCGCCATACTGCTGCCCTTCCGTCAGACCCCACGTCAAAAACTCTTTCAGCGCCGCGCCCTTCGCGCGATCCGCCATCTTCGTCGGCACCAGCATCCACGTGAAACTGCACACAGGATAGCTGGCCACGCCGGGAGGGTTCGTAATGTCCGCGCGAAAATCGGCTGGCATATATTTCGACATCGCCGTCGCCGCCGCCGACACCGAATGCAGATCCGCCTTCACAAACTGCCCCTCGCGATTCTGAATCCTGCCGTACAGCATGTGGCTATTCAGCGCATACACCAACTCCACATAACCGATGGAGTTCGGCATCTGCCGCACCAACCCGGCAACACCCTCGTTACCCTTGCCGCCCAGCCCCACCGGCCAGTGTGGCGACGTGGACACCCGCACCTTCGCTGCAAACGCCGGATTCACCTTCGCCAGGTAATCCACCCACAGGAATGAAGTGCCGCTGCCATCTGCGCGATGAATCACCAGGATGAACTCATTCGGCAGCTTCACGCCCGGATTCGCCCGCGCAATCTCCGGATCGTTCCACTTCTGAATCGTGCCCAGAAAAATCCCCGCCAACGCCGCCGGCGTAAAGTTCAGCTCCGCCGAAACACCCGGCAGGTTATAGACCGGCACAGCCGCGCCCAACGCCGTGGGAAAGTGCAGGATATTCGCGCCACCCAGCTTGCTGCGCGCCTCTGCAAGCTGCGAATCGGTCATCGGCCCGTCGGTGCCGCCAAAATCCACAGTGCCAATGCTCACCTGCCGAATACCGCCGCCCGACCCGATGCTCTGGTAATTCACCTGAATCCGCGGATGCGTCTTCAGATATTCGGCAGCCCACTTGGAATAAAGAGGATAGGCAAAGGTCGAGCCCGCTCCGGTCAGCGTCATCTGCTGTGCCGCGGCCACTAAGCCGCAACCAATCCACAACAGCAGAGCGCACATCCCTGCGACCCGACGAAGCAAAACCACCCCTGAGAAAAACGGAAATCCAGCAGCCGAACCCACGCCCGCGCCGCCTGCCAACATCGTCTCACACGGAGCGCCTGCCCCAACACTAGCCCATCGTCATGAACACACCATGAACGCAACAGCGCCAGTACTGTCATAACGCCAGAGTGCCGAGGCCGTCATTCTGAGCGAAGCGAAGAATCCCAACGAATCCTCCGCAGCCAACGCCCTCAAACCCCTCCAGCCACGACCCGAAAACCAGCTTCGCGAAAGCGAAGCTCCAACAGTCAAAGACCTTCATCCTGAACGAAGCGAAGCGGAGCTAAAAGGACCCGCATTTCCATCCCGCACTAGAATGCTTCCGGGAAGCCAAAACATGCCCATCGCAACCCTCACCATCGACCTCGCCATCGAGCACGCGCAATCCCTCAAGGACCGCCGCCAAGTCGTGCGTTCGATTAAGGACAAGCTCCGCCACGGCTTCAACATCTCCGTAGCCGAACTCGACGAAACACCCATGTGGAACCGCGCCACCCTCGGCATCGCCGCCATCCATAGCAGCCGCGACTACCTCCAGGGCCAACTCCACGAAGTAGAAGATGCCGTCAACCGTCTCGCCACGGGCTTAGGCGCAAGCGTCCTCGACGCGCAAATCGATATCCTCGACTGACAACGACATTTAGCCACAGAGCCACGCCCCGGCGCGATACGATACTCACATGCTTAAAGGCACACTCATGACCATCCGCCTGCTGTGGCTTGTGAACATCCTCACTGGCGTCTTGTTTTACTTCCACGTGGTTGCATGGCCCATCAGCGTGCACATGTACATTGGCTTTGCCATCGCGCTGCTGATGATTGTGATCGGCCTCATGGGCCTTGGTCGCGCAGCGGGCCTCGCCGCTGGAACCATCCTCATGGCCATCCTGCTACCCGTCATCGGCATCCTGCAGCTCACGCACATCGGCCGTCCAGATCTGCCTTACATCCAGATCACGCACGTCATCATCAGCATCGCATCCATCGGCATCGCTGAAGTCCTCGGCAAGCGCTTGAAAACGGCGTAAGCCAGCAAAGCTCATACGCACGAAACGCGGAAGTGAACTGATACGCATCCACCAGCGAAGCTCACACGACTGAAAGTCGTCATCCTGAGCGAAACGAAGTGAAGTCGAAGGACCTGCACCTTTTCTCAGCCTTCTACAACGCATCGCGCAACCAAACACATCAACAGCCGAAACCGGGTGCCCAGGCGCGCAAAGCTCACCTGGGCATCGCACTTTAGTGGATCAAACGGCCAAAGACCGTCATTCTGAGCGATGCGAAGAATCTCAACGGACTCCCTCAGACCAACGCCACCTATCCCTTCCAGCTACAAATCAAAGCGAAGCTCATGCGCACGAAGTGCGTCTTCTTTCGGAAGGGCAGGGCTTCAGCCCTGCCCTTCCATCTTGCTGACAAGGCGCGGCTTTAGCCGCTGAAGGGAATACATCCCAAAACCTGCTATCCTCCTCGCGATGACCGCTGAGACCAAAGCCAACGCAAAAGCCGCCACCGTAGCGTTGGTGCTGCTCACCTCACTCAACCTCGTCAACTACATTGACCGCTACATCCTGCCCGGCGTGCAGGAGATGATCAAGGCGGAGTTCCACGTCTCCGACGAGCGCATCGGCGCTCTGACGATGTACTTCTTCCTCACCTACATCATCGCGGCACCGCTCACCGGCTGGCTCGGTGACCACTTCCCCCGCAAGCCCCTCATCGTTATCGGCGCACTGCTCTGGAGCGGCACCAATCTTTTCACCGCAATGGTGCATAACTTCGACGGACTTTTATTCCGCCACGCCGCACTCGGCATCGGCGAAGCCAGCTTCGGCATCTACGGCCCCGCGCTCCTGAGCGACTACTACCCACCCTCGCAGCGCAACCGCGCCCTCACCATCTTCAACATCGCTATCCCCGTAGGCGCGGCGCTTGGCTACAGCTTCGGTGGATGGGTCGGACAGAACCACGGCTGGCGCTCCGCGTTTTACATCTCCGCCATCCCCGGCGTACTTATCGCGATTGTCATCCTGTTCTTTCTGCGTGAACCGGAACGCGGCGAATCCGACACCGGCAGCGAACAGAAAAAGTCCGCCGCAGTCCTTGATCTGCTGAAGAACCCCGCATACCTCACCGCTACGATGGGCTACGCCATGACCACCTTCACCATCGGCGGCATCAGCGCATGGATCCCCAGCTTCCTTCAACGTGAAGCGGGCATGTCTGCCACATCGGCAGGCTTTTCCGTGGGAGCCATCACAGCCGTAACTGGCATTCTCGGCACCGCCATCGGCGGATGGTGGGCACAGCGCTGGCTCAGGACGGACCACCGCGCCCTTTACTGGGTCTGCGCCATCGGCCCGGCCCTCTGCATTCCCTTCGCTCTTCTCTGCTTCTTCGGCCCGAGGTCCTTCATGCTGCCATCATTGGCCGTTGCAGAACTCGCGCTCTTCCTCGGCAGTGGTCCGGTCAACGCGGCCATCGTGAACTCGGTCAGCGCACGCGTCCGCGCCACCGCCCTCGCCGGTCAACTCTTCCTCATCCACCTCTTCGGCGACGTTCCATCGCCACGCATCATCGGTTTTGTCAGCGACCACAGCAACCTGCACATCGGCCTCGGTGTCTCCGTCATTGCGCTGGTCGCATCGTCCCTCCTGCAATGGGGTGGTGCCCGCTTCGCCCCCCGCGACACCTCCACCGCAACCGCCGGCGCGCAACATTCTTAATCCGCAACGAAAATTTCTACTTTTCCCACCGCTCGATTTTCGTACTGATCTACAGGAACCAATACCGCTCAGCTTCCGTATAACGCTTCATTACTTTTTGAAGCCGGACGCGTGAGCCGGTCTCTACCCCTGTAAGACCAACGATTTTCGAGAGAATTACTGTGAAATTGAATCTGTTCGCCCTGATTACGGCGGTTACACCTGCGCTTGCCTTCTCTGCTGCAGGCGCGCAGTCCAAATGCACGCCGCTCACCGGCCTGGTGCATGACTCCACCGCTGCAATCATTCCCGGCGCATCCGTACAGCTTGACGACACTCCCCCCGTCGTCGGCGACGCCGCAGGCCGCTTCCACATCGCCTGCGTGCCTGCAGGCCGCCACACCCTGCAAGTTACCTTCAGCGGCTTCGCACCTTTGACGATGCCCGTCACGCTGCCCCGCGCCAGCGAACTCTCCGTCACCCTGCACCCCGAAGAAGTCCAGACCACAGTCGACGTCGCCGATACCGACGACGAGAATCCAGCCGCCGTCAATTCCGCCACCGCCACCGGTCCTTCCACGACCATCTCCGGCAAGCGCCTGCAAACGCTCGCGGATGACCCCGACGACCTCCTGCGCCAGCTCCAGCAGATGGCCGCAGCCGCAGGCGGCGCCCCCGGCAACACCACCATCTCTGTCGACGGCTTTGTCAGCGGCGACAACAACTCCACAATTCCGCCGAAATCCTCCATCGCCTACATCAAGGTCAACCCCGACCTCTTCTCCGCGGAATACCGCAACCCGCCCTTCGGCGGCGGACAGGTGCAGATCTACACCAAGCCCGGCCAACCGGCGTATCACGGCGCTCTCTTCGCCACCAATTCCAGCGCATGGATGAACGCGCGCGATCCCTTCTCCGTCAGCCGCGCCGCGCTCGGCAAACAGCGCTACGGCTTTGAACTCACCGGCCCCATCCGCAAAAAGGGATCGGACTTCATCCTCAATCTCGAACACCGCACCGTTAACAACTTCGCCGCCATCAACGCCATCAACGTCGACGCCTCCGGCAACCAGACACCCGTCCTCGCCAACGTGCCCACCACACAAAGCCGCTGGATCGGCATGGCGAAAGTCGACTGGCAGCTCAGCGAAAAGAATACCTTCATCGTCAGCTTCAACGCTTGGCAAAACAACCAGCAGAACGTAGGCGCAGGCGGCACCACGCTCCCGGAAAACGCCTACACGAGAAATTCTTACGATCACGAACTTCACATCACCAACGTGACCGTCGTCTCGCCCAAGATCATGCATGAAGCCCGCCTCGGCTTTGAATTCGACGGCAAGGACCAGACCCCCAACTCCCTCGCGCCTCAGCTTTCCGTCGCTGGCGCGTTCACCGGTGGCGGCAATAGCATCGGTGCCCTGCGCGACCACGAAGTGGACGTCGAATTCGACGACGACGCCATCATCAACCTCGACAAGCATCTCCTCAAGTTCGGCATCCAGTCCGAGTTCCTGCGCGAGCGCTTCCGCTACACCAACAACTTCAACGGCACATGGCTCTTCGGTGGCGGCACCGCACCCGTACTTGACGGCAACCACCTCCCCACCGGCCAAACGCAGACCATCACCGGCGTTGAACAGTACGTGCGCGCGCTCAACGGCTGGGCAGGTGGTTCGCCCACGCAGTACTCCAACATTGCGGGCAATCCCACCATCAACCTGACGCAGTACCGCCTCGCCCTGTTCTTCCAGGACGATTGGAAGGTCACACCGCGTCTCCATGTCGCATGGGGTCTGCGCTACTACACGCAGAACAAGCCCATGGTGCATAACAACTTCAACCCGCGCCTTGGCATTTCGTGGCGCCCGACAAAGAATCCAAATGGACACTGCATGCTCACGCAGGCATGTTCTCCGGCCGCTTCTCCGCACACAGCTACGCGCAGTTGCTGGATAACGATGGCGTCCAGCGCACCACCAGCCTCATCTACTCACCCACCTGCTCCGGCGTCTTCAATCCCAATACCTGCAACCCATTCGTAGGTTCCACGCCGCTGCAGTCCATCCGCAACATCCAACCGCACATGCCCAACCTGTTCTTCAGCATTCAGAACCTGGGCTTCAGCCACACCATGGGCAAAAACTGGAGCATCTCCGCGGACTACTACATTGCGCAGATGTGGCATTACACGCGCTCGCAAAACATCAATCCGCCACTCAACGGCCAACCGCTCGGCCCGCGTCCTCTACAGCAGAACGTCAATATCCTGCAGTGGCAATCGAATGGCCGTGGCTACGGCAACGTCATCTTCCTTGGCCTGTCGAACCAGACCTTCAAGTACGTCCAGTTCTCACTCGGCAGCGTTCGTGTGAACATCATCGATAACACCAACGACGACCCGTTCTACACACCGCAGAAGACTGGCTCCAACGCCGGCGAATTTGCCCGCCGCACCGGCAATGCTCTCTGGGAAGTCTTCGGCAACGCCACCGCCAAACTACCCTACGCCATGCAGCTCAGCGCCAACATGAACGCACAGGGCGACACACCGTTCAATCTCACCACCGGCTTTGATAACAACGGTGACGGCAACTTCAACGACCGTCCCTTCCTCGCCTCCACTGGCACGCCTATCTGCACTGCCACCATCGCATCCAACTGCGCCTACCAGACGCAGTATGGCCTGCTCGCCACCTCAGGCACAGGCGCCACCATTGGTCGCAACGCAGGCATCCAGCCCTGGACCTTCTATCTGGACACCAATCTGCAGCGCACCTTCAAGCTCACGCACAACGCGAAGGCAGAACATCCGCAATCGCTCACAGCCAACATCCGCAGCTCCAACGTGCTGAACCACCTCAACGTCACCAACGTAGGCAGCGTAGTAGGCTCACCCACCTTCGGCCGCGCCACGCAAGGCGACAACGGCCGACGCATCGAAGGCGGCCTCCGCTACAGCTTCTAATTAAACGAGGCCTTGTTCAACAACTGCATGTGAGCAAGGCCACTCACTTTCCATCAGCCGACTTCACAGGACTGATAAGCTGAATCGGCAAGAGCCATCAGAATCTCGGCGTTAACCAGGACGAGCGCATGAAACGAGCGTGGAAGTGGATAGGCGGCGTGTTTATCGCTTTGTGTGTCCTTGCCTCTCTGGCCGGGCTCTTCGTGTTTCGCGTCGTCCGTCGAAATGTCGAATCGCGGTCGCCGGGACTCGTCGCTATCTCGTTACCGGCGCCGGACCTGTCATTCCAAACACTCGATGGGCAAGAGCGACACTTAAGCGACTACAAAGGGAAAGTGGTCTTTCTCGATCTCTGGGGAACATGGTGCATTCAGTGTGTAGCAGAGATGCCCACCGTGCAGTCTCTATACGACCGATACAAGCATGATCCAGAGGTAGTCTTTCTGATCGTCTCCCGGCTTGATACGCCGCAACGCGTGGGACACTACGCGCGTCTTGGACACTACTCTTTGCCGTTTTTCGTTACACGCGATGAAGACATTCCTCCTTCAATGTACTTTCATCAGTATCCGGCAACCTTCCTCTATTCAAAAGACGGCAGGATTGCCGCCCAGCATGCAGGCGGGGCTGATTGGAATGACCCAAGTGTTCTTGCTTTCATCAATGGGTTGAAGGCCCGCGCAGACTAGTTCGTAAGACAGATCCTGATAAACGCTCTTAACGGAAGTCACTGGCTCCCTTAGCGGCACCATACAAGTTGGGCACCTACCGACAACCCATTGGACAGAATGGCTCACATCGCTCACGCTGATACAAGAGCGTTCCGCTGGAACTCTCCGTGTGAGGAGCAAACGTAAGAATGGAACAACGCGTAACGATTTGGTGCAAGGCTATCTTGTTCGACATGGATGGCACACTCGTAGACTCCACTGCTGTCGTCGAACGAGGCTGGGCCATATGGGCCGCGCGCCACGGACTGCACCTTGAGTCCATCCTCGAGTTCTCACACGGACGCCCCGGCTCAGCAACGATGGAGCATTTCCGACCCGGGCAGGATCATGCGGCGGACATCGCCGAGCTTGCCGTTCACGAAGAAACGAACGTGGAAGGTGTAATCGCCATTCCCGGCGCCACGGAGTTTGTGAAAGCGGTACAAGGACATCCGTGGGCCATCGTCACATCAGCCTGGAGAAGGCTAGCAACAATTCGCGTGGGCGCTGCAGGACTACCAATGCCAGAGGTTCTGGTACCAGTCGACGAAATCAGCAAGGGCAAACCAGACCCCGAAGGCTTTCTAAAGGCCGCCGAAATACTCGGCGTGCAGCCCAAAGACTGCCTCGTCTTTGAAGACACACGCCCCGGCATCGACGCAGCGCTTCGCGCAGGCATGCAGGTTGTAGGACTGTTAACAACCGTGCCAGCAACGCAACTGCAACATGAGTTTTTAGTACAGGACTTCCGCTCAGTGTCGATCGTTCCGCAAGGTGACCAACTCGAAGTGTCACTCGTAATCGCTGACGACCATAAAGTAAGTTAACTAACTCCCGAAATCAAGACCGCTCATCCCATAGGATAAGGACATGCGCATCCTTATCCCTGGCGGCAGCGGACAAGTCGGTCGCGTCCTCGCTCGTCATCTCACTGAAGCCGGTCATCAGGTCACAGTCCTCTCTCGCAACCCAAGCCCTGCGCCCTGGCAAACACTCCAGTGGGACGGCATCACGGAAGGCCCGTGGGTCTCCGAACTGCATCGTGCTGACGCCGTCATCGGTCTATCGGGCCGCATCGTCAACACGCGCTACACGCCCAAACATCGCAAGGAAATTCTCGACTCACGCATCCTGCCCACGCAACTTCTCGGCCGTCTCATCGCAGCCTCACCCACACCACCGCGCATCTGGCTCAACGCCTCCACAGCCACCGTCTATCGCGACGCATACGATCACGCGCAGGACGAGTTTCACGGTGAACTCGGTGACCGCCCCTTCGAACGCGGCACACGCGAACCAGCCTCACTCCCGGAAACCTACTCCTTCTCCGTCGACGTTGGCGCACGCTGGGAAGAAGCTCTCTTCGCAGAAACACTGCCGAACACCCACCGCGTAGCGCTCCGCACATCACTCGTCATGTCGCCCAGCCCCGGCAGCGTCTTCGCCGTCTTCTCGCGCATCGCACGTCTCGGTCTCGGTGGAACACAAGGCTCAGGCGAACAACACGTCTCCTGGATGCACGAACTCGACTTCGTACGTGCCATCAACCTTCTCCTCAAACATCCAGAGATCACAGAAGAAACCAGCGGCGTCATCAATCTCGCCGCTCCCGAAGCGCCCATCAATCGCCGCTTCATGCGCACACTTCGCCGAGCATGGCACATGCCCATTGGCCTGCCAGCACCAGAGCTCCTCATGCGCCCCGCACTATGGGCGATCCGCACTGAACCAGAGCTCGTCTTCAAAAGCCGCTGGGTAGCACCCGCACTTCTTCTGAAACACGGCTTCCAGTTCCGTTACCCCGACTGGCAATCCGCAGCCAAAGACCTCGCCGCCCGTCTGCAAGCAACCTGAAGAACATCACGCGCGTGCAACGACAAACTAAACCTCGTCATAAGCAGGCATGGACGAAATGCTCACGGCACCATCTTTGCGCCGCAGCAGACGATCACAGTTTTCGCTAAGACCGTGAACATGGAGCATCTTGCCTGCATCTCGATAACGCTTAGCGATTGATTCAATCGCCTCAAGAGCTGACGAATCCATGATCCTCGCATGATCGAAATCGAGATACGTGTCGGCAGGATCGGTCTTCGGACGAAAGAATGCAGTGAATTGAGCTGTCGAAGCGAAGAAGAGACTACCGCGAAGTCGGTATGTCTTGGAACCGTTCTCTTCAACGATGTCAGCTTCAAGTTGCTGTGCATGATCCCACGCAAACACAAGCGCTGCGATAACGATCCCTGCAACGACAGCAGTCGCAAGATTCGTAAGGACAGTGATCAGCGTAACGATCAGCATCACAGCAGTGTCGTGTTTCGGGATGCGAAAGAAGTTCTGCAGGCTCTTCCAATGAAACGTCTCTGCTGAAACCACGAACATAACTCCCACAAGCGCAGCAAGTGGAATACGCTCAATCAGGCGCGACCCGGCCAGGATGAAAGACAAAAGCAAACAACCTGCTGCAATGCCGGAGAGACGGCGTCTGCCACCAGAGTTGAGATTGATCATGGACTGCCCAATCATCGCGCAGCCACCCATGCCCGTGAAAAGCGATCCCACAATGTTTCCCAGTCCCTGCGCCATCGACTCGCGATTGGGTTCGCCAACAGTATCGGTAAGCTCATCAATCAAATTCAGCGTGAGCAGTGTTTCCACAAGACCAATGGTGGCAAGCACAAAGGCATACGGAAGCGTGATGAGTAGAGTAGCCATCGTGTAAGGAACGGCTGGCAGATGAAAGCTCGGAAGTGTGCCTCGTATTGAGGCAAGGTCACCAACGGTTCGCGTATGAATACCGAAAGCCAGCACACATGCAGTCGCTGCCAATATGCCCGCAAGTGCAGATGGAAAGGACTTCGTCAGCTTCGGAAGCAAGACCGTCACAATCACCGTAACGGCAATCAAGCCAAACATTGTGCCCAGTGAAGAAAGCGGAAGCCAGTGCTGGCTACCATCCGGCATACGCTCTCGCAGATGTTGAAACTGCGCAGAAGCAATGATGATCGCCAGGCCATTCACAAAACCCAGCATGACGGAATGCGGCACCATGCGGATCAGTTTGCCGAAACGAAACGCTGCGAAGAGTAGCTGAAGAATGCCGGTAAGAAGAATGGTGGCGAAGAGATATTCAATACCGTGCTGAACAACCAGCGCGGCCGACACAACAGCCATAGAGCCAGCCGCTCCGGAAATCATTCCCGGCCGACCACCAAAAATCGCAGCAATCAGGCAGAGGATAAAGGCAGCGTAAAGACCGTTAAGTGGGTTAACGTGCGCCACAAGCGAGAAGCCGACAACTTCCGGCACAAGCGACAAGGCGGCCGTAAGGCCCGCAAGGACCTCTGACCGGATGATTCGGATGTTCAACAGATATTGCTTTCCACAAATCAGCACAGTATCCGCGCGCGGGCGGATGCCTGCTTCATTGTTGTGGTGATAGTTTGCTGCTCTTCTCGGTGGCTGCGGTATCCAATAACGGGTCGCGCTCGTAACTCAAGGATAACGTACAGGCCTTTATGACAAAGCGTCGCATCATCCGCAGGCTTTAGGAATTAGCCCGTAAACACGTCTCATCACATGCGCTCGTTTGTGTCGACATATCGGCACCAACCAGCATCGAGCCTGGCCTTTCCAATTCCTTCCACGCATCAGTTGGAGTTAAGAAAGGATGTTGGCCAGGCTGCAGTGCGGTCCATCATACAAATCGGGATTCGTTCTGTTTCGCCCACGTTCTGAAAGCAATAGGTTTCTGTCCCGTCACTTTTTCTACCGTGTTAAACATGGGTGCGGTCCCGCCTTGACGAATATCACGGAATGACTCCACAACGGCCGCAGCCAGAAACTGCGGAAGTCCACCCTTAACCATCGCCTGCACAGCCTCCTCTTCGGACAGGTCGATACACTCCAGTTTTCTGCCGATGACACCCGAAAGAATGCCTACCTGCTCGGCTACCGTCGTTAACTCATCGCCCGTGATGTTCAATATCTCCTCTGTCAGTTCTTCGGTCAGTGCGCGAATTCCTACCGCAGCGATGTCCGTCGGAGCGACTGGAGCGAATCTTCCCGTTCCCATGGCGTTGTAGACTCTGCCTTCCGCTTTGATCGACCCGATCCAGCCAAAGGTATTCGACATGAAGCCTCCGGGACGGAGCAGCGTGGCGGTCATTCCTGATTCCCGGATGATGTCTTCCTGTTGCTTGTGCATCTTTCCGATTGTCAAGGAAGGATCTGCGGCCGCAAGGGTTGAGAGGAAGACGATCTTTTCGACTCCCGACTCTCGTGCGGTATCGACAAATTTCGCGAAGCCGTTTTGATCGGGGCCACGGTTCATGAGGAACACGGCCTTGATTCCTTCTAGGGCAGGCCGGAATGTTTCCTGCTTCGTAAAATCACCCACCGAAACCTCGCCTCGCGTGGCCAATGGTTGATACTTGTCCGGATTTCGCAGAAAGAGTCGCACCTGTTTTCCGTGGTTGAGTAGGCCTTCTGCGATTTTGCTTCCGACATTTCCTGTGGCACCTGTTACGAGATACATTCGTTGCTCCTCCTTGGTGGAACAGCCGTTTAGAGGTAGGCAACAGAGCTGCGGATTCTCGAACAATTACCATGATTTGAGACACTCTGTTCCTAATGGAGAACAATCATGGTGGATCTCAACGAGCTTCAGTTCTTTGCTCAACTGGGAAAGGCGCAAAGCTTCACGTTGGCAGCTCGCCAGTTGGGGACCCAAAAGTCTGTCGTGAGCCGCGCGCTGACAAGCCTTGAGGCAAGACTGGGCGTGCGTTTGGTGGAACGCACCACCCGCCGCGTCGCACTCACGGAAGCAGGCGAGATCTTTCTTGAAAAATGCCTTCGCGTTCTTGAGGAAGCAGAACAAGCCGATCTTGCGATCAACGCGATGCACAGCAAACCGAGGGGCCGGTTGCGCATAGGCGCTCCTGCGGCTTTCGTTCGGTTTGTGCTCGCTCCGCTCCTGGCAGATTTTCTAAATGAATATCCGGGGATGAAGCTCAGCCTGCAAATCATCCAGGGTACGCCGATGCCGAACGAATCGGGATTGGATTTGGCGATCAGGCAGGGACCATTGGATGACTCGACGATGTGGGTCATGCCTCTAAGGAAAATCTCGCTTGGCCTATACGCTGGCTCCGGCTACGTCGCAAAGAATGGGGCGCCGCAAACGCCTTCCGATCTACGCCTTCATCGCTTCATCAGTACAAATTGCGGTGCGCATGGAGAGCCAGCCGATTTCGTGAAAATTTGTTTACGAAGAGGAAGTCTGACAGAAACAATTCGTATCGAGTCTCATCTCAGCCTTACCGATCCATCTTTGAATCTGCAGCTCGCCATTTCTGATGCCGGCATCACCCAACTGTCACAATCCATCGGACAGTCAAACGTCGACGCAGGACATCTTGTACGGATTCTGCCGGAATGGGAGCCTGATGCCGTAGAACTGTTCGCTGTGTACGCTTCCCGCCTGAGTGCATCACCCAAGTTACGGGCATTCCTCGAATATCTTCGAAAGCATTCCGAAAGCAGCGATACATAACGAGAACGCCCTTGTAGCCAGGAATGATCACTTCCCACAAGCCGACATATGAGGAGTATCCAACGACGCGAGCCATTCCCGGACTCGACCCGCGCGAAAGTTCACCTTGCGTACTGCTCCTCAGACACAGCCTCAAGCCAGTCCACAGCCTTGCCATCCACGGTTTCGGTGATCGCAATGTGCGTCATGCCCACCTGGGCGGACGCTCCATGCCAATGCTTTTCACCGGGTTCGAAGAAGACAACGTCTCCTGGCCGCACTTCCTGGATCGACTCTCCATCCTTCTGCACCCAGCCTAGCCCTTGCGTGATCACGATGGTCTGACCCGCCGGATGCGTGTGCCAACGAGTGCGTGCGCCCGGTTCGAACGTCACGACACCGCCATTGGAGTGCCGTCCACCGTCCGCCGGGAAAAGCGAATCGACGCGAACGTTACCTGTGAACCAGTCCTTCGGTCCAACCATGGAAGGGATGGAGCCTGCGCGAGTAATCTTCATTGTGCTGTCTCCCGACTGCTTTGTTTTTGTCCATCACCCGCCTTCGCAGCCTCTGGAGCCTTGTTCTGTCGCTTCTCGAAAACATCTTTCGCCACCGGCAGGGCAGACATCGCACAGGGCCATCCCGCATAGAAAGCGATATGATGCAGCATCTCCGAAGCCTCTGCCTGTGTCAGCCCATTGTCCATCGCCCGATTCAGGTGAAACGGAATCTGTGCCGTCTGTGCATTCGCAATCAACGCACTCACCGTGACCAGGCTGCGGTCACGCGGAGCCAGAGCAGCCCGCAGCCATAGATCGCGAAACAGCACGTCCGTCGTCGCCTGTACGAGTCCAGGAGAAACCGTGCCGAAGTTGCCAGCAACCTGTGTCGCTCTCTGCTTCTCCATCTCTTCATTGATCGGCAGTAGCTTACCTTTGGCCGCTGGCAGTTCATCCGTTCCAATGCCACGCTCACGGAAGATGTCCTTGGCCACCACTATGGCTGCCATCGCATTCCCCCATCCTGCATAGAAAGCCAGATGGGTGATGATCTCAGACAGTTCCGCCGGTTGAACGCCGTTCTCCAGCGCCAGCCCAAAGTGAAACCTGAACTCCATCGACTGGATGCGAGCAATAAGCGCTGCGACCGTGACCACGCTTCGATCCCGCGGTGAAAGCTCCGGACGCTTCCACAGTCCATCGAGCAGTGTCGCCTTCGTGTAGTACTCCAGCGCGGGAGACACTGCGCGCACATCGTCATACGTCAACGCCTCCGGCTTCTTCGATTCCGTCATATCTCTCTCCTCTGCCGGGGCGTGTACTACTCCCAGGCATGTCGCCGCCAGAGCAGCCGAACTCAAATGGATGAAAGTCCGTCGTTCCATCGGAGGCCTCGACTACCGCATCACGTATCCACCATCGACAGAGATGGACTGTCCCGTCACATAGCTCGCCATATCGCTGCACAACCAGAGAACGGCATCGGCAATCTCCTCAGGGCGTCCAAGCCGCTTCATCGGCACAAACGTCTGCAGCATCTTGTCCAGCTCAGGCCCTTGCCCCTCGGCAATCATCTTGTCCGACATGGGCGTCTGGATCATCCCCGGGCAAACGTCGTTCACGCGAATGCCGCGCGTCGCATACTCCAGCGCCGCGCTCTTCGTAAACCCAATGACACCGTGCTTGGCCGCGTGATACGTGCCACGTTGATTTCCACCAATGAGCCCGCCAAGAGAAGAGCAGTTCACGATCGCACCGCTGCCTTGCTCGCGCATCACCTGCAGTTCAAACTTCATGCAGCTCCACACGCCCCGCAGATTCACGCCCATCACGCGGTCATAGTCATCCCGCGGGGAATCCGCCGTCTCTGCCAGCACGTTCTGGATGCCCGCGTTGTTGTAGGCCGCGTCCAACCGTCCAAACTCGGCCACCGTCTTCTTCACCATGGCCTCTACCTGCGCGTCTTGCGAAACGTCGCACGTAACGGCGAGGGCCTTGTAGCCTTCATCCGAAAGGTCCTTCGCCGCCGCCTGAACTTCCTTCTCGTTCCAATCCGCCAGCACCACGGCAGCCCCGGCCTTTGCAAAAGCTTTGGCGGTAGCTAGTCCCAGCCCGGATGCGGCTCCCGTCACGAGTGCCACCTTGTTCTCAAATGAAATATGCATCATTCCTCTCCTTTTCGTGAGCCTGACGCTCAGGGCCAACTTCATGTGCCACAGAAAGTATGATGGGCGTAACTCATCGAAAAATCATTTACGGCGGCAAACCGTTATGCATATCATTCATGAATGGCCAGGAATGATTTAGCAGAGTTATCTGCCTTCGCCACCGTCGCAGAAGAGAGAAGCTTCACACGGGCAGCCACGAAGCTAGGTCTGTCTCAGTCGGCACTTAGCCATGCCATCGGCAGCCTTGAAAAACGCATGGGCGTTCAACTGCTCGCGCGAACCACTCGAAGTGTTTCAGCCACGGCTGCGGGAACAGCGCTCCTCAGGGAACTTGCTCCCGCACTCGAACGCATCGGCTCTGCCGTCGCGGAGGCCATGCAGCAGAGGGATCGTCCGGCAGGCCGCATTCGCCTCATCCTTCCCCGCACGGCCATCGAGATGGTGCTCCTGCCTAAGCTAGCGAGCTTCGCCCGTGCTTATCCGGAGATCGTACTCGAAGTCACGTCCTCCAATGACCCGGTCGACATCATCGCCGGAGGGTACGATGCCGGCGTGCAGTTGGGTGAATTCATCCAGCGGGACATGATCGCCGTACCCGTCACGGCTGAGATGCGTCTCGCAGTGGTCGGCTCGCCCGCTTATTTCGAGTCAAACCCCATCCCAAGAACGCCACAGGATCTCAGGGATCACTCCTGCATCGGCTTCCGCTTCAGCAACGGATTGTATCGATGGGAATTTGAGAAGGGACGCAAGGCGCTCACGGTAAGCCCCGAGGGTCCGGCATCGTTTGACGATCCCGATCTGGTGATCCGGACCGTACTAGACGGTGTAGGTATCGGTACTGCCATGGAAGCCACACTCGAACATCTCCTTGCGCGCGGCAAGTTGATTCAAGTGCTCAAGGATTGGTGTCCTTCTTTTCCCGGATATTTTCTCTATTACCCCAGCCGAAGAAACCAGCCAGCAGCCCTCGCGGCGCTGATTAGGGCACTTCGGGTGTCTGGCTAAGGTCAATGGCGTGATTCGTTGGCTAACGAGGATTAGTAACGAGAAACGCCGATAGCGTCACCAATCGAAGTCACTTCCGACATGCCGACATATCGGTATTAATCATCGTTGCGTCTTGCGGAGGTTGGTGTTCATCGGCCACTTGCCACATAAGATGGGCTATCATTCGTGGGAAGAATCGCAAACGGCCCGTCCATATAGGACAATGTGCCCCCCATAGGAGTTTTCATGGCCATGAGGTCAAAGCTTGTGCGCGTCATTCCTTTATTGATTGCCAGCATCTTCTCATGTTCATCGTCAACACAGACCGGCGGTAGAGCTCTGGGATCAGCCAGACTCGCCAACGGTAATTACCTGGGACTTGATCGAAACCTCTACCCGGGCGACGACACGCTATCGGCAATCGCGAAGCGTTTCTCCTTCATCGGTTACTGGCTCAACAATCCGCCGGGCACGCAATCGAACAGCTGGCTAGGCAAACGTGTCGTCCTCAGATCTCACAATTTCGGTTTTCTCGTTCTATGGAACGGCAAGCTTGATAAGGAGATTTTGGCGAGCCTGAAGAGCGGGACTTCCGCCACAACACTTGGCATGACAGACGCAAAAGATGCGGTACAAGCTGCCAAGCGAGAAGGCTTTCCTGCGGGAACGATCCTCTTTCTCGATCAAGAAGAAGGAGGGCGTCTGCTCCAAGAGCAAGCTGCCTATCTATTCGCGTGGACGGAAAGGGTGACCACCGCGGGCTTTCGAGCGGGCGCTTATGTAAGTGGCCAGCCGGTGCCGGACGGCCCCGGAAAGACGATCACGACCGCACAAAACATCAAGGATACTGTGTCTGCGAAGCATCTTCATCCGATCGCGCTTTTCGTCGCTCAGGACAGCACCCCACCTTCGAACGGTTGCACAGTGACACCTCCTCCGTTAGCTGCGAGCGGGACACAAGGGGCGATCGCGTGGCAGTATTCTCAAAGCCCTAGACGCTCCGTGGTCACTCAGGCATTTATGAAGACTTACGCGAACGATGGCAATTGCTACGTTCCAGAATTGCCGGGAGTGCCGCTCGACTTGGACGTTGCACAAGTCCGTGATCCTTCTGAAGCACGCTGACATTTGGTCGTGTCTCATAATCCTTAAGAGTCGTTTTTTCTACAACTTCAACGGATTGCTCCCGACAGACGCCCAGCGGAAGCGCCCCGGCTGGATCGCAGCTAGATCGCCAATGCGCTCGTAGAAGCGGACTCATTACTTCCGCTATGCCGACCTGTCGTTACCGATGCTGCTTTGTCTTTGCCTTTCTTGCTGTCATTCTCAAAGGAATCTGCTTTCCTGGCGCTAAGTCGACTCATGAGGATTTACGTTTACTTCAACGGCTAGAGCCAACGCAACCAGGCTTTGCTAGCTGTCTTCGTGAATCTCGTAGCTGTCCCGGTGCTTCGAAAGTCGGATGAATCCCGGCAGATTCAAGTGCATTCCCCCGACCAGCAAGTTTTCACTCACGATCTCGCGAAGGAGGCCTTTGCGTGTCTCAATCATCAAGCCGGGGTCAATATCGAAAGCCAGAGTGACTTCGGGACGCGGAATCTGAATATCCGGCCAATGGACGATATCCCCCCAGATTAGAACGCCTTCGCCTGCTGATTCAATGAAGTACCCACTGTGCCCAGGTGTATGCCCGGGGAGGTGTCGCAGAGTGATCCCGGGGGCGACTGGACCTCCTGTTGTTGGATGAATCGCAGAGCGATAGGCCTGAAAAGTTCTGCAGGCGAGCGTGTGAACGCCAAGCAAGTGCGGAAACTTGTGGAAGTTTTCTAAGTTTCCCCAGAAATCTAACTCTTCTGAATGCAGTACAAGTTCTGCATTCGGAAAGAGCGGAGAGCCGTCCTGTGCAATCAAGCCACCAATGTGATCGGGATGAGCATGCGTTAGTAAGACCGTGTCAATGGAACATGGTGCGATCCGCGCGGCAGCGAGGATCGCATGCAATCTCCCTCCTGAGCCCATACAGTTCGCATCACCAGCATCAATCAGGATATTGCGCTGGCCGTTTTGTACCAGGTATGCGTTCACGGGCATGATTGGGGTTGGCGGCAGACCAGCCGCTGTAAGTAATTCCTCTGCCTCATCAATCGTGATGTTCTTACTGAGGATGTCGAAAGAGAACGTCTCTGTGCCATCGACGATCATCGAGATGACTGAATCGCCGAGATTCTTGCGGTACAGTGCATAAGACTGCGACGCTTGCATATTTTTGGCCATAGCACGCTATGGATGAAAGACGCCGTGTCCCGGATTCGCAAAGGCACAGAAGGCACAACGAAATTGCAATATGGGACGAGTGGCCTTATCCGCAACTGTAGCGAGAGATTATCTCTTCGGTCGGCAGGTACATGACCGCATCCTACATTCAGGTGGAAACCGGTCAGTTGAGAGATTAGTCCCGACAAACGCCCTTAGCTTCGGAAGGGCAGGGCTTCAGCCCCGCCGTAAAGGTCTCGAAACAAACCGCGCGGTCAACAGCATTCAAAGGAGCATGACGCTTCGCTCCGCGCGCTCACAGCCCGACCATGGCTGGCCTCAAGCCGACGGCGTCGAGAACCGCACAAAGCACTTGTCAATCCCCTATACCACTCAACTCCAACAAACCAAAAGAAATACAGTTGGCATGTTATTTCCCAAAACCTCCTAAAATAGAAACAAGGAAATAGCGAGGAGCGAAAAGCCAATAGCTAAAAGCTTTAGAAAGACGATTTTGCCCCTAAACCCAATGGACAGACGATTTTACAGCCAATAGAACTATAACCCCAATAGAAAGACGATTTTAGGAAAACAGGGGGGAGGGGGACCCCTCCGCTTAGCAAAGCTGATTTTCCGGCGCTTCCCCAGCCTCACGGGCAAGAATCCCATTCAGAACTAGCATCCCCATCGCATGACGAGTGTCCGTCGTAGCGCTGGCGATATGCGGCGTCAGGAAGACGTTCTCCAGATCGATATACCGCGGATCGAGCGCAGGCTCATTCGCATACACATCCAGACCTGCGGCAAACACGCGACCAGACCGCAGCGCCTCAATCAACGCATCATCATCCACCGTGTCTCCGCGCGACACATTCACCACCACAGCATTCTCCGGTAGCAGCGCAATGCGCTCGCGGTTCAGGAAGCGATGCAGTTCCGGCGTTCCCGGCGCGCACAGCACAAGGAAGTCGCTTACGCGCAATAGATCTTCTGCCGTCGCATGGTAAGTCGCACCCAACTCTTCCGCCGCAGAGAGCTGACGACGGTTATGGTAGTGAATCTCCGTACCAAACCCGCGCAGACGCGCAGCAATCGCCTGCCCGATCCGGCCCATGCCAAGAATGCCCGCACGACGGCCAGTCAATCCGATACCCAGCAACTGCACGTTGCTGTAGCCGGTCCACTTGCCGCTGCGCACCAGCGCCTCAGCCTCATGCCCACGACGCGCAGCGTTCAGTACCAACATCACCGCCAGATCAGCACACGCATCGGACAACACACCCGGCGAGTAGAACACGCTCACGCCATACTCGCGGCAAGCCTCCAGGTCCACGTGGTTATACCCCACAGACACCGTGCCAATAGCCTTCAGCTCCGGCTGCAACGCCGCGATCACCTCACGCCCCATCGGCTGCATCGCCGACACGAACACCACACGGCAACCCCGTACCCCCTCCACCATCTCAGCCGCAGAAAGAATTCGATCCTCTTCCGCACGAACGACATCGAAGTGTGTCGCAATAGCAGCTTCAACGGTTGCGGGTAAAGGTCGGCTCAGGAAGGCTTTGGCGCGTGTCATATCGCTCCATTATCACCGCATTTCAGGCTATGGTTCGATGTCCATCGAAGCATCATCCAATATCCATGAGCAGGCAATTACAGGTTTCTGTACTCGATCTGGTTGGTATGCGACCCGGCGAATCCACTGGCAACGCCATCGCCCGCAGCGTGGAGACGGCGCAGTTCGTAGAGCGCCTTGGCTATAAACGCTTCTGGCTGGCAGAACACCACAGCATCCGCGGACTCGCCTGTTCGGCAACAGCCGTCCTCATCGGCCATGTAGCGGATAAGACATCCACCATCCGCGTCGGCAGCGGAGGCATCATGCTGCCCAACCACGCGCCACTAGTCGTCGCGGAGCAGTTCGGCACACTGGCATCGATGTATCCCCACCGCATCGACCTCGGCCTTGGCCGAGCACCCGGCTCGGACATGCCCACCATGCGCGCCCTCCGCCGCACCAGCAGCGGTGACGACTTCCCTGACCTGGTAGCGGAACTGCGCCAGTATCTGGGCGACCCCAAGCCCGGACAGATCGTCCACGCCGTCCCCGGTGAAGGCACCCACGTACCCATCACCCTGCTAGGCAGCAGCGGCTACTCCGCCCAACTGGCAGGACATCTCGGCCTACCCTTCGCCTTCGCGGCACACTTCGCACCGCAATACGTGGAACCGGCAATGGAACTCTACCGCCGCAACTTCACACCATCAGACGTGCTGGACAAGCCATACGCCATGGTTGGCCTGCCGGTGATCGCCGCCGACACCGAAGCACATGCCAAACGGCTACTCACCACGCCGCAGCAACGCTTCCTGTCCCTGATACGCAACCAGCCCATCGAGGTACGCCCCCCGGTGGACTCCATGGCAGGCCTATGGACCTCAGCCGAAGCCGATGCTATCGCAGCGCGGCTTGCACTTGCTGTTGTAGGCGATCGCGAAGCTGTAAAACAGCGGCTGCAGCGCACCGTGGACTGGCTCGGCGTGGACGAGATCTTTGCCGTAACCGACACGTACGAGCAGGCCGATCGCCTGCGTTCCTACGAGATACTCGCAGACGTGGCGAAGGAGATCACGCTCCCCGAATAGTTGGAGCAGCAATAGCAAAGGCGCATGCAGAAAGCATGCGCCTTTGTGTATATGTTTATGGGTAAGCGAACTACGCGGAGACCAGTTCCTCGATCTGCGCCTTGCCATAGTGGCTCTTCACGTAGTCGTCCAGGATGACCTTAAACTCGTCTACGATGTGATCGCCCTTGAGAGTCATGGCCAACTTACCGTCAATGTAGACCGGTGCCTTGGGCTCCTCAAACGTACCCGGCAACGATATGCCGATGTTGGCATGCTTGGACTCGCCGGGTCCGTTGACCACGCAACCCATCACAGCCAGCTTCATCTCCTCCACACCTGGATACTGCACCTTCCACTCCGGCATCGACGAGGTGATGTAGTTCTGCACCTGCTCCGCCAGCATCTGGAAGTAGGTCGATGTGGTGCGCCCGCAGCCGGGACAGCTCGTAACCTGCGGTGCGAAGCTGCGGATGGAGAGCGCCTGCAGGATCTGCTGCGCACAACGCACTTCCTCGCTACGGTCGCCACCGGGCGTCGGTGTAAGCGACACACGGATCGTATCGCCAATGCCCTTCAGCAGCAGCGGAGCCAGACCAGCCGTGGAGGCCACCGTTCCCTTCATGCCCATACCCGCCTCAGTCAATCCAAGGTGCAGCGCATGATCGGTACGGTTGGCGAGTTCGGAATATACATCGATCAGGTCGCGCACACCGCTGACCTTCGCAGAGAGAACGATCTGATCGCGACGCAGCCCGTAACGCTCAGCCGCGGCAGCGTTGTCCAACGCGGAACGAACCATCGTCTCCAGCATGACCTCGCGCGCCGGCAGAGGATTGGCCGAGCGGTTGTTCTCGTCCATCATCTTCGTCAGAAGAGCCTGATCCAGAGAACCCCAGTTCACACCAATGCGAACGGGCTTCTGGTACTTCACTGCAACCTCCACCATGGTGCGGAAGTTGTCGTCGTCCTTGCGGCCGATCGAGACGTTGCCAGGATTGATGCGGTACTTCGCCAGTGCCTGCGCACAGTCCGGATACTTGGCGAGGAGCAGGTGACCGTTGTAATGGAAGTCGCCAATGATGGGCGTTTCCCAACCCTTCTTGCGAATGCCTTCCACGATGTAAGGCAGCGCCTTCGCGGCGTCGTCGTTATTAACGGTAACGCGCACCATCTCGCTGCCAGCGCGGGCAAGGGCGGCAATCTGCTGAATTGAGCTTTCGATGTCGGCCGTGTCGGTGTTGGTCATCGACTGCACGACAACCGGAGCGTCAGAGCCGACGCGAACGTTGCCAATCTTGACGGTGACGGCCTTCCGGCGGGTGATTTCGGGCATGGGAACCTCAGCATTAAGTTTACCAAAGCGGCAACCCGCACCCCCTTAAACTGAGTCCCTTTCCCATATGAATCGAACCGTAACGGTTGTCCTCCTCCTGCTGTCGATCATTCAGGCAAAAAGCCAGATGGTTCCACATCGATTGCAAGCCAATGGCAAGGCGATCACCCTGAACCTGCCTGCCGGATACGATGTGCGAGTCGCATTGGACGGGTTGAAGAGGGTTCGCTTTCTAACGAAATCGCCGGACGGTCGCATCTTTGCGACGGACATGTTCAATCGCACCGACAACCGGCGCGGACAGGTTCTCATCCTCGATGGTTGGGAACCTACTGAGAACCGCTTCACACGTGCGATCCCATATCTGCAAAATCTGCGAAACCCGAACAGCCTTGCCTTCTTCACCGATGCCAGCGGACAGACTTGGCTTTATGTGGCGTTGACAGACAGACTGGTTCGTTACCGATACAAATCAGGCGACGTGCAGCCATCCAGCGCGCCGGAGGTATTGGCGCATTATCCCGACTATGGTCTGGACTACAAATATGGTGGCTGGCATCTCACTCGCACCGTTGAGTTTGGCACCATTGCAGGTAAGCCGCGCATGTTTGTATCTGTTGGATCGTCCTGCAACGCATGCGCTGAAAAGGAAGCTGTACGAGCCACCATCAGCGTTATGGATCCGGATGGTAGCCATAGCAGGATCGTGGTGAAGAATGTCCGCAACGCTGTGGGACTGCTTTGGGATCAGACTTCCTCCAGCCTGCTGGCCACCAACATGGGCGATGACCAATTAGGTGATAAAGCTCCTGAAGATACCCTGTTGCGCTTCTCAGCAGACGAGATTGTTGCAGCGTTCACGTCAGGCAAACCGATCGATGTGGGATGGCCGGCTTGTTATGTCGAGGGTGGAAAGATTCATCCAGACCCGGAGCTAGGCAAAACGCTGGGAGCTTGCGCAGCTGTGAAAGTCCCCCTCACCGGTTTTGCCGCTCACAGTTCGCCGCTCGGCGTGGAGAAGGTTGCGAATGGGGAGTATCTGATCGCCCTGCACGGCGCAGGTCATCCTCGGATTGGTACAGGTTACCGTGTGATTTCCGTCACAGAAAACGATTGGAAAGCGAAGGACTTCATGACGGGCTTCCTGGAAACCTCCACTAGACGGTCCCACGTCATAGGACGCCCGTGTGGGATCATGCGGCTCGACAACGATCGCTACCTCATAACGGATGATCTACTGGGTGCGATTTACGTGGTCTTCCGTTCCCGGGGTCATTAAATTACTGGAATGATTCAGCTACACTAGCGAGACGTGGCCCGGTAGCTCAGTTGCATAGAGCAGCGCACTCCTAAGGCGAAGGTCGCAGGTTGGACTCCTGCCCGGGTCACCACCAAATCTCTCATTCCAATCAATAAGCCGTCTGCGAGACAAGAAAAGAGCTGCAGTGTCTGCAAGACACCGCAGCTCTGAAGTGAGGAACGAGATTAGCGTTTTGGCGACAGGCCGAACGTAACCGAGAGCATAACGCTGCGGCCCGGCAGAACACTGATGTTGTCGCCACCGTTAATCGGCGTTTGTCCAGTAGTGTTGAACGGGTCAACGTAGGTGGTTCCGTTCGCCGCGATGTTCTGCGTCAGTGCGGTGCCTGCAATGCTGTTGCCCGTAATGCTGTGTTGGTCAAACAGGTTATTGAAGCTCAGGCGAATCTTCGTCTGATCAAATCGTCCACCATTGCGGATGGTGTAGTTGAAGAACAGGTTCGTTACGGAGAAGGGATTAATGGTCGCCTGATTGTGGTACTGTCCATTGTCCTGATACAGCGTTCCTACACGCTTGTTAAAGATGCCTGCATCCCATCCTTTGTGCTGATAGGTCACAGCTTCGGTTTGCGTATCCGAAGGCGTATTCGCTACCCATAGGCCGGAAGGCGCAGTGAGGTTTAGAGTCGGTGTAGACGAGGTGCATCCGGTGGTTCCTGAAGTGCAGCTTACTGCGAGATTACCCACGTAGGTGGCGCGGCCAACCGTTGCATTCAGATACACGCTCAGTCCATGCACGATGTAGATGTTGCTCTCTGCTTCAAAGCCTTTGGTGATAGAGCTGGGTTGCAGGAAGTAAATCGGCTCGCCCGATGGATCCAGTGTGGACGAATAGCTGTTCTGGAAACGCGTGTGATAAAAATCCGCGTTAAAGGTCACGTGCCGCAGCTTGACGATGCTACCGAACTGATAGGTCGTGGAACGTTGCTGTTTCGGCAGTGTCTTCACGGGCGTTCCCGTTGCACTTTGCTGGTAATCAAAGACCTTGCTTGGAGGCACCACACTTCCTGTGGCTAGCTGAGCATAGGCAGACCAGTTGTTGCTGAGTTTGTAGTTGCCGTCAATGGAAGGAAGCCATGCAGAGTAAGAGCCCGAGTTTGTAATGAAGGAATTCGGATTATTTGTTCCCAGGCCTCCAATTGTCTTGCCATTGTCGGCATACTGCTTTGTCTGAATGTTGTAGTGAGCGAACTTCGTTCCCGCCGTCACATCGAATTTGCGGGTTACATGAACGTCATACTCCGCATATGGTTGGTATGAATTCGTCCAGAAGGATTCGTTGAAGTTTGAGAGCGGCTGATCGGCCCAGTTGTTCAACGGGTCAGAGGGAAACTGATGGCGGTTGGTATCAGCCCATTCATACCACATGCCCGCGCGTAGGATTCCAAAGCGTGACACCTGGCTCAACGTAGAAGTCTCTCCATACTTGCGGTAGCTGTTGTACTTATCCACACCGCAAGGAAGCGCACTGACTCCCTTCTTCACCACCTGCACATTGCATGGCGCAATCGTCATGCCGTTATAGGTTTTGGAGCCATTGATCGTTGTCTGATGCGTGATCGGCGTAGCGTTGGAGTACTTTTCGCCGTTGTCGTAGTTATAGGTATACGGCTTCACATCCAGAATGAAGTTCTTCCCAAACTCTGAATGAAGTCCCACATACTCAAAATCTGTGGGTACATGGTAATAGTTGTACTGATTGTTCAGATAATTAACCGGATCGGAGTTATCTGTAAGCAGGAAGTTGATTCCAGAGCCAGCAAAGGGCGCGAGCGTTCCGGTGCAGGTATAGCCAGTCTGCGCGCCATACATCTGGCAGCGAGTTGCGTTGAAGTTCGGCGTATTTGCATCCAGCCAGATCACACCGGAGAAGCCAGAGAGATACGTCTTGTCTGAGAATTTGTACTGCGCCTTGATGGAACCAGCATTACGCGTCTGATGGTTGAAGGTCTGGTAACCGTCAGACTGCATGTGATGCACGTCAATGGAGAAGTTCAGCTTTTTACCAGGTAGCAGGCCGCCCGAGTCATATTCGAAGTTGTACAGCTGCGTATTAAACGAGCCATAAGCAACACTGCCGCGGATGTTGCTGACCGGGGATACGGGCTTCGACAAAAGATGGATGGATCCGCCAAACGGCGTGGGTCCAATGGTGGAAGCTGAACCGGGGCTGCGATCGAAATCAATGCTGCCGAGAAACTGCGACGGGAAAAATGCCCACGAGTGATGGGTCGGAGTGTTGGTGTCGTAAAAAGGAATGCCGTCAAAATCAATGTCGTAGTTTCCATCAGGAAAACCGCGGAAGTACGTACTCGATTGTCCGAGCCCAACGCCATTGCCATTGGTTGTGAAGGTACCCGGGGCCATCGCTACGGCCTCGCCAAAGTCAGCTACAGGCGACGTGAAGTTGCGAAGGAAATGCTGTGTGACTACAGTGCGCGCAGAGCGCGCGTCCAACGGTGTATCCATGGGAGCGAGTTCAGCTGCGATCGAGTGTGTCGCGTCTGCCTCAACATTTACCTCGGTCGCGACAGACCCGATGCTGAGTGTCATGGAAAGGTCAGTTGCCGAGTTTCCAGCTACTTCCACGCCAGTCTTCACCGTGGAAGTGAATCCAGTGGAAACAGCCTCCACGCGATAGTGGCCATACGGCAATCCTGTAACGCTGAATTGCCCCTGAGCATCCGTCGTCGTGCTGCGCGCAACCGCCCCACCATTTTCAGCGGTGATATTAACGGTAGCGTGCGGAATGGAATTGCCCTTGGCATCCAGAACCGTACCGGTGATGGACGCAGCGACTTGCGCAACGGCCATGTGTGTTGTGACCAGGAATGCTGCGCTGAAAGCAAACAGTGGTGCTCGCGCGCACTGCAAGAATGTCTTTCGATTCGTCATCCGTAACCTCCGAGGAATGCTGTTTAAAAGCTGGTTGTAAGAACAGTGGCGCGCGCTTATCGCGATGCCGTTACTGTGAGTCGTTGCTGCAACTCCTGCTGAGCTGCAGCCAGTCGCGCGCGGAATACGGGATTGGCAAGCATGGCACCGAACATGGCAGACGCTATTTCACGAGACGCCACAAGATCGCTGGCATAGTGCACACCGCAGGTCAGCCGATGCTGTGCGTAGGCATCCGTACGCGCCAGGATCAAGTCCTTCTTGTCAGGAGCGATGTAAGCCATCGTGTAGCCCAGCAGATAGCCGGAGAGTGTGTGGCCACTGGGATAGGAGTTGTGTTCGGTAGTGACCTTGCAAATAGGGTGAAGCGTGCTGTCCAACTGGTATGGGCGCGGACGCGCGAATGCGTTCTTCAGTGGCGTGCTCGCCACACCTTCCTCGTTGTGAACATCTGCGGAAAGCGCAGCCAACACCGGCAGATTTTCCGCTGTGAATCCACTACCGAAGATGTTGCGGTAGATGAAAATATCCTGCTCTACATCATCTGCTTTGGCTGCCTGCACATCCTGCGGCGTGCGAGTTACTTCCAGCTTGTGCAGTTGCTCCAGCTCTCGCGCGGTCGTTGCCGAGTTATCTGTCGGAGGATGCTCCACGATCAAGCTGACATCCAAAGTGGAGCCAAGGAGAAAGTGCGAAGTCTTTACTGCCTTCGGAGGAGGCGGAGCTGTAGGGACCTGCTGCGCTGCGAGGGACGCACAAAAGAGGAGGCCCATAGCAGCCGTGAAGCGATTGAATTGAGTCATAACAGGGGCGAGACTAGGGGCGCTTTTTGAAAGAACAGAGATAAAACCATTGCAGGACTGTGAATTTGCCCCTCTGAAGGCAACGCAAATGCGCATTTCTGTTGAAATTCAGATGGATTTCAGGTCTGCTTCAGAGCCTTTTCAGAATTGAGACAGCTCCATCGTTACTTCGGTGGAGACAGGCAGGTCGTCTGCCTCTGGGAAATCGATGTGGAAGGTGGACCCCTGAAGTGGAGTGCTCTCTACCGCCAGATCTGCGCCATGCGCATCAGCAATCCATCTTCCGATGGAAAGCCCGAGACCATTGCCTGCACGCGACTTCCCTTCACGCAGATCCGCCTGATAGAAGCGGTCGAAGACATGCGCACGCACACTCTCTGGCATACCCACACCGGTATCGCGCACTGTGACGCGTGGCCGCATTCCGCTCCAGGACACCTCGACGCGAATTTCGCCATGCTGTGGTGTGTAGCGAATCGCGTTGTCTAGAAGAATGCCAAGCAGGCGCTGCAATAAAACCTCGTCGCCGTTAACGCTGATCGATTGCTCCGGGAGTTGCCAATCAAGGTAAATGCTGCAGGATTCAGCAAGGTCTTCTACGCGCCTGCATCCGCTTACAACCAACTCTGACAGATCCACGCGCTTGAACTGCACTTCGTTGATGAAGTTGTCGCTCTGCGCCAATGTCAACAGTGCATCCAGCAATGTAGTAGCTGTGCGGCACTCCGTGACAATCTTCTCAAGATCATGTCTGTACTCGTCTTCCTTGCGTGGACGAATCAATGAGAGCTGCGCCGTCGCAAGCATCACAGTGATGGAAGTACGAATGTCATGTGAAGCATCTGCGGAGAAGCGACTCAGTCGCAGCACCGCAGCCTCAAGCCTTGCCAGCAGTTGATTCCATGCAATCACCAGGTTCTGCACTTCATCACGCGCTGTGGGCACAGGCAATCGCTTTGAGAGATTACCCACGCCAATTTCTAACGCAGCCCGCGTAATCCGATCCACCGGCTTCAACGCATGGCGACTCAAGAGATATCCGCTAACAGATGCCACGATCAGCAGCGCGGGCAATAGAAGGAACAATGCATTGCGATACTTGCTGAGAATGATGGCTTCTTCATCCAGCGCGCCACCGATGTAGAGGCGCACCGGTTGCCCCTTCAGCAACATGACATGACACAGCACCAATACCGGTCCACCCTGGAGAGTGACCTTGCTGTAGGCTGGGCGTTCACATCCCTCTGATTGCGGCAGATCTGGTCCTGCTTGATCCGCAGGAAACATCCACGAACCATCGGCATTACGCACATGGAAGAGATTGCCTTCGTGCGTCACCAATGCATAATTCTTCAACTGCTCGATGATGCTGGCCTGCGTGCGCGATGCCTCATTCGTTTTCAGAAGGCTGATGAGTCGTTCCTCTCGCCCTTCCAGATGCGTTTGTTTGGCCTGAATGAGTTCATAATGCAGCAGGCCATACGTCAGCATGCCGAAAAGCACCAGCCCCGTGAACATGACTAGCGAATACAGCAGCGCGAGCTTTGCGCGCACCGAAAGCATTACCTATGCCTCTTCAAAGATGTAGCCAACGCCGTGCACCGTACGGATCACCGTGTGGTCTACCTGAAGTTTGGAGCGCAGTCCGTGGATATATACATCCAGCGTGTTCTCCTTCACATCGGCTGCATACTCCCAACCAGCTTCAATTAGCTGCTCACGCGAAGTAACAAGCCCTTTGCGGCGCATCAGAGTTTCCAGCAACACATACTGCTTGCGTGTCAGAGCAATCTCTTTGCGATTGCGAATAGCAACGCGTCGTCCCGGATCCAGCACGATGTCGCCAGCACTAAGTGCAGGAGGATCTTCGCGGGTAACGCGACGGCCAAGCGCCGTAACGCGAGCCAGCAGGATCTCCAGGATGAATGGCTTCACAAGGTAGTCATCTGCGCCGCGATCGAAAGCATCCACGATCTTGGGTACTGAGTCCACCGCTGTCAGCATCAGGATGGGTGTCTTGCACAGCTTGCGGCGAACGCGCTCCAGGACAGTAAAGCCGTCGATGCCGGGAAGAAGAATGTCCAACAGCGCAACGTCAAACTGTCCGTTTAACAGGCACTCTTCGCCTTCGTGTCCGTCATAGCAAATGCTGACACGATGGCCTTCTTCACGCAGCGCACGATTCACCAGTGCTGCAATCCGCGTATCGTCTTCGATGACCAGTATGTTCATGGCGGTTACCGCGATCGTCGCTCTTAGCGTTGCGCGATCTTCAGGTCCTCATGGATCAGCCGTTGCGAAGTGAGTTTGCCATCAGCGTCAAACGACAGGACGACCACCCAGTCGTAGACATCGTCCGGCCATTTGCCATCAGGGATCAGGGTCTTCGAAGCGCCGAAGGCCTCCAATAATGCGGGAATCTGGCCGTGGCGCCAGGAAACCAGTGGATGTGTTCCATGCGGGTTCTCGCGCAGTTCTTTCACCAGCAGCGCATTGTCCTTGGTGCCAATATCGCTGTGTAGCGGCATGCCGGTAGCGTTATGCAGCGGCTCCAGCGTAAGCCTAGGCCGCATGCTCTCCTCGCTGTCGGCGCCCGCATAAAGACCATCCACTCCAAAGGAGAGATCACCGTCATGGAAGTGCTGGAAATAGTTCACATAAGCCTTGGCGCGTGCCTCGCCTTGCGGCGTAAGACCATGGCTATCCATTGACTTGTTTGATTTGTCCGGTTTTTCAGCGTGACGGACGATGAGCAGAACATTGTTGGCCAGATAGTCATGGGACTGGCCCAAAGCAGAGACAGACCAAAGCATGGCGAAGGCGAATGTCGCCAACACACGCGTGACACGCATGCAGAAACTCCAGGGTGAGACGGATCACCAGATTCAGGGATCTTCATCTCAAGAAGAACTGAGCAGGCTTTATTGCAAGATGAAAACGCTGTGAATTTCCGCTTGCGACGTTAATCTGACGTTCCAGCGCTGGTATGAAATGGGCCTCTAATTTATGGCTAAAGCCATCTTTTTCAGAAAGATTCGTTCTGCGAACGAACCGCTTATCTATAAATACATCCCGAAGGCCTTCTACACTGGAAGCAGGATGTACACGGTCGCTGCTTTTTATCGCTTCTTCGCTCTCACCGATCCGCAGGCTCTGCGGGACGAACTCCACGAGACATTTGCTCTCACGGATCTGCGCGGCACAACGCTGTTGGCGCCCGAAGGAATCAATGGCACTATGGCTGGCTCAGCAGAGACGATGGAGCGGCTTCTGAACCTGCTGGCAGAGCGCGCGGGGTTAGACCGCGCCGAAGTGAAGTTCTCTTCCAGCGAAAAGCCTCCATTCCGCCGCCTGAAGTTTAAGCGCAAACGCGAAATCATTACCTTCCGCACTGATGACCCGGTAGATCCAGCGCGGCCCGGTAAATATGTGGAACCTGCAGGTTGGAATGAGTTGATCTCCAGCCCCGATGTGCTGTTGCTGGATACACGCAATACGTATGAGACAGAAATCGGCACCTTTGACGGTGCGGTAATGCCTCCGCTCGAGAAATTCTCCGATTTCGCGCAGTGGGTGCAGGAGCATCTTGATCCGGCGCGGCATACGAAGGTAGCAATGTTCTGTACAGGTGGGATTCGTTGCGAAAAGGCTTCTGCTTACATGCTGCAGCAGGGCTTTCCTGAGGTGTATCACCTGCGCGGCGGTATTCTGCGCTATCTGGAAGAGACCCCGACGGAGCAGAGCCAGTGGAAGGGTGACTGCTACATCTTCGATGAGCGGATCGCGGTACGACATTCGGATCTGCGCCCGGAAGATACCTTTGAAGGATAAAACCTTCGTTGGCCGAAATAACTAATCCATCAACGACGAATGCCCAGGCTCGATTTTGTAAACCTGGGCATCATCGTTTTCATTTGCGCTTGTGTCTTTTGCAATCAGTTGAACTCTATCGCGGCGAGGGTGGCGTCGCAGGAGTCGCAGGAGTTGCGGGTGTGGCCGGAGTTGCCGGAGTCGCTTTACTGCGGGAATAGTGACTGCTGCCGGTAATGCCCATGAGAGGAGCCATGGCACCAGCGCCTGCACCGCGCGAAATGCCCATGACACGCCCCATCGCGCCATTGACATCTTCCATGCGGAAGTGGCCGCGGATGTGAACGACATTCACTTCACGCGATTCAGCGTTGAGGATCACCATGTCGCTGATAAAGCCATCGCCGCCGCTCCGGATGACGATGTCATTGCTTTCGTCAGCGCTTTCATTGCGAATGATGTGTGACCAGCCGTTGCCTTCCAGCTTGCGACGCAGACCGTCCAGATCGCTGCGCTGATACTGGCCCTTCTGGGCAAACTCGTAATTGCGGACAGTGATGAGATCAATCTTGGAAGAGAGGTCGGCGTAACGGCCATCGCGATTGCCGGCCAGCGCCATCATGTTCTTATCGAGGTTGACCTCATTGCGCTCCTTCGCATTCGCACCAAGGCGATCAAGCCCTTCCATGAGGTCATCTTTTGTCTGCGGATCGTATCCGACCATAGCGGGCTGTTCTGCTACTTCTGTTGAACCATCGTCATGCATCGTGACTGAGTAAGCATGGGCAGCTTCGCCAGTGAACGAAGCAGTAAGAGTCGTCGTGCCCGATCCGCTGCGCATGGCCAGCAGATACGGCTGCTTGGCAGAGGGTGTGGTGGCAGTCTGTGCATGGACTGCCGTGGTACAGACCGCCAGCAGAGCCGCTGCTGCGAATTGCCGGAGAGAAAAAATGTCGTCCATCGTGCTTATCCTCAAAACCTAAGTTCCAAAAGTTATTTCGCCAATTCCAGCGCGATCTGGGTGAAGCGTGCGGCGCGAGTGCGCTCCATGCTGGTGTCCACCTGATCCAGAGCGTGGTTGGTCAACTGCAAAGCCAGATCCAGCTGCTGCTGTGCTTCCGCTGCACGACGCGCTTCACGGGCGTGGTGCAGATGCACCATATCGCCACCGATGGCGAAGACAAGCGTTGCGGCAGCAACAGCCCACCATCCGGCGCGCTTGTGGGCCGAAGCAAAAACGGCAAGACGATTCTTCTGCTTTCGTGCAGCTTCGCGGGTCGCAACGCGCTGCATAACGCGATCTGTAAATCCTTCTGGAGCGGGCACGTGGCGCAGGCATCCGCGCAGCTCGTGCTCCAACTCTTCGATTTCCACCTGTTCGTTCCGCTCGAATTTATCCACGAACATACTCCTTCAAAACTACTGATCCTTTGCGGCGTAAGAGTTGCAAGCCGCGCTGCAGGTGGCTCTTTACGGTGGCCACTGGGTCGCCGGTGGTACGGGCGATCTCTTCCGGTGTGAGGTCTTCGCCGTAGCGAAGCACCAACACGGTACGTTGTGCCTCCGGCAGGCTGAGCAGCATACGCTCCATGGCTACCCCCATGGAACCGCAGTCTGATCCGCCGGAATCGCCGGGACGGTCATGTTTGTCTTCCCACTCGTCGGACTGCCCTTCCGGCCTAACCTTGCGGCGACGGAGAGCGTCTGTCGAACGGTGGGTGGCGACGCGACGAAGCCAATGGCGCACGTGGTCCGCGCTTTCCAGCCGAGGAAGCCAGTGATGCAGCTCCAGGAAGACGTCCTGCGCCACTTCCTCTGCCAGACCGCGGTCGCCGACAAGACGCAGCGCCACGGAAAAGACCATGGAACTGTGGCTGTCAACGATGTCGCGAAACTCGTCTTCGGTTGCCGTCACCCGATTTTTCCTTACTCCTCAAACAGCCTGTTCACTCTTCAATACGGCCTACATAGCCTGGGCGAATGCAGGAAGTTAACGAAAACTGCAAGTTTTTTATCAAGCCAGGTTTCCACAACCCTGCTTTGGTATCCTGAACTGTCAGAAACGGGGAATTTGCCATGCCGGAACATCGTGCAAGAGAACATCATCGGAACCGTGTCCAGGAGACACTGCGGGAAGAGATTGGTGTCATTATTGACGGCGAGCTTTCCGATCCGCGGATTGGCTCGACCACGGTGACTGAGGTCACGCTGGAACCCGGTGGCAAAAGCGGTCATGTGTACATTGCCGTGAACGGCGACGACGGGGACGAACAGCGCACGCTGGATGGTCTCCGCGCTGCCAAGGGCTACATCCGCGCTGAGTTGCTGGACCGCATGGGAACGCGCCATATACCGGACTTGTCGTTTCATATTGATCGGTCTGAGAAGATTAATGCGCGTATGGATACACTGCTGACGCGGATGAAGAAACGTGAAGGACGGCGACGCGCCGGAGCCACGGAGGCTAATCCATCCTGATGGCGTCGTCCGTGCGCTACTCCAATGATATGTCGCAGGATTTTGATCCGCAGCCTGGGCCGGCGGAAACTCCTCTACAGCAGATTGCAGAGGAGATACGGCAGCATCGCCGTTTCCTGGTCACCTCGCATGCGCGCCCAGATGGCGACGCTGTGGGATCGACGCTGGCTATGGGTAGCATCCTGCACCGCCTGGGCAAGGAAGTGGACTTGGTTCTGGCCGACCCTGTTCCTCAGGTGTACCGGACACTGCCTGGCATTGCGCGAATTCGCCAGTCGCGTGAAGTGGACGCATCCGCTTATGACGCGGCCATCATTCTGGAATGCGACGGGACCTTGCGCACCGGCCTGAACGGGCTGAATGGCATGCGCATCCTGAATATTGATCACCATCTGACGGGTATTCACTTCGGAACATTGAACTGGATTGATCCGGAAGCTTCGGCTGTAGCCGCGATGGTGTTTGAAGTGGCAATTGCGCTGGGTGTAGACGTGACCCCGGCGATTGCGACCTGCCTGTACACCGCACTGATGACAGATACGGGCTCTTTCACCTATCCAGGAACTTCTGCTGATACATTCACGCTGGCGCACGCTCTGATTGATCTGGGAGCGAAGGCGGACAGTGTGGCGCGAGATGTCTTGTACAGTGTTCCGGCTTGTCGTATCCAACTGCTGGGTCGGGCGCTGTCGAGGATACGGATTGAGCAGGGTGTGGCGTGGTCGTGGATCACGCAGGATGACCTGAATGAGTTCCACGCAACAGATGAGGACTCCGAAGGCACCGTAAACTATCTGATTTCCATTGCTGGTGTGGAAGCCGCCATATTCCTCCGGGAAACAGGTGGTGGACTTGCAGGGTTTCGGACCTCCCTGCGATCCAAATCAAGCGTCGATGTTTCTGCCGTCGCCAGCCGTCTTGGTGGTGGCGGGCATAGGAATGCCGCAGGTTGCACGTTGGAGGGATCGTTCGATGCTTCTGTAGCGCGTGTGCTCGCTGCGATGTATGAAGAGATCGAACGTGCCGCAGCCGCCGGGACAGTCTGTTAGCCTCAGATTCGGCATCCCAAACGGTGAACGAACCCATACAGAACGAATCGGCAATTCCGCCGGATGATGTTTCCACGCGGCCACTGGGTTGGCGCGCACGGATGCAGACAGAGGCCGCATGCACGCTCCGCGAGTTAGTGGTGCTGTGTGTGGTGACGGCATTGCTGCTGTTCTTTGGGCTTGTGCCATTTCGCGTCGGGCCTGCGGTGATTTCACAACCAGCGATTGGCCTGGTTGGCGCGGATGAACCGCGTTACGCGCAGATTGCAGTGGAGATGCTGGAAGAACACTCGGCGGTTTGCCACGCGTTAAACGCGAAAGTGATTCCACGTTCGCTGCGATGGAACGATATTAAGGCGAGTTTCGCATGTGCCCAGGGCGGAACCATTACGCCGATCCTGTACGGACATCCTTGGCTTGAGAAGCCTGCGCTGTATTACTGGCGCACCATGAGCTTCTACAAGGAATTTGGTAAGAGCGACTGGTCGGCGCGTTTGTCGAGCGCGACGGGCGCATTTGCACTGGTCTTCCTGATCTTCCTGCACATGCGACGATTCCGCCCTGGCGGACATCTGGATGCTGCACTGATTACCGCGTCTGCGGTGGCGATTGTTGCGTTTGCGCGCGGTGCAAGTACAGACATGCAGCTCGCCGCGCCATTCTGCATCGGCATGCTTGGCTGGTATGCGTGGTACGAGACAGGCAAGAAGTTCTGGTTGTTTGACCTGTACTTTTTTGGCGGCATCGCTACGCTGGCGAAAGGCCCTGTGGCGATCTTTCTTTCTGTCAGCATCATCCTGTTGTTTGTTGGATTGCGACGTGAGTGGCAGGTGCTACGACGGATGATCTGGCTGCCGGGTATCTGCTTGTTCCTGGCAATCGTGCTGCCGTGGTTTATCGCGGTTCAGTTACGCAACCCCACGTTCTACAAGTTCTTCCTGTTTGAACAAAATCTGCAGCGGTTTGCTACGGATCGCTACCAGCATCATCAGAACCCGTTTTACTACCTGATCGTGTTGATTTTGGCTCTGATGCCATGGACCGTTGTGGCGCTGCGAGCACTGTGGGATTCCGTGGATATTGCATGGGCTGAGTGGCGCGTGCGCCATAAGCCTGCGCGCTACCTGGGGCACACACGCGCGGGCGATGCCTTCCCTGAGTTCCTGGTGCTGTGGGCGATCTTCCCGGTGGTGTTCTTTTCGTTCTCCGGATCGAAGTTGCCGGGATACATCCTGCCCGCAATTCCGCCGATTACGATTCTGACTGGCGACTACCTGTATCGTGTGCGTCGCTGCGGATTACCGCGCTGGCTGATGGTGTCGCACGGTGTCATGTGCGGTCTTCTCACGTTCGTGCTGCTGTTGTGCCCGCAGTACATGGTGTATCAGCGCATGATTCCTGCCACACGGGCGCTGCTGTGGGCGGGATCGATTGCTTTGGTGACCGGCGTTGCCATTGTTCTGCTGACTCGTCGCTTTGGGTTGCAATGGCTGCGCCCGCTTACGTTGGTGCCGCTCATGTGCCTTCTGTTCTTCCTGCTCCATCGCAATGGATGGCTTCTGGATGAGAATTACTCCGCGCGGCCCATGGCACGACAGATTCAGCAGATGGCGCCGGATGTGAAGTTGCTGGTCACACACCATATCCGACGCGATACAGATTACGGATTGTGTTTCTATCGCAACCAACCATTGCGGCACTATCTGCAGGAAGAATCTGCGACAGAGAAACAGAGCGTGATCACGGGGGTTCCGAACGAGGAGCACATCCTGGTGATTCGGTCGGACGATACAGCCTCGTTGCAGAAGCTGCTGCCTTGGCGGCATTACAAGCTGATGTTTATAAATGTGTGGCAAGGGCTGGCCGTGTATCGCGTGGATGCTTTGCAATAGGAACCAAAGAGGTTCCCCACTCACATAAACCCCGCAAAACAAAGACAAAACCGTCTACTCTCAGCGATGAGAAGACGTGCTGGAACGATACGACATACGTGATTTGCGGCTGTACACAGGCCGCGACCTCCGCGAATTGCTAGCGGAAGAAGGAAGGCTGTGGCACGAACGGCTGCGGTGGGATTATTCCGAATCCATCGCGTTGCTTTTGGGCTACCTGGATTCGCGGATTCTTCCGGGGTTTGTAGCAGTAGAACGTACGACAGGCGCAGTACACGGCTACTGCTTCTCTGTGTATGAAACGCAGAAGGCCGTGGTGGGCGATGTGTTTGCCATCGGCGAGGATGCGCGCGAATTGGAGATTTCGCTGCTGCATCACCTGCTGCCCATGTTGCAGCACACTCCGGGTGTGGACAGAGTTGAATCACAGTTGCTGCTGGAGAGCAGTGACTTGCAAGAGCCATTTCAGGAGCACGAGTTTCGTGCGCACGCACGCCTGTTCATGGAAGTAGATCTGCCCGATCTTCGAGAGCTGATTCCGGAAGGAAGTCTCGTTCGGCGGGACGATGAAGTTCTTCCAACACTGCCGCAGCACCTGAAGCTGGTGCGATGGACAGCTCCCTGCTATCAACCGGCCGGCGACCTGATCCATCGCGCATATGAGGCCCACGGCGATTCCAGCATTAACGATCAGTACCGCACGGTGCAGGGATCACTGCGGTTTCTGCACAACATCGTCCGCTTCCCTGGCTGCGGTGTGTTCGACGCGGAGAACAGCTTTGTCGTGCGGGATGAACGCAGCGGTCAGCTTGAGGCGCTCGCATTGGTATCCAAAGTGGACGTTGGGGTAGCGCACATCACACAGCTTTGCGTGTCGCCTCGGCGGCGCGGCTATGGAATGGGCAAGATGTTGTTAAGGCATGTGGCCACGCAACTGGCACAGAAGGGTACGCGGGCGATTACGCTCACTGTGACCGAAGCCAATACTCCAGCGAAAACGCTGTATGAAAGTCTTGGATTTCGGACGCGGCTAGAGTTCTGTGCGAATGTGTGGACTCGAAACTCCATTCGAGGATGAAGCGTCGCCTATTCTAAAGTCAGTCCGTGACAGACCAAAACGGACCCGCTTGTAGCGGGTCCGTTTCGCATTTAGCCGCTGGCATCAGCGAGCGCAGTAACGATGATGGTGGTGATACCGCCACTCTCGACATCCATGACGATGGTGATGATATTGCGCATTTGCATTCACCATCATGGTGGCGATGCCAGCAAGAAAGATCAGGGAGAGGGTCAGCCTTTTCATGACACGTGTGATGCGTGACATGCCGCTGAGACTGTCCCGTGGCTTACTTTGACGGTGTCGTCTGGTCGTGTGGGCGCGGATACGTCGCTGTAACCACGGTGCTGATGCCACCGCGCGGACGGAAGTCGCCCTTTACTTCAGCCCAGATGGGATCGCAGGCCGCAACCATATCGTCGAGGATGCGGTTGCAGATGTTTTCCTGGAAGATGCCGAGGTTGCGATAGCAGAAGAGATATTCCTTCAGACTCTTCAGCTCCAGACACTTGTCCTTTGGCATGTAGCGGATGATGATGTGGCCGAAGTCCGGCAGGCCGGTGCGGGGGCACACGCTGGTGAACTCCGGATCGTCGATAAGGATCTCGTAGGAGCGGAACTGGTTCTGCCACGTCTCGATGGCGGGCATGGGCTCTTTGGTGCCGGCGGCTGCGTGCTCGTCGGTATAGAGCGGGCTGGTGTTGGTCATCATAATCGTTATTTCCCTGCCCTCTATTTTAGCGTTTTTGCTGGATTTTCGACGGCAGGCGGCTGGTAGATCAGATTCTTTGGCGATGGGCCGAACGACGGCCACGGGATGAGCGGCACCTGGTTAATGCCCGGTTTAGACCAGTCACAGACGCCGTTGGGAAAGATCGTTTTCAGGCGGGCAAGGTCGTCTGCGCTGAATGGCGCTTTGTAATCGGCTGGATCAACAGGCTTGAGCGTGCATTTCAGCACGTTTCCAGCAAGCGGACCGCCAGCCTCGTGGCGTGCGTTGGAGTAAACGGGATAGTCGTGCTGGCAGGGGCTGCTGGCGTCTTGAAAGACGAGTTCATCGCGGGTGAACCGGCCTTCAGTGAAGCAGCCGTCAACACCGGTGGAGGGTTTGTTGCGCAGGACTTTGTCGCGCTGTGTACCGGGGCGCGTATCGCCTTTGTAGGCGGTGATCCAATGATTGAGCAGGTCCTGCGCTGCGGCGTCCGTAACGATGTTGCGCCAGAAGACCATGTTTGCGGAACTGCCGTTAGCCTGACGGACACGATCACGTAGAGCGAAGTGGAACCAGCCGTAGTGGTAGCCACCGGTTTCTTTCGATGTGCCGTCATCAACGATGGGAATGGAAGCGAGGCCGCCGCCGCCGCTAAGCATGAGACCGGATTGGTAGGTGCGGCGGATAGCGTCCAGATTGCCCTGCGTGCGAGATGGAATGTAGTTGGAGTCGTTGTCGACACCGCCGATTTTTTCGTTGAGATCAAGGAACTGCGTCGTTGTGATGACGCCACGATTCAGCGCGCTAAGACCGTATTGCACACCCGTGTTATCGAACGGACGGAGAGCGAATCCCGTCTGCGGATCGACGCCGTAGGCATTGCGTGCCCAATCAAAGATGGTGGGACGTGCGCCCGTGGGATTCTTTTCCGGATCGTAGCGAAGTGATCGCGGCACAGCATCCTTCCACATAGCCGAGAGATATCCTTTGATGTCATCGCGGTGGGGTACAGGATCGGTACGCTGCGCTTGATTAGCCGCGTCAATCATGGCATCGACGGAGGGATAGCCACCAATCGCTGCCTGCTGCACGCCTGTGAGCGCGAGTGGCGCTGTCGATTGAAAGTAATGCATGAGCAAATGCGCATCGAGTCCAGCAAGCGCAATGGCGAGCGCATCAGGAAAAGTCGCACGAATCATCACGCCGTCGATGAGACCGGGTAAGGCATCCGCAATTTGCAAGGACGTGTATGCACCACCGGAGCCGCCAATAGATATTGTCCAATCCGGCACACCGAATGTTTCGATGAAGTGTTCCTTGCCCATTGCCGTGGCTTCACCAGCAAGGATGGCGTTACAGGAGTTGCTGGTGTGGTTGAGCGTGTTGGAGAAAAGCGCATCGCCCTGTGCGAGTCGTTCACGATCCAGCGTGGAAACACCGAGCGCGGCCCCCTGCACATACCATCCGCCAGGGCAACCTGAGCCCTGCAATGCAATGAGATGGTGGTTCCATCCGCGTGGCGGAGCGAATGGCGTGGGCTGCGCCTCGTTGGTGGGATCGTGAAGTACGGCGTTCTGGTAGATGCCGCGGTCCATGGTTCCCGTTTCCACGCGGACGATGAAGTTCACTGTGTTGCCAGACGCCGTAGTGGTGATGGCAACATCCCGCGGAACTTTCGTGAGGTCTTTCATCGGCTTGAATTGCAGCGAGTTCTTCGGTAGATAAACATACTGCACCACCGTGCGTGCGGAGCAGTTTTCATCCAGCGGCTTCCCCAACGTTGTCCCGTCAGGAAGTTTGAAATCGTTGGTCTGGCAGATGAATGGCGTAATACGCGGACCAGAGAAGACGGGGCCTTCGATGGGATAATTCGTTAGCGTGAGCGATGCGGTTCCGCTGCGCAGCGTGTTCGCACCGTTGCGCAAACCAGTAACCAGTGCAAGGTAGTTGCCCTGCCCTTGTGCGTGGAAGGCGCGGCTGACGTCTGTGCCATTGAGCGTAACGGATGGCTTCGCTGCAAGCGTATGCAGTTGCACGAGAACATCTCCGCCGGTGACCAGAGAGGCATCGGTCGATAGGGCTTTGAGAGTGGTCTGCGAGAAGGCGGAAACTGTGGCGGCGAGAAATCCTGCTACGAGAAAAGCTGTCCGAATGAGCACGGCAGCATGATACTTTGCCTCGCTCAGTTCTCCGAAAGACGCTCGATGTGATCAAGGACGAGAACTGGCACAGGTTGCTTCTGCGACTCCAGCTTTACACCGAGTTGTTTGTGCAACGCTTCCTGAAAGCCCTGTCCATCCACGTCTGTCCCGGCGGCCGCTTGTGCGTAGGGTGATACGAAGTCGAGAACGAAATCGATGTTGCCAGTGATACCGGTGTCGTTGACGACTGGACGACCGAGGTCGCCCCACCCCGTCAGCGAAGTGGCAAAGACACTCATCGGCATATCGCGAGCGCCGATACGGAAGTGTGTGCTAGCACTACCGGAGAGAAGTAGCAGACCTCCGCAGACTTCGGGATAGCCTTCGGCGTCTGCATCAACGGTGGTTTTTCCCTTGAAATCTTTGGAACAGGTTCCGGTGTGTTTGCGGAAGTGAGGACCAAAGGTATCCGGCTTGAGTAGTTGCAGCGAATAGACAGAGGCAGTGCGGGTTTCGTAATGCACGACGAGGCCGAAGCGATCCGCAAGCAGCGAACGCATCATGAGACGGAGTTCGTCCTTGGTGACGTCGGTTTTGTCAGTGCGTGCCTGGATATCGAACCGCGCTTCCGTGACCCATTTGGGAGCCATGTCACGAAAGGCGTCCTGCTGCGGTACGGTCATGCGATAGGCGAAGGAGACCAGCACCAAGAAATCCATATTGCGGACGTTGAGTTGGCCACCAGTTGGCGAGTAGACGTTGCCGGGGCCGAGTGGCACATTCGTCTGCGGTGGTTCGCCTCCTGGTCCCTCAACAGACTTGTTCTCGCGGATAGAAGCAACGTCGAAGGCAAGCTTCTGCTGCGCTGTTATAGGAAGCGCGAGGCTGAGGATGGCAAGAAGTCCGGCAACGATTCGCATATCGCATTCAGCCTATCGCAACAGCTCAAACGAGACCGAGATCGAAGAGGCTGTCAGCACTGGAATTGAGCGCTTCTTCGATGGAACGCGGTTGCCAGCCGAGGAGTTGTTGAGCCTTGACCGACGTAGTCTGGCGACGTTTCCCGAGTTGTGGAATCAGATCTTTTGCCTCAGGCCTGATAAGAGCGAAACCACGAATCATCCAATCAGGCAGTTCTCGCTTCGGCAGTTTTGCACCGCGTGTGCGGAGGTGTTTGCGCAGAATGTTCGCATATTCAATGAACGGAACAGCATTGCCAGTGATGGCGAGGAAGCGCTGACCATTTGCCTCCGGGCGAGTCATGGCAAGCAGTTCGAGGTCTGCTACGTCACGAACATCGACGGCACCGAAGGCGATGCGAGGCACGCCGGGAAATTCGCCTTTGAGCATGCGTTGCAGTATCTGCACCGAAGCTGAAAGCTTCGGCCCCAACGCGGGTCCAAAGATGCCGACCGGATTCACAGATGCCAACTGAAGATTGCCGCCTTCGCGCGCAAGGAAGTCCCATGCGGCGCGTTCCGCAATCGCCTTGCTACGAATGTATGGGCTAACGTCGTCGCCATCTATGTTGGTCCAGTCGTCTTCCGTAAACGGCGTGGGACGATCCGCATGGCCGTAGCCGATGGCTGCAAATGAACTGGTAAGAACGACACGTTCCACGCCTGCATCGCGCGCTGCTCGCAGGACTCGAAGCGTGCCCTCGCGTGCGGGTGTGGTCAGGTCCATCGCCTTCTCATCCTTGCCAAAGAAGAACGGCGAAGCAACATGCAATACGTAGCGACAGCCTGCGACGGCCTCGGGCCATCCGATATCAGAGGTCAGGTCGGCCGTACTGAATTCAATGCGGGTATCGCCGAGACCGGCACGTATCAGCATCTCGCACACTTCGTGACTACGATCCAGCGAACGCACTGTTGTACGGACGCGATAGCCCTGACGCAGCAGTGCAGCGATGCAGTGAATGCCGACAAAACCAGTGCCGCCGGTGACAAGGACAAGATCGTTCATAGTCATTGGATTCGAATCAGTTGCCATGAGGTAAAGATTTTTCTTAACGTTTCGCGATGGTTTTGAAAGGACGCAGTCGCGGTGACTCGAAGGTCAGATCCGTATGTCCCGACGCAGGATGGAGCACCTTAGAAGGCCGGCCTTCCGTTCGCATACGAAACTCTGCCTCTTCCCATGAAGGCAGCGAATCACCATCCTGCTGCCAGTGCGTTACAGAAGCCTGATCACACCAGTGCAGCAGTTTTGGCATAGCTGCTTTATGGGCTCCCGAGGTCATGTATGCCCGCATGCTTTCAGCGCTGTCCCACATGGTCATCGTCCAGAACGTGAATTTGCGATCTGGCAGCAATGAACCTTTATGGAAGCCTGATGCGCTGCGCACCTGTGACTCTGACCGCAATGCATACACCATGAAGGCAGGCAGGAAACGCAGAGAACGGAGACGGAGACGTGTCAGGCTGATATGCATGCGATCACTGTGGACGAGGTATCGGTTGCTGGATTGACACCGGCTTACCGAAGTTCGGCGTACCGTCTGCATTCCACGTGAAGGGCTGGATGCGCGGTGAGCGGTGATTGCCGCAGCCCTGCCCTGGCTCTGGATTCGCGTGATAGACGATCCAGTTCTGACCGTTGGGCGCGGTAAAGAATCCGTTGTGACCGGGGCTATATGCGTGGGCCGATGCATCTGTCGTGAAGAACGGATGATTGATCTTGGTCCAGCTCCTGGCATCAAGCAGATTTGCGTTTGCCTTGGCCTCCAGTTCACCCAGGGAGTAGAAGTCAGTCCAGCAACCGTTGGCAGAGAAGGTGACGAAGACCTTATCGCCATGCGGCAGGAACTCAGGCCCTTCATTGACGCTGACGTGGCGCCCCGGCAGATCACCGTGCAACTCCCATTCGTATGTGGGCTTGCCGATGAGTGTGCGTGGACTGTCGATAGTCCATGGGTTACTCATATGCGCGATGAAGATGTCCTGTTCGCCATCGTGATCACCCTGCCAGCCTGACCAGATGATGTAATGTTGGCCGCGATGCTCGAAGACAGAAGCGTCAATGGCCCACTTGTCCGTGCTGTCAGCAACCTTGCCTTTCAGCGTCCACGTACCCTGAGTTGGATCGTCTGACAGATTCTCGACGACGTAGATGCGATGATCTTCATTCTTACCCGCGTCCGCAGCAAAGTAGATGTACCACTTGTTGCCCCAGCGATGTAATTCGGGTGCCCACAACTCTTTCGACCATGCGTGGCCTGGCTCAGGAGTCCACACCACGACCGGAGTGGTTTTATCCAAAGAAGCCATGTCTGTGGTTTTGCGAATCTGCAGATCCTTGCCCGTAGTGTTCATGTAAAAGTACGAGCCCTTATAGCGAACCACCCACGGATCAGGGCCGTGATCGAGCACGGGATTCGTAAAGGTGGACTGCGCCGTAGCAGTGGCCGCGAAAAGAAGCGTGGCAAGAAGGGATCGAATACGCATTGCGGTTGATTGTAGACCGACAAAGATGGATTGCCTTACGCAAACAAGCGCAGGCGTAGGCAGGACCGCATTCATGCAGCGATCCTGCTCCTTTCGGAAGGAAACGCAAGCAGTGACGACTAGTGCGACGTGTACTTCAAGCCGAGGATCGAACCAATCAGCATCGTAAGAAAGAGCAGACGCGGCGCTGTTGCCGGTTCGTCAAAGAGTGCAATGCCGAGGATAGCGGCACCTACTGCGCCGATGCCCACCCATACAGCGTATGCCGTACCGATAGGAAGCGTCTGCGCTGCGCGAGCCAGCAGATACATGCTGCCTGCAAGTGCGATGAGAGTGAAAATGCTGGGAAACAGGCGTGTGAAACCATGCGTGTATTTCAGGCCTACGGCCCATGTGGTTTCAAGAAGACCCGCGACAAAGATAAGAACCCAGGGGTTCGACATAAAGAGACGCTCCGCTGCGTCGTCTTGTCCTTACCGGGTACGGCGCGTCTCGTCCGGATCGAAAATCGATAGGTTAGATTTTGCGTTTCCTCTACTAAGATATCATTCTGATTCTTCCTCTATGACATAGAAAAGGCCCGCAAATGCGGGCCTTTTCGCTTCTTGAAAGATGCTTTAATCACGACGATTGAGCACTGGGCGGTTGTCATTGCTGTTACCGCTGTCCTGCGTGCTGGCTGGATCGTTATTGCTGGCAGAGGTGCGGCGCAGCGTGGGCTTGTTGCCGTCCTTGCCACCATCAACCTTGCGCTTGTTCTGGATGCGAGCCAGACGCGCTTTGATGTCGTCAAACTCCGACGACGTCACCAGATAATCCGGACGCGCCGGAAGGATCGTTGCAATCTCCTGCTCGGAGCGGTCGATACGATCCGGAGTCTGCGGATGGTCGGAGAAGGCACGCGCCAGCACACCCGGCTTGCGCTTCTCTAGCGCGTCCAGCTTTTCAAACATGGTGATGAGGCCCTGCGGATCGTAGCCCGAGCGGTAAGCGTACTGAATGCCGAGGTAGTCAGCTTCCGCCTCGAAATTACGTGAGAACTTCAGGAAGCCAAGCGGAATGGCAAGCTGCGATGCTTCGTAGATGCCATATGCTGTGTAACCACCCATGAAGATGAGCGGCACAGTGGAAAGCTGCATGTATTCCAGACGAGTCATCTGTCGCGCAGCATGATGCGCGCATACATGTGCGATCTCGTGCGCCATCACGCCGGCGAGTTCGCTCTCATTGTCCGCGGCAAGGATGAGACCGCTGTTCACGTAGAAGAAACCACCCGGCAGAGCCATGGCGTTGATCTCATCGGAGTCGATGACCTTGATCGTGAACGGCACCTTCGCGTCAGAGTTCTTCACGATGTTTTGACCGACGCGGTTCACGTACTCAACGATGACGGGATCCGTAATGAGGTGTGAGGAACGCTCAATCTCCACGGCATAGGATTTGCCGTTGCGGACTTCCCAGTCCGTTGAAAACCAGTTGCCCAGGCCACGGCCGCCGATGTCACGCGTGCCGGTAGCGTTGACGTCTTCTTCCGACCCCTTCTTAATGTCCTTCTTCAGTTCGTCGCCGGGTTCGGGAATGGGCTGATTGTTATTCTTCGCGGCTTCCGCGCGCGCCTTATCCATGTCTTCTTTGGTCGCAGTCACCGGGCCATCGCCGGTGGGACCGCCGTTGGTAGGCGACTTCGACTGCGGCGTATTGCCGGGGTTCGAGGACGTGGTGGAAGTGGGCGTCTGCTGTCCGGAGGTTTGCGCAACCACGGGCACGGCTGGAACCGCGGCAAGAGTGGTGAGGAGAACCAGATTCTTCAGTTTCATTGGAGGAAGCTCCCGGGCGCACAAAGCCCTATGTTGTTAGACGCAGTTTACGCCGGGAAGTTACGGTGTGTCCCGGCGCCGGGAACGCCAAGCAGCGCAGCTATCGAAGTCTGTTCTGCCCTGCGTATACTGCCCTCCATGCTTCGTTCCGTCGTTTTCGCAGCATCACTGCTGGCCGCGACTGCACTTTCCGCGCAGTCACCTGCCGCGCCCGCCACCCTACGCTCCATCCTGCTGGAGCAATTGCGATCGTCACATAACAAAGCAGAATGGTTTACTCCGGTAAATACCGCCGTAGCGGGAATTTCTCCCGAACAGGCCAGTTGGATCCCCAGAAATGCCGCCGGCAAGATCGACCCGGAAAACAACCATTCCGTGGGAATGCTGGCCGCCCATCTGGTCTTCTGGAATGAGCGGAATCTACAGCAGCTTCGTGGCGAAAAACCAGCGCAGTTCAGTGGCAATAACGATGAAACGTTCAATAAATTCGACGCCAAGAGCTGGGCGGACATCGTCTCCCGACTGGACAAGGTTATGACTGGATTTGAGGAGTGGACGGAGCATGCCTCCGATGCGGAACTGGCCAAGGCTGCCAGCACGCTGGCGCACGTTGGAACACATAATGCCTACCATACAGGCCAGATTTTGTACGTGCGCAAGCTGCAGGGTTCCTGGAATCCGGCAAACGGAGTCAAGTAAGACTCTAGCGCAGAAACGCGCGTTACCAGTAAGCTGACACATACACCTTTACAAGACATATAAGGACCATCTGTCGAATGACCAAAGTAAAACTTGCAGCAATGATGTTCCTGGAGTTTTTCATCTGGGGTGGATGGTACGTAACCGTCAGCACTTGGGTGAGCCAGACGCTGCACTTCTCCGGCGTGCAAACCGGGTGGATTGTAGGTAGCACCGCCATTGGCGCACTCGTCTCGCCGTTCCTTGCAGGCTGGGTTGCGGATAACCTGATGCCTGCGCAATACATGCTGGCCCTGCTGCACCTCGTCGGCGCCGTGCTGCTGTACCTGGCATCGAACCAGACACATTATGGTCCGCTATATGGCATCATCCTGACCTACGCGATTCTCTTCATGCCCACGCTTGGGCTGGCAAATACGGTCGCCTTCCGCCATATCAACAACCCCAAGACGGAGTTCGCACCCATCCGCGTGCTGGGCACCTTTGGCTGGATCTGCGCTGGCCTGCTGATCAGCTACTTCCACGCCGACGCTACCTCTCTGCCGCTGAAGATTTCCGCGATTGCCTCCGTGATCATGGCCTTCTACGCGCTTACGCTGCCCTCCACGCCGCCGCAGGCCACGGAACCCTTCTCCGTGGGCAACCTGTTCCCGGTGGAAGTCCGTCGCATGTTCCGCGATAAGAGCTTTCTGATCTTCGCTATTGCATCGTTCCTCATCTGCATTCCGCTGCAGTTCTACTATGCCTTCACCAATCCCTTCCTGAACCAGTTGCAGGTACACAATGCGGCGGGCATCATGACAGGTGGCCAAATGAGCGAACTTGGCTGCATGCTTCTGATTCCATGGTTCTTCCGCCGCCTGGGTGTGAAGTGGATGCTGGTCAGTGGCATGCTGGCATGGGTACTTCGTTACACGGCCTTCGCATATGGCAACCCCGGATCAGGCGTGTGGATGCTGTGGCTTGGAATTCTGCTGCATGGCATCTGCTATGACTTCTTCTTCGTCACGGGCCAGATTTACACCGACCGCAAGGCTCCGCTGGCCTACCGTAGTGCTGCGCAGGGTCTGATCACGCTGATCACCTACGGCGTGGGGATGCTGGTGGGCGCATGGCTCAGCGGCGTGGTGGTGGACAAGTATGCAACTACGCTGCCCGACGGCTCCACCGCGCACAACTGGCGTGCTATCTGGATCGTGGCGGCGGGGCTGTCGCTGGTGGTTCTGGTACTGTTCACCGCCGTCTTCAAGGACAACGAGGACGACGCGGACTCTACCCTGAGCACCACGCCACTGGTGGTGGAGGGCTCGGCTGTAGCAGAAGGCACGATCTAGACAGTCAACAACGTAGAAAGGGGATGCGAGTTTTTCGCATCCCCTTTTCTTTTGCATTTCGCGCAGCCAGAATCCCTACGTCCACCAAGGCTCTACCTGCGGCTCTGTCAGCAGAACGCGAGTGAGCATGTTGATGGCGGAGCTTAAGCCTTCATGGATGCTTGCAAGTGCATCCTCGTGCTCGATGGAGAGCACGTAGTCGTATCCTGCAAGGCGCAGAGCGGAAGCGATGGTTTTCCATTCGAGTTCACCGTGTCCCCAACCAACAGACCGGAAGAGCCACGAACGCTGCGCCATATCGCGATAGCTCTTCGTGTCCAGCACACCGTTCTTTGCGCGATTATTCGGAGAGATGAAAACATCCTTTGCATGAAAGTGGAAGATGGCCTCGCCAAGGTCCGCAATGGCCGTGGGAATATCAATGCCCTGCCACCAGAAATGGCTTGGATCAAAGTTCACACCAATGCTCTTACCCGCAGCTTCACGCAGACGCAATGCCGTCTCCGGGCTGTACACCACGAAGCCCGGATGCGCTTCGAGCGCGACTCGGATGCCATGATCTGCGGCGAAAGCGGCTGCTTCTTTCCAGTAAGGAATGACGCGCTCATTCCACTGCCAATCGAGCGCATCCGAGTATTCCGGTGGCCAGGGTGTCGTGATCCAGTTCGGAATTTTGTCATCTGGGCCCGCACCAGGACAGCCGCTGAAAGTATTCACCACGGGAACCTCCAGCAGTTGCGCAAGCTGGATAGTTTTGCGAAATACCTTATCTTCACGCGATGCGACTGCAGGATCAGGGTGAATGGAATTGCCATGGCAGGAGAGCGCGCTGATGATCCTACCGGTATCCTCTACGCGACGACGGAAATCCTTCGCGCGCTGCGGTGAGGCAAGCAGATCGTCAAGGCCAACATGGCGATCGCTGGTAAAGTTTCCCGTTCCAAATTCCAATGTTGTGAGCTGTGGATACTTCTTCAACTCTTCCAAAAGTTGATCAAAGTTCAATTGCCCAAAGACTGCGGTGAGAAGACCTAATTTCATTGCGCTAATCCTTTAAACGAAATCAATCGTGAGGATGGAAGGCTGTAACAACGTTGGCTGCAAGCATGCGGCCCGCAGCGGCACCATTGCCTTTTTCCAAAGCTTCGATTACTTGCCAATGAATGGCCTGCGCTTCCAGCAAATCGACATGCGCTTTGCCAAGACGTGTAGCAATGCGGACTTCATACGCTAACGCCTCCCAGCTTCGCAACAACGCACGGTTGTTTGCAGCAGCGACGATCATGCGATGGAACTGCACATCATGATGGCCATAAGCGCTCTGATTCTTATGCCGCGCGGCTGTTTCCACCGCGTTCGCCTGTTTGCGCAATGCTGCAACATTGCCTTTGAAATGCTTCGCAGCAGAAACTGCGGCGAGCCGCTCCAGCACGGCACGCACATCATAGGCGTCCTCGATTTGCTTGGGGGTGATCTCGCGAACGCGTGTTCCCTTGTACGGTTCCGTAATGATGAGATCCATCGCTTCCAATTCGCGCAGTGCTTCACGCACGGGCCCCTGGCTGGTCTTCATCTCGTCGGCAATATGGAGTTCGACGATGCGCTGGCCGGGTGCCATGCGGCCATCCATGATGCGACTTAGTAACTCGTGCTTGACGCGGTCCGCCATGGACTGGCGCTGTGTGCCATCTGACATGGCATCCATTATGTGTGATTTATAGGACACATGGGAACTGCAATGGACAAAAGACCTGTACTACAGGTCACGCTAACGGGATATGGCGAGGCAGCTCTTCCTGCGCACGCGCGTAATCCTCTGGTATACCAATGTCGATGAAGTACCCGCTGGCGAGAAATGCACTGGGATGCAGGTCATGAAGATGCTGCATCAGCACTTGCTCTTCAAAAGAAAACCGTTCCGGCAGGTGGAGAGTTTCCAGTAGATTTCTCTGCATGAGATAGACACCTGCATTGATATATCCGGGGCCGGTGCGACCCTTCTCTGAAAACCCCAGCACGTGCGTTCCATCCACCTGGACTGCACCATAACGTGCTGTGTCCGGAACCGGCATCAGCGCAAGGCTGAGTGCGATTGCCTCAGCAATATGTTGTTGCTGCATTGCTGCGTAATCAACAGTGGCGAAGGTATCACCGTTAAGAACGAAGACAGACTCACTTTGTGCCATGCGCATAGCAGCGCGAATTGCTCCGCCGGTGCCGAGCGGTTCCTTCTCTTCGCAAAAAACGATCTCAAGCGGGCCATCCCAATGCGCGAAACCATTGCGAATCTCTGCGGCAAGGTGGCCGATGGAGAGGATGACACGTGTGAATCCCTGCTGCTGCAGCGATTGCAGAAGATAGCGAAGAAACGGATGTCCCGCGATGGGCGCCATTGGTTTCGGAAGATTCGGAACGACACCAGCAAGGCGTGTCCCCTTCCCTCCCGCAAGAATGATGGCTTCCATCAGGCGTTACTCCGTTCTGTTAGCGTGTGCGCCATGCTGTAGCGCCTTCAACCATGAAGCTGCATGCCATGGTGCGGCCCGCTTCGGTTGCGTTCAATGCAGCCTCCACACGCAAACGACGCGCAGGATCGACGAGGAACATCATGAAACCGCCACCACCTGCACCGGAAACCTTGCCGCAGTAAGCACCTTCGCGTAGCGCCGTGTCATAGAGTGCGTCAATCGTCGCGTTGGAGATGCTGGATGCGAGACGCTTCTTCTGCCGCCACGCCTCTTTCATGATGTCGCCCATAACGTGGACTTCACCGCGAAGCAATGCGGCCTTCATCCGGAAGGCTTCCTGTTTGGTGCGATGCATAGCGTCCATGGCATCTTCGTTCTTGTCACGGACGTTCTTCGATTCTTCCTCGATGATTGCCGCGGAAGAACGCGATTTACCGGTGTAGAAGAGGATAAGCGATGCTTCCAGTTCCGAAATAATATCCTGACGCACACGCAGTGGATTGACCAACACCTGCGTTGTGTCATGGAACTCCATGAAGTTGAATCCGCCGAAGGCCGCTGCGTACTGGTCCTGCCGTCCGCCATGCAGACCAATATCGATACGCTCAATCGCGAAGGCAAGTTGTGCAAGGTCGTATTCGCCCAGCGCAAGGCTCCACGCTTCATCAAATGCGCGCAGCATAGAGACCACCATCGTGGATGACGATCCAAGACCGCTACCCGCGGGCGCATCGCAATGCGTGATGAGTGTAAGCGGTTCACGCTTGCCATTGCGATAGTCGCCGATCATGCGGTTGTAAACACCGCGGTGTAGCGAGAGTTTGTTGTCCTCCGGGATAGGAGCATCCAGAGGAAACTCTTCTACGATGTCGAGGTCCTGCGCAATAAAACGGATGCATTCGTCTGTGTTTGTTTGCAACGTCGTATGCGCGAAGAGGCTGATGGTGGCGTTGAGTACAGCGCCACCAAAGAGATCGCAGTAAGGGGAAACGTCTGTGCCGCCACCGGCAAGTCCGAGACGAAGCGGGGCACGCGCGCGATAGAGGGGCATGGCGTTCGATGATCCCTTTCGAAAAGATCAGCGCACGAAATGAGCGTGCGGCTTATGCGTTAGTGGGGCGCGAAAACCGTTCGCACAGGAAGAGCCAGATGAAGACCGTGTTCGTATAAACGTAACGCCACAGCAAGCGGCGCGGCTCCATAATGGCACGGAAGAGCCACTCCATACCAATCGCCTGCATCCATGCGGGAGCGCGGCGAACCATGCCACTGATCATCTCAAAGCTGCCGCCGACTGCCATCGCAACAGGCACATTCATTGGGCGAATGTGCTGGTCCATGAAGTACTCCTGCTTTGGGGCGCCGAAGGCAACAAAGAGAATATCCGGGGCGAAGTTGCGAATGGCCTGACGCACCGTTTCCAAACCTTCTTCTGTGCGCTCAAAGCCGAACGGCGGACAGTGCACATCGACAATCAGGTTCGGACATGTCTTTGCAAGAAGCGCCTTCGTCTTTTCACCCGCACCAGGACGACCACCAAGCAGCATCACACGCTGCGAGTAAGCATTGGCGCATTGGCAAATGCGTGTGACCAGTTCCACTCCCTGTACTCGATGTGCGTCTGAATCACGCAGAGCCCGTGTAGCAAGAAAGACAGAGATACCATCGAGAACGACTTCTTCCGCACGGCGGATCACATCCGCAAATCGCGGCTGCTGATGAGCAAGTACGAAGACTTGTCCATTAACCGCAATGACAAGATGTGTGGGTCCTTTTGTCTCTGCATGCTGCACAACACGCATCGCAACTTCATCGATGGTGCCTGGCTGATACGGCAGATTCCTTACTGACAATGGTGTTTCTGCCGGCATGTAGAGGGCTTAGGCCTTTAGTGGTAGATAGGCGAAGTATAGCATCGGGACCACGTATTCTCCCGCGATTTTCAATAGGAAACAGCACTTCAGAGACACTGCATTCCCAAAGTGGTATCGCAGTCAGACGTTGCTGACATCGGTTATATCTGCATCGACTGGCGCATCTTCAGGAGTGGCCGGACTGAAACGTTGCCGAAGCTGTAAACGCCCATCCTGAAGGAAATTCCATAGGGGCATAAGACCCAAGTCACGCTTCGCGGCAAAGCTAACGCCAATAGCGTTCACCAACATGGCAAGCGCTGTTCCTGCCGCAGCTCCCGCATCCGTGAAATGCGGCGTGAGCGCACCTAATCCAAGCAGAAGAACAGCGATGGAAACAACATTCATCTTCAGCAGAGTGCGAGCATGGCCGGTCATACCAAGCAGTTCTGGAACACCCGTGCAGAGGATAAGTGAAAGCTGTCCGAGAAGAAGAATGCGCATGGCCGGTGCCGCAGGTGCGTACCCCGCTCCAAAGCGAGTAAGAAAGAATGCTGGATTGATTGCGAGAAGCAGCGTGGGGAACACCGAAAGAGCAACCGTTACGCCCACAGTCTGCTGTGCAACACGACGCAGCGTTGCACGATCTCCACGCGCAGATGCAGCAGCAAATTGCGGTGAGGCAACAGCGGCCATCGCGGAAACCAACAGGTTCAACAGAAGCACGATGCGCCAGACCACAGCGTAGCGAGCAACCTCTGTCGTGGAGGCAGCGATGCCAAGAACAAAAGGCGGTGCAGACGAAATCGCAAGCTGCAGAAGCTCTGCGCTGAACAACTGCACACCAAGACGCGAGAGTGAAGGCACATCGAGAGTTGTATGTTCCGCATGGCGCACCGGCAACACACGCAGCATGAGCACCACACCAAACACCGCATTCAACAACATCGCGGCCACAATCAGCAGCAGTGTGCGATTGACATCCAGGTGCAACACGAGTGCACCGGCGCAGAAGAGTGCCGGCCAAAGCCATTGATAGATCATCTGGCTGGTAGCCACGCGGCCCAGACCGGCCAGCACGCCAGCCGCGGCGTTAGCAATGTTCTGCGGAAAGATGGAGATTGCACCAATCGCCAACGGAATCGCCATTGCCGGCTTATGCAGGATGTACAGCGCAATCGGCTTTGAAAGCAGTACGAGCGCTGCCGTAATCACTGCGGAGTTCAGCAGCGTAAGGCGCATACCGCGCCATGCGATGCGGCGTGCGGTGCTGGGAAGATCGCGCCCTAGAGCAGCAGCGACTTCGCGAGTCATGGCGCGATCCACACCAAGCCGCCCTAGTCCCGAGGCCATGGTCATGACGCTGAAGACAATGTAGAACGCACCTACATCCTCAATGCCAAGACGCAGCGCGATGAGCAGATGAAGGCCGTAACGCGTGGGCAAATCAAGCAAGCGCGTGCTTGCCGTGGCCAGCGTACGGGTAAGGGCACCAACGCGTGACGCCGAGGGGTTGGAAGGTTCGCGAGTATTAGCCGCCATGTCCATGCACAACGAACAGAGTAATGCTTTGCGGGGGAAGTACGGATGAAATTACGCCGTTGCTGTACCCGGTTGGCAACGAAGTCGACAATTTGCCCAACGACAGTGTGTGCGTCTCCACTGTGCCAGAGGCTGACACGCCATGCAACGCTACACGGACACTTGCAGCTTCGTGGAGCTGCTTGTTGATGACCATAACCGTAACGGCATGGTCTGCATTACGTTCTGCTGCAAATGCGCTGACGTTATCCGTATCCGGTGCGGATGCCGAGATGCTGACGTCGCCAAAGCTGCCGCCACGCCCGTCATAATTGCGATACATCTGCATTGCGAGGAAGGTTGGAGAACCATCCGGTGGTGCAATCCAGCGGGTGGCGAGCGAAAGATTCTCGCGGCCAAAGATGCCCAAAACGTCCGCCTGCGCGGTGGCACCATTCATGTGTTCGTCTGCGCCCCAGCTGTACTCGGTAATGGCAATGGGCGTACCGCGGAAGTAATCACGATCCACCATCGCGCGCAACGAGGGAATCAGCGCTGTATTCACTGGAACCCACGGCACATCGTGATAGTTCGGATCCCACAAGCCGCGTGTGGAGCGATTGCGAAGAAGCTGCATGGATTCGCTCACGTCATCGCTGTACTGGTTGCTCTGTGGATAGTAATGGACACTAACGATATCCACAGGATGGCCTGCAGACTTCCATTTACGGAGTAACCACGGCAACAAATCCATACCGCCGGTTTCGCGAACACGATCAGTAGCTGCACTTCCCTTTGTCGACTGAAGCTGATTATCGAAACCACTGTTGAGTGTTCCGATAGGTGACCATTCTTCTGGCCCGACGATCTTTGCAGCGGGATCAGCCTTGCGAATCGCAGCTGCCAAAGCCAACGTTTTCGCGAGCAACTCCGAGGCATGTACGCCTTCCGGGTGCACGTCGCTCCGACTCTCATGCCAGAGAGAGGGCTCGTTGCCAAGCAGGTAATAACGCGTTTCACCAGGGTGACGATTCTTCATCAACGAACGCACCCATACGGCTTCGCGGGCGGGGGTGTCTGGCTGCATCGCATCGTTGGGATCGTTATGGATAACGCTGCCGTCGAGACGAATGCCGTTACCAGCTTCCGTCATGCCTTGTGTGTCCGTGGCTTTCTGCAATCCGTACTTCGCAATGGAGTAGCTGGATAGGCGCGTGTGATTCGGACCGAGTTTCGCTACCCATCCCATCATGGGGATGGTGATCATGCTGTCTGCACCGGCACGTTGTGTCAGTGCAATGAAGTCTTCCCCATATTGCGCGAGGATGTCTGCTTTATTGGATGGATAGCTTTCGAAGAACCAGTTGTTGCCTGCGTTACGGGCTCCGGATTGGTAGTCGTAAACCCCGGCTGCTGCGCCTCCAAGTCGATTCACAGGAGCTCGCAGAAGCTGAAGCTGCTTCGTTGTGCCGAAATTCACACCATAGATAAGTGGACTGATGGGATGACGATTACGACTGGCGTCCACTGTAATGTTCGTCACGCGTGGTGCGCTCTGTTGTCCATAACAAGCGGCGCAAAGAGCCGCACAGAGAACGAGTGACAGAATCTTCATGAATAGCGAAACCTTGGATCATTCGCGCCGTAGCGCGCGCTTTCATGCACCAGAATGGCGAGGATCATGGCAAATTCACCAGGCGCCATGGTGAGCGGATAGCCGGTAGAGATTAGTAGGGAATAGATCAGATAATCCTGTAACGATCCGAGAAACGCTCCCTGACGCGAGGCGCGAACATGACGCGATTCCCATAAGCCGCGTACAGGAATCATCAGCAAAAGCACCGCGCCGATGAGGCCATACTCAAACACGATGCCGAGCCAGGTGATATCCGCAAGAAAGAACGAGTGGTTGAAGTAGCGAATGAGGCCCGTAGTATCTAAAGGCGTGATTGTGCCGACACCGATCGCCCATCGCAATGGATTGTTCCCCAAAAAGGCAATGGCTCTTTCAATCGTTCCGTTACGAAGATCAAATCCGGCTTGTGTGCCTGTGTTGAACGTAGATGCTACGTAAGGAACGGATAGCAACGCAGCACCGGCAAAGGGTAGTAGGGCAAGGACGACGATCCGCGTCTTAGGTTTGGAGAAACGCAGCATATTGATTGCAAACACGAGCGACAAGCCAAGCACGGCGGCTCGCATGCGGATGAGTCCAATAACTGAAACAAAGCCAACAATTGTGGCCAGAAGCCACTTCACGTTCTTCTCTGCGAAGTAGCGACGGAAACAATAGAAGATGCCGATTGTGCCGAAAAGATATGGCATTCGGATGCGATTGCCACGGCTATCGTGGCTGAACATGGGTGCATCGCCCGCTTTATGCAGGACTTCATAAACAGACTGCGGCACTAAGATCCACAGCAGAACGAGCACAGCAAATAGCAACAGTCCCCAGTAAAGAAAGCCCTTCGCAATCTCGCTGGAGGTGGGCTTCAGCAACCGCAATAAGCCGGTGAAAGAAAAGAAATACAGGATGGGCAGCAACTTTACCTGCGCGGTGAGTCCGAGGAAGAAGTCCTGCTGGAAAGAGAAGATCGCCGTGAAACTCGGGACAAGGAACAGGTACAGCAGCGAGAGCAGCATCTGTCGCGAGCCGCGCGGTGCCGGGCCGTCCTTCATGGCGAAGAAGCACAGCGGTAGCGTGATGATTGGGAACGCCTTTGATAGCGCCCACATGGGTGGCAGAACCTTCAGGTAATGGAAGACTTCGCCGAAGAGCGGAAGCACTGCGAACAGCAACAAGAACTGCGGCCATCGGATGGGCAGTTCGTCCGGCGAATCGATGGTAACAACAGGTGCGCGGAACGTCTTCTGCGTACGCCGGAGGACGAACGCAGGCACCCGTTGCTGCTGGATCACTTGGCCACCGTGGTCACAGGATAGTTACCGTAGCTGTAGCTGAAATTGCGGCTGAAGGGGATCGTTTTATTGATGTATTCGTCGATCCACATGTCCACTTCCGTGATCTTGCTGCGGGGGACGAACACCACATCGCGCGGTTCCAGCGTGGCGATGACACCGTTGGGGCGGCCCTTGGTGTAGTCCCTTATGCTGACGTAGAAGACGTTCGCATGATTGTCCGAAGTACGGCGGATGATGGCGACCTGAGCAGTGCGAGCCATATCGGTCATGCCACCGGCAGCGATGATGGCCTGCAGAACGTCCATTCCCGACGCAAGCTGAATGGCACCAGGCGACTTCACCTGACCACCTACGTAGACGGTGGTTCCATAACGCATGATGGTGATGTCCGGCACGGCTTTGGCAGCTATGCCAGCGTCACGCAGCGCATTGGTAATGATGGCAGCAGCTTGTGTGGACGTGTCACCCGCCAGCAGGACATTGCCCAGCAGAGGAATGGGAACACGGCCATCGGGACCAACAGGGCCGACGTGGTTCAGCTCTGCATTATTGGGGAAATTGATGGAAAGCTCATCGCCAGGAGCAAGACGGTACTCCTCCAGCGTGTAGTGCGCCGGAGGCGCTGGGGCAGGCTGTGCCGGTGTCTGACTGGAAGCGATGAGTGATCCCCACACAGAGAGCGTTGCAGCAACCAGAAGAATCGCCAAACGGAAGAGGATGCGCGTGTTTTTCCGTGGATAAACCGGGACCATATCCGCCCTCCGCACCTCTCATTCCGAGAGATATCGAATGTTATTATTGCCTAAATAATGGTGCAGAGTCACGAGAGAAGCACAGGTTGAGTATGTCAACTGAGATGCTGCATGTACCTATCTGCTTTTCTGGTGAAAACGAAGCGGTTTTGAGTGACGACAATTCTTAACCCTACTCCTTCGGTCAACGTCCCGCCTCCCACTCCGGGGCTGCGTTCCCCATCTCTGCGCGATCTACTGAATGTAGCGTTTTACTATCGCCGCCTGGCATTTCTGCTGGCGTTCATACTTCTGTTGATCGGCGTTCTGGTGGCACTATTGTTGCCCCCGTCTTACATGGCACGTGCGCGCCTTCTGGCACTGAACGGCGGTGTGTACGATCTACAAACCGGAGGCGTCCAGAATGCGCGCTCGCTGAATGCTCCTCCAGCAGCGGACGTTGAACAGCAGTTGTTGGAAAGCGCCGAACTGCATCGCGACGTGGTACGTCGTGAGATGGGCGCTGGCGCCTCTTCCGAAGATATCGATAAGCGACTGACCGAGTTTGAACGCCATCTGAAGGTTTCCAAGCTGGAAACCGGCGACGTGATTGAAGTCACCTATCGCGACCGGGATCCACAACATGCCGCCGCTGCATTGAAGACGCTCCTGGCTGTGTACTTTGAGGAGCGCTCGGAGATTCTCACGTCAGGTCGTGTGGCTTTTCTAACGCAACAGCGCGACAACATCCGAGCGCAACTCGATACCGCGAACGGACAGATTGAAGCCTATGAAAAGCAGCATGGCGTAGTGGATGTGAAGGGTCAGATTGATTCCGCCGTGCAGTTGGATGGCCAGTTGCGCCAACGTTTGGCAGAGGCCGAGACAGCAGTCGCTGATGCGCGCCGCACTGTGGATGTGCTGCAGAACAACGCATCCCATGTACCGCAGGAAGTAGAACTGTTCCGCGACAGCACAGAAGCGGCGCACACCATCGGCACGATGGAATCGGACCTGTTCAAGCTTCAAGCCAAGCGCGCAGACCTGATGTCGCGCTACCTGCCTACATCCCCTTTTGTCACGCAGGTGGAAGCGCAGATTGCGCAGTTAGAGACCTCCATCGAACAACAGAAGAAGCAGGTTTCTGTTGCGACGCGCGTGGGCTACAACAACTTCAAAGATCAGGTAAACGGTCAGCTATCGCAGGCACAGGCATCTCTCGCCGGAGCGCAGGGCCGCTACAACGTATTGCAAACGCAGGTCGCCGAATCGCAGGGCAAGTTGAAAGACCTGATCAGCGTGAACGATACGCTGGCGCGCCTCACGTCGCAGCGTGATCTGCTGGCAGAGACAGCCAAGAATTATGCCGAGCAGGTAGAAAAAGCACGCGTCGAACAGAACCAGACGATGACCTCTGGCACGACGAACGTGCGCATGATCGAAACGCCCACCGTGCCGCGCAAACGCACCAATTCGCGCATGCTATTCATCGCTGCTGCGGTCGTTGCTTCCTTTCTAATCACAATCGTGGTGGTCATCATAGCGTCGAGCATGCGCGAGACGTTCCTTTCGCCAAATGAAGCAGAACGCAGCCTGCATCTGCCAGTGCTCTCCGATATTGCGCGACGCGGTGCACCGGAACAGACAGCCCGACGTGCATTTGGCCGCCTGATCGCCGCTGCCGATTCTGTTCCCACCGGCGGTCAGGGCAAGACAATCCTGTTGCTGACCGGGCAGAACGAGGGCGGCATGGGCATGGTGGCGCGCGGCCTGGTGGAGGCACTGGAGCCACGATCGCCAGGGCGCGTAGCGCTGGTACACATGGAAGAAGAGGGCGATACACCGGCAGAGGGTTCGTTGCTGGCGCTGCGTCCGTTGACGAAGGATGCTGTGATCACCGTCGGCATGACCATGACACGGTCGCGGTTGATCAATCTCTTCCATGAACTACGCTCCACCTACGACTACGTCGTAGTGACGGCCCCACCTGCTTACCAATGGTTTGAAAGCGTGGAACTAACCACAGTCGCCGACCTGACCGTGCTCATCCTTGCCGCAGAAAAAACACGCAAGCCTGTCGTGGAAACAATCCTGTCGCAGGCCAGCTACATTGGCGGCAACGTGGATGGCCTGGTAATGACGGGTCGCAAATATTACATCCCCGGCTGGCTGTACCGCCTCCTGCTGGGACGAGGAACAGCATGAAGCTGAGCGCCGTAATGCCGCTGAAGACCACGGGACGGCACTATGCCGATAACATTCCCCGCTGCGACATTCTCTTCTCTTCCCTGCGCCATTTCTCCACGCCGGACATCTTTGATCGCTTCCTGATCGTCGTCCCGCATGACGAAGTGGAAGCTGCAAAGAAGTATTCGCAGGCGTGGAGCGATTTTCCGATTGAGATCGTCGACGAAAGCGAACACTTTGGCGTGTTCCAGGAGTTCAATCAGCGCCACCAGATTCGCAACTGGCATCGTCAACAAATCATCAAGCTCTATGGCTCCGAGCTGATCAATACGGAGTATTTCCTCGTATTTGATCCGGACACATTTGCTACGCATCCCTTCACGCTGGATACCCTGCTACCGGGCGGCAAGGCGCTGACGCACATGCAGTCGCGCAAGATCGAAGAGACTTTCTGGAAGTCGTCCGCGGGACTGTTGCAGCAAGATCCGCATCTGGACAAGGACGGCATCTGGCTAACGCCAGTGACGCTCTCTGCCACGCTCTGCCGCAGCCTGCACAAGCGGCTGGAAGAGATGTTTGGCATTCCGTGGATGAAGGTGCTGTTGCAGCGTTACGCCATGGATTGGACCGAGTACACGCTGTACTGGCTGAACGCGGAGCAGCAGGGATTGATCGATCAATTCCATGCCTTCCCGGATCCAGGCGGTGTCGAACTGCATACCAGTCAAAGCATTTGGCGCGCAGGCACCGGCGGCGAAAACTTACAAAAGTGGGATGCGGCAAAGCATTTCTCCCCGGACGACAAAGGCATCTTCGCCGTGATCCAGAGCAACACTGGTCTGAACATTGATCAGATTACGAAGAAGCTGGAGCCGTACATGCCCATCCAGCGGCAGCCGTATGACCGGCAGTTCGATCTGAAGTTGAAGATCGCAGAAACATACTCCGCGATTGTCAGGCAGGTGATGAAGCGAGCGGGTGGCGCATTAGGCGGCCGTTGATCTAAGTTAAGTTTTTGATGGCAATAGGAAAGGGGACGGCTGGCCGTCCCCTTTCCTATTGCTACTGAAGTATTTACATCCCTGCCGGAGGCGGCGGTGGATTGTCTCCTCCGCGACGCGGACCCCCTGGTCCGCCGAAACCACGGCGTCCGAAGCCACGATCCGGGGCCGCCTGCACCGTGTATCCCTCCGGAACTTTGAACAACGCGACGGCAGGTTCCGCCTTGGTGAGGCCGCTGACCGTCATGGTGTCTGTACCGCGGAACGGATTCACATCTGAACGGCTGAGTTCCACCTTCAGATCCTGCGAGAACCATGCCTCGTGCGTGGTGACGATAGCTGCAGTGTTGCCCATGGTGTTCGCAGGGATGGTGCGAGTGATGCGTTTGCCGGTAGCTACGACACCGTCAATGGTTTTGCTACCCAGATCGGTGGTGGCAACATTCTTGTCTTCGCGGGGTCCGCGGTGCGGAGCGCTCTGTGCGTTGTCGCCAGTAGGAGGCGGACCGCCGGGGCCACGACGTCCCGGTCCGCGATCGCCGCGTGGCTCAGGGATGGCGCGCACAACGGCGATCTTCTTTTCCGTACGTAGTGTGGTGATGGTCTTCGCGACGGGGTCAAAAATAGTGATCATCGTGTGTGGCTGAGCGTCTGTACCGCGTGCCGGGAAGGTGACTTCTTCACGGGTGCGGCCCAGCGAATCGCGTGAGACGGTGCGCGTCACGGTGTGAGTGAGTGCAGTGCCGTCCTGCAGCTTTTCCGTCGCCGTGGTGGTAAAGGTCGCGGAATACGGCGCGTTTGTCACCGGCTGATGTCCGAAGCCGAATCCCATGGGACCGGGGCCTCCGGGAGCAAATGGGTGAGCACCCGGCCCGGCGGGTCCCTGAGCCAGGACCGGCAGCGCGGCCAGCAAAACCGAGGCGGAAAGCAGATGCAGTTTCATGGTTCGAACTCCTGATGTAGGACGGTCTGATAACTAAAGACGGGGATTCGTGGAGAAAGTGGCACAACACGGAAGAATATTTTTGCGCCACTTCACTGCTAATGGTTCTGTTTGTTTTCGGTGTAATCCGGCGGTGGCTGGAAGACGTTCGCTGCAGGTTCGGTCAGGTTGACCGACTCCAGCAAAGTTGTGGACGTTCCTAGGCGCGGATCGTCATTCACGTTCCGAACGGCCATCCCGCTATCAGCAGCAAAACAACTCTCTCGCGTCACGGTAATGGGCCGGTCGTTGCCGAAATAGTTTACCGGGTACACCTCAGTGATTCGCCTCGATTTACAAGAGACTCCCTGCACTGTATCGAAGCCAAGGTCTTCGCTTTTAACTTCTGGTCGGGGCAGGCTGGCCGCTCCTGACGGGGATGTGTTTCCCGTTGTAAAGCCAACCATTCCGGCTCCACTCGGTGGGGCAGAAACGGTTGGTGCAATACGAGTTCGTGGAGGCGTGGAGATTTTCGACGTCAATTGAGCTGGAGGGTACATCTCTGTTCGGGTATACGTGTGCGAGACGTAGGCTCCCTCTCCCACTGCTTCTTGATAGAAGTACGACACACCAGCGACTGGGTCAGTAATGTTTACCGTGCGTATCACCGGACGTCCCGGAAGATCGGTTTCATTTTCCAGACGCATGCGACCATAGCCGTCACGGATGGTCGTGGAATGCGTGGTGCGCAAAATGTGCGTTCCGTCCGCCAGTGTCTGTTGCGTGGTGTGAATGTACGTGTACGTACCGGGTTGGTGCTGTGCCGATGTCGCAACCACAGCAGAAGAGGTGAGCAGCGCAACCACAAACAAGCGGGACAGCATAGATACGCCTTTCCCTTGCAGTGAGGCGATTTTATGCAGAAGCCTACGCAACCGGCAACGCCAAATTTGCGTAGCTACACTGCCGCCAGCGTGCGCAGAATGCTGACGTTGCGCAGCGTATCGCCGGGCTCGTCTACCGGGGTTTCCGCGATGAAGGCGCAATGGGCAAAGTGCGGATCGCGCAGGATGCGGCGGAAAGGCTCGGGGCCGATCGTACCGTCGCCAATATGTTCGTGACGGTCAAGTTTGCTTCCCTGCGGCGCCTTCGCGTCATTGCAGTGCCACACCTTCACTCGCTTTGCGCCGAAGCTTTCGTCAATCCGTGCGACTGTCTCTTCGTAACCTTCAGCGGTCACAATGTCGTATCCCGCGACGTGCGTGTGACAGGTGTCCAGGCAGACGTCGACCGGCGCACAACGATCAAGCATGTGGAGCAGATCGGCTACCTGATCCAGTTTGCCGCCCATGCTGAACTCGCTGCCTGCGGTGTTTTCAATGAGGATACGGAGCTGTGAACTCTGGCAGTCGAGACCATCAACGGCACGTTCAATATTTTCTGCGGCATGCTGCAGGGCTTCGACGCGGGTCAGTCCCTTCCATGAGCCAGGATGAAAGACGAGGTAATCCGCACCAAGCGCGAGTGCGCGTTCCACTTCACCGCGAAACGCCGCGGTCGAATTCTTGCGCACTTCTTCACTCTGCGAACAGAGATTGATCAGATACGACGCATGAATCGTAAGCGGGGAGATATTGTGTTGTGCGCGCAGAGTGCGCATCTTTTCCGCATCAGCTGCACTGACAACGGATGGCTTCCACTGGCGCGGAGACGAAGAAAATATCTGGAAGCAATTAGCGCCACAGTCAACAGCACGCTGCACGGCAGTCCAGGTGCCACCACTGGTGGAAAGGTGAATGCCGATGCGTCGGGGAGAGTTCAAAGAAGCCACATTTTGATGGTAGCGGAGAGCGGCCTACGTGCGAGACTGTGTGTGCTTCCCAGCTTGATTGCAAAGGTGATTTTCCATGTCTGCACCGCAGAACTTCAAGAACCACGCGCGCTTTGATCCCAAGTTTCATTTCTTCACCGTGCCGCTGGCCTTGCTGTGCTTCCTTGCATCGATCCTGCATGTATGGAAACAGCAGACACCAGCCAACGTATTGCTGGTACCGGTTACCATTGTCCTTTTTATGACGGTCGGCATTGCACGCGGCTATGCGCTACAGGTGCAGGACCGGCTGATTCGGCTGGAAGAATCGCTTCGCATGGAACGGCTGGGCATATCCCATGCTGGACTAACTATCCGCCAGTTTGTGGCGCTCCGTTTTGCATCGGATGCGGAGCTGCCCGCGCTGACAGAACGCGCACGTACTGAGAAACTTTCCAGCAAACAGATCAAAGAAGCGATTGTGAACTGGCGCGCGGATTACGACCGAGTCTAGTCACTCGCCCCTAGCGCGCGCCAGTTTGTTGCGGATAGATAAGTTGGCCGGGGTCATACCCGGACTGTCGCACCAGGTTCAGGATGTGGGTATGGTCTGCGTCGGCAATGTGCGGTGTGCGTGACAGGATCCACATGTATTTGCGAGTCGGTTCGCCGACAATGGCCCAGCGATATTCCGGATCAAGCCCAATGATCCAGTAGTTGCCATAAAACGCCAGAAGAACGTTACTTTGAGCTTTGCGTTCGTTCTTGCATCCACCACTTTGGCCCGGCCTTCCGCAACATCGGGCTTGCCGTCCTGCTGGATGCAGGAATTGTGCACAATGATCTTCTGGCCGTCCTGAGAATATTCAGCGGTAACGTCACGATGGCATTTCTTCTCAAAGCGATTCGGCAGTCGTGCAATCTCATACCACTTGCCCAGATAACGATTGAGATCAACGTGATCGACGGTCTGCAATGGAACCTGAGTCATGGCAGGAGTTACTCCTAACGAGAGCAGAAGGACAAGCAGTCCCATGCATTTCACAAACTCGTTGGATGCGCCGCTGCACCAGTGCGATGGGAACATCCGATAATTTTGCTCAGATTCTCTAAAAGAGAAAAGGCACCCCTTAAAGGTGCCTTTTCTCTTGTGCTCATGCACAAGCTTAGTACACGTCGAGCTGATAACGCTTCTGCTTCTTGAGGTCGTTCAGGTATTCCTGCGCGTGTTCCGGGCTGCAGTCTTTACCGTCAGCAATGGTGTCGAGCAGGGTCTGCTCCACATCCTTGGCCATACGCGAAGCATCGCCGCAAACGTAGAAGTACGCACCGCGCTCCAGCCATGCCCACAGCTCTTTCTGGTTCTCGCGCATGCGGTCCTGCACGTAAATCTTCTTCGTCTGATCGCGCGAGAAAGCTGTATCCAGACGCGTGAGCGTGCCGTCCTTCAACATGTTTCCGAACTCATCCTTGTAGAGGAAGTCCGAGGAGGCGCGCTGTTCGCCGAAGAAGAGCCAGTTGTTGCCCTTGTGGCCATGCGCCTGACGATGCTGCAGAAAGGAACGGAACGGAGCCACACCGGTACCCGGTCCCACCATGATGACTGGGGTTTCCGTATCTTCCGGCAGACGGAAGTTCGCATTCGCATGCAGGAAGATGGGCATGGTGCTGCCCTCATCGGCGCGCTCGCCCAGATGGCCCGAGCACAAGCCCTGACGATCCCTGCTATGCGTGTGATAACGCACTACGCGCACCGTGGTGTGCACAGCATCCGGATGCTTCGCCTGCGAAGAGGCGATGGAGTACATGCGCGGTGTGAGGCGCTGCAGCACGGTGAAAAGCTGCTGCGGATCCGTGATACCGCCGGGGTGCTCGTGATGAGGTCGAGGAACTCACGGCCCCAGACATACTCTTCCGCGCGAGACTTGTTGTCCTGTCCGGCGAGCGACTTCAGGAAGTCGAGGCCAGGAACGGACTCCGGTGCAATCTTGGCGTAGCTGTTTACGCTGCCGCGCGTCAGCTTGCCGATGTGCAGCTTGGTGCGCAGCGCATTTTCCAGCGTGTCTTCTTTCTTGAAGAAGTCGAGGACCTTCTCGTCGCCCTTGAAGTTGAGCGCCTTCAGAACAGCTTCCACTTCGCTGTCGCGGTTCGTGGGCTGGATGCCTACGGCATCGCCGGGCGTGTAGGCCATGCCCTCTTCCAACGCCAGTTCAATGTGACGGGTTTCCTTCTCGGAGTCGCGGTCCGTCAACACCTGGTTGACCAGCATCTTCGATTCGTAGGGATTATTGCGGGTATACTTCTGCGTCTCAGTGCTCATCGTGGTGACTTATAGGTTATCATGCCGACCACTTCAGTCCGCGTTCACGACTGCTCACCCATGATGAAAATGAAAGAGATTGCCATCCAAATCCTGCACAGTGAATTGAAGCAAGCCCCAGGGCTTCTCTCCGAGCGGGTCGATGATATTTGCTCTAAGCTCCCTCAACTCCCGATAGCACGCTTCAATGTCTGGAGCGTATATCCAATGAGTCGCAGCCTCAAACGGCGCCTGTCTCTTACGAAAGAAGATCGTTACGTTATCGCGTGAAACTGCGCCAATTTCATCGCCCGGATAAATCCATCCAATCTCAAAGCCGAGCACATCCCGGTAATACTGTTGCGCCCGGGGCACATCCACCACAGGAAGCTCCGGCACCGGTGTTCCGAATACGCTTCGCTGCTGCGTCATGCCCCGTTCCTCCATTTCATGGAGTGCTTAAAAGAGTCGGAATACGATGCCAGTGGAAAGGGCAACAGGGTTGCCACCCGTATTTCCTGAGTATCCGTTATAGGCGACTTCCAGTGCGCGCCAGTCGATGTGAGGAAGCAGCGTGTACTCCACACCACCGTTGATCTGGTACTGAAAGTTCGTGGAACTAGAACCATTGCTGACGATACCGACGCCTACAAGCCCCTCCGCGTAAATCTTGATGGGGATAACGTGCGGCACAACGGAGGCGCGGATACCGCCCAGACCGCTGGAGAACTGCGCGCTGCCGTTCTTCAGGATGGAGCCACGGATGTCGTACCCGAGATGCACCAGCGCAAGGCTGTGTCGGTCCTGATAGATACCGAAGGTCGGTCCCCAGAAGTAGCCATCACCACTTGTCAGGTCGTTCGACTGACCGGTGGCCTGTGCATAAATCGCAGTCTGCGCATGCGCCTTGGCGCCGCAAACGATGGAAAAGATGGAAAGTGCAGCAATGGCAGCAATATGACGAAGGCGCATGAGGAGGTCCTCTCTTCTAAGAGCTTATGTATGTAGACGCTAGGAAACGTTCACATGCTCACCGCAGAATCACGCCAGTAAACCCGCCGGCTCTATAAACGTCCCGTGCGGACGTGCTCCTTCGCCATCTCACGGAAGTTGCGGAGCAGAACACGGTCACGTCGCGCAGTCCAGCAGACACAGAGCTCCACAAATGCATTTTTCGCCTTCAGTGGGACAAATGCCAAGTCGCGAAAACCGATCTGCTGCCGGTTATAGGGCAGGATCGAGACTCCCTCTCCTGACTGCACCATGAGAATGACGCTGCTCCATACCGTGGATACGCTTGCAATTTCTGGCGTGAACCCTGCAGTCATGCAAAGTTCAATGACTTTGTCATAAACGCTAGGCGACGTGCCACGGGACGAGACAACGAAGCGCTCGCCCGAGAGGTCTTTCAGATCCAGCCGTTTTGCCGATGCTCGGGGATGATTCAGCGGAAGAATCGCCACCATAGGGTCATGTTGAATGACTTCAAAGCGAATCTCACGGCGCATCTGCGGCTCTGGGACACGCGTAAAGGCGAGATCAATGCGACCGTCCTGCAGCGCCCGCCACTGCTCTGTCACGTGCATCTCCATGAGCGTCAGTTCCACGCTCGGATGGGTGTCGCGGAAATTTCGAATGAGCGCTGGAAAGCCATCCCCCACACCACCGGCGAAAAAGCCGATGCGAAGTGTACCCACCTGCCCCCGTTCGGCACGCTGCGCCTCCACAACGGCAGTGCGACTCATCTCCAGAACACGTTGCGCGTGTTCCAGAAAGATCTTCCCAGGCTCTGTCAGGGCAGTTCGTCGATGTCCGCGTTCCAGTAGGCGTACACCAACTTCATCCTCCAGATCAGCCATTTGCTCGCTAATGGCGGATTGGGAGACATGCAGGTGGGCCGCCGCGCGACTGAAGCTTTGCTGCTCTGCGACGGCCACAAGGTAACGCAGGTGTCGGAGTTCCATATCGGCATGCTATCGGTTTTTCCGATAACTGTGCACGGAAGAAACAACGTGCAATTCCGGCAGTCGGGGAATCTGATAGTACAAAGGCCGCATCTGCGGCCCGCGAGGATAACCACCGGATGTGGATCGTCAAGGTTGCGCTAACCCGCCCCTACACCTTTATCGTGCTGGCGCTGCTGATTCTGATCGCGGCGCCCATCATGATCCTGCGCACGCCCACGGATATTTTTCCGAATATCAATATCCCGGTGATTTCGATCGGCTTCACGTATACCGGTCTGAATCCGGAAGAAGTGGAAGGTCGACTGACCACTCCGTATGAGAAGGCGTTGACCACTCTTGTGGACAACATCCAGCACACGGAATCCACCAGTTACAACGGATATTCCGTCATCCGTGTCTTCCTGCAGCCGGGAGCCTCCCTCGACACCGCCAATGCCCAGGTTACGGCGGCATCGCAGTATGAACTTCGCCAGTTGCCTCCGGGCATCCTGCCGCCGCAGATCATTAACTTCTCGGCTTCCAGCGTCCCCATCGTTCAGATTGGTGTTTCAGGACAAGGCATGTCTGAAGCACAACTGAATGACTACGCCACGAACTTCGTGCGTACGCAGTTTGTTACGGTACCGGGTTCGGTTGTGCCACTGCCCTATGGTGGCAAGCTGCGTCAGATCACCATCTCCATGGATCAGTCGGCAATGCAATCCAAAGGCATTGCACCGGGCGATTTGCTGGCAGCACTTGCGCAACAGAATGTAATAACGCCTTCCGGAACCATCAAGATCGGCACCACGGAATACGACGTGCGTCCGAACGGCGCACCGCGCACCATTGAAGATCTGCAGGGCCTGCCAATCAAACAAGCCAGTGGCAACACGATCTTCCTTCGCGATGTGGCTACAGTGGCCGAGGGCTTCCAGTTCCAGACGAATGTTGTACGCCAGGACGGCACGCGCGGCGTTCTGATCAGCGTATTGAAGAATGGCAACTCCTCCACCCTGGATGTGGTGAAGGGCATTCGTGAATCGCTGCCACGCGTAAAGAGTACGCTGCCGCCACAACTGCAGTTGACGCCATTGGGCGATCAGTCAGTGTTTGTGCGTGCCGCCGTGCAAGGTGTGATCCGTGAGGCGATTATCGCCGCTGTTCTCACCGCCATCATGATCCTGGTCTTCCTGGGAAGCTGGCGGTCCACGGTCATCATCGCCATCTCAATCCCGCTGTCGATTCTGACTTCGGTTATTGTGCTGGGACTGATTGGCGAAACCATCAACACCATGACGCTGGGTGGACTGGCCCTCGCCGTCGGCATCCTGGTCGACGACGCCACCGTAACCATTGAAAATATTGAGCGCTATCTCGAAGACGGGTTTCCACTGCTGGAGGCGATTGAACAGGGTGCTGCGCAGATTTCTGTTCCGGCACTCGTCTCCACACTGTGCATCTGCATCGTGTTCCTGCCCATGTTCTTCCTGAGCGGCGTATCCCGCTTCCTGTTTGTGCCGCTGGCTGAAGCCGTTGTGTTCGCCATGTTGGCCAGCTACATCCTGAGCCGTACGCTGGTTCCCACGCTTGCGATGTACCTGCTGAAAGCGCATGAACACGGCGAACATGAAAACGGCTTATTCACACGTTTTCAGCGGGGTTTCAATACACGCTTTGACAAGGTGCGTGACGCCTACGACGGCATCTTGCGTCGCTTGATTGCAGCTCGTAAGTCCTTCGTCCCTGTGTTCCTCGGCATCTGCCTCTGCTGCATGCTGCTGATTCCCTTCCTTGGTCAGGACTTCTTCCCGGATACGGACAGCGGACAGTTCACGTTGCATGTGCGCGCCCCGACAGGCACGCGCATTGAGGAAGTAGCGAATCTGTTTGACCAGGTAGAGAACCAGATTCGCAAGACGATTCCAGCCGATGAGATGTCCGGCGTCCTGGACAACATTGGTATGCCGTATTCGTCCATGAACACGCAGCACCTAACGAATGGCACCATCGCCGCAAGCGATGGAGACATCTTCGTCACGCTTAAAGAAGATCATCACCCCACAGCAAAGTATGTCGAGGCTCTCCGCCGCGACCTTCCGAAGATGTTCCCGCAAGCGACGTTCTACATGTTGCCGGCGGACATCACCACGCAGATTCTGAACTTTGGTATTCCTGCCCCAATCGACATCCAGATTGAAGGTAACAACATCACCGCAAGCAAAGCACAAGCCGATAAAATCCTGGCTCAACTGCGAAGCGTTCCCGGGCTTATTGACCTTCGCATTCAGCAGCCGTTTAATGGTCCCACGCTGAACGTTGACGTTGATCGTACTAAGGCATTGCAGGGCGGTTTCACTCCGCGTGATGTTTCGCAGAGCTTGCTGAATACCCTGAGCGGCTCGTTCCAGGTGACGCCAATGTTCTTCCTAAACTGGAAGAATGGCGTGAACTACAACATGGCCGCGCAGACCCCGCAATACAAGATGGACACTGTGCAGGATCTGCAGAATGTGCCGATCAATCGCAGTACCTCTATTGCAGCGGGAGCAGGAAACGGACAACCTGCAATTCTGAGTGACATGGCCACGGTGGAACGAGGCACAGAAATGACCGTGATAAACCACTACAACATCCGTCGTGTGGTGGATGTCTATGGTGGTGTACAGAACCGCGATTTGGGTGCCGTAAGCCGCGATATTGAGAAAATTCTTGCGAAAGATCGCAAGGATCTACCCCGCGGTACATACATCACGCTAAAGGGCCAGGTAGAGACAATGCGCAGCTCTTACATTGGCCTGCTGGGCGGCCTTGTGTTCTCCATCGTGCTGGTCTACCTGCTGATCGTGGTGAACTTCCAGAGCTGGGTGGATCCATTCATCATCATCACCGCCTTACCGGCTGCACTTGCTGGCATCATTCTCTTCCTGTTCCTCACGCATACACGACTGAGTGTTCCCGCGCTGATGGGCGCCATTATGTGTATGGGTGTGGCCACGGCAAATTCGATTCTTGTGGTCTCATTCGCCAAACAGCAACTGGAAGAACATGGCGACGCCCTGCGCGCAGCTATCGAAGCCGGTGCAACACGCTTCCGCCCTGTATTGATGACCGCATTGGCCATGATCATTGGCATGGTTCCCATGGCTATGGGAATGGGCGATGGTGGCGAGCAAAACGCACCTCTTGGACGCGCCGTAATCGGCGGTCTACTGTGCGCCACCTGCGCCACGTTGATCTTCGTTCCCACCGTTTTCGCATTGATTCACGGTCGCAAAAAATCTAATCCCAATCGCAACCAGGAGCAGCTGGCAGAGGTGCATGCATGAGTGAGCAACGCCACATCGTCGACGCAGAAACAGAGAACGATGCACGCAGCGATGTGAACAACATCCACACTGATGTGGTTCGCGCGCATGAGGAAGCCCATGCGGAACACCACATCGATAAACCGGGTAGCATGCGATCCATTGGCATTCTTTTTGCCGTCGTCATACTGGCAGCTATCGGTTATGGGATTTATTCGCGCCGTTCCCACGAGTCGAGGCTCCAGGAAACCACAGCGCAGGAATCGGTTCCTGCGGTAGTCGTTACGCACGCATCCATCGGCTCAAAGAGCGGCGAATTAACACTCCCCGGCAGCGTTTCCGCTTACGTTGAAACGCCTATTTACTCACGCACCAATGGCTACCTGAAAAAGTGGTACTTCGACATTGGCGCACACGTGAAGCAAGGCGATCTATTGGCTGTAATTGAAACGCCAGAAGTGGATCAGCAATTGATGCAGTCGCGCGCAGAACTGGAGCGCCAGGAGGCAAATGCGCAGCTCGCAGGAACTACCAGCGATCGTTGGCAGAGCCTGCTGGCCAAACATGCCGTCTCGCAACAAGAAGCAGACCAGGCCCGTAGCAATTACATTGCAGCCCAGGCTGCAGTGGATGCCAGCAAAGCGAACGTAAAGCGGCTGGAAGAGCTACAGAACTACGAGAAGATCATCGCTCCATTCAGTGGAGTAATTACAGCGCGCAACACGGATATTGGTGACCTGATCAATGCAGGATCGGGCTCTGCAAATCCACGCGAGCTGTTCCATCTGGCTGATACCAGCAAGATGCGTGTGTATGCCGCAATTCCTGAACTCTATGCCGACCGTATACGTAATGGCGGAGTTGCAACAATCACACAGGACAGCAGCCCAGGACAGGTCATTACAGGCAATATCGTCCGCAACTCTAACGCGATTGACCGCACAAGCCGCACACTGAACGTCGAGGTGGACATCAATAACCGCGACAACCTGCTACGTCCGGGTGCGTATGTATTCGTTCATTTTGATCTTCCCGGAGCTCCAGGAACATTCACCATCCCCAGCAACACCATGCTCTTCCGCGCTCAGGGCGCACAAGTGGCTGTGGTAAAGGATGACCGCGTACAACTGAAGCAGATCAAGATTGGCCATGATTACGGTGACTCCGTGGAAGTACTCTCCGGCATCACTGCACAGGATGCACTCATCCTCAGTCCGTCTGATTCGCTGGTGAACGGAGCGCAGGTACGCGTGACCAGCACGGTTTCACCGAAGGGGCTTCAGTAATGAAGAAACTGCCACTGCTCAGCCTTGGACTTGCGGCGCTGACGTTGACTGGTTGCCGCGTTGGCCCCACGTATCAGAAGCCTGTATCCATGGCCCCGCCGGCCTTCAAAGAAACACCCCCCGCATCGTTTGGCGAAGCGGAAGGGTGGAAGGTGGCACAGCCCTCCGATGCACAACTACGCGGTGACTGGTGGACGATGTTTGGCGATCCTCAACTGGACGCGCTGGAAGTAAAAGTGGATGGTGCTAACCAGTCGCTGAAGGCTGCGGAAGCAAACTATCGTGCTGCGCAGGCTTATGTCAGCTTCTATCGCGCCAACAAAGCACCGACCGTTGGTGTCGCACCTTTTCTAGGTGCAACACGTCAATCGACAAACCAGCCCTACTTCAACCAATCCAGCAGCCTTGCCGGTGCTAACGGTGTGGGCGACCTTTCACTTCCCTTCTCGTTGAACTATGAAGTGGATCTGTGGGGACGCATCCGGCGCTCAATTGAGTCTGCTGGCGATCAGGCGCAGGCTACTGCGGCAGACCGCGAGAATCTCCGGCTATCTCTGCATGCGGAGCTTGCACAGGACTACATGGATCTACGCGCTGCGGATGCACAACAAAAGCTGTTAAGCGAAACCGTGCAAGCTTTCCAGCAGGCCTTACAGCTTACACAGGATCGCTATGATGGCGGCGCTGCTCCTCTGAGCGATGTGTCGCAGGCACGCACGCAGCTACAGACTGCACAGGTGCAGGAAACAGATGTGGAAGTGCAGCGCACACGGCTGGAACATGCCATTGCTGTATTGACTGGACAACCACCCGCTAACCTGACCATCCCGCGCACACCTCTCACGATCGCGCCACCGGTGCAGCCAGTTATTCCTGGCATGTTGCCCTCGCAACTCCTGGAACGTAGGCCGGACATTGCCGCAGCGGAACGTCGCACGGCTGCCGCCAATGAACAAATCGGAATTGCGCAGGCCGCGTTCTATCCCACGCTTTCGATCTCAGCAGCCGCTGGTTTCGTGGGCACATCTGCTGTGAACTGGTTTACGTGGCCTTCGCGATTCTTTTCGGTGGGTCCTACGTTCGCGCAGACGTTGTATGACCACGGCCGCAGACGCTCTCTTACCGATGTGGCGCGTGCTCAGTACGACAATACTGTAGCGGATTATCAGCAGACGACACTGACCGCATTCGCTCAAGTGGAAGACAACCTCGCGGCGTTGCGTGAATTGCAGAAAGAAGCCGTACAACAACGTGATGCAACAGCATCTGCGCAGCAATCACTCGATCTATTCAATGTTCGCTATGAAGGCGGCGTGGACACGTATCTACAGGTGATTACGTGGCAGACCGCGCTGTTGCAAAATCAGCGTAACGACATTGATCTGCAACGCAGGCAGTTGGATGCAACCGTACTATTGGTGAAAGCATTGGGCGGTGGTTGGAACGCCTCGCAACTTCCCAAGCCGTAATACTTCAAACAATCGCACTTAGAGAAGGACATGGCCTAACGCCATGTCCTTCTTTTTCTACAGATGTAAGTATTGCTATTTGCAACATTTCATTGACACGCCTTCTGTATTCATGACAATCTTCTGCCATGAATACGGAGACGCGTAGCTATTCCAGTCCGTTGCGCCAACAACAAATGGAAGAGACGCGCCAACGCATTGTGGAAGCGGCGCTTGGTTTGATCTCGGAAAAGCCGCAGGATGCCTTTTCGCACGAGGAAATTGCGAGACGTGCAGGAATTGCATTGCGTACTGTGTATCGGCACTTCCCTTCTCGGGGAGAACTGCTGGATGCCGTCTGGCAAACAAGTGATAGTCGGTTAGAGTTGATCCACTATCCCGAGACGGAATCCGAACTACTTGCCGCAGTAGAACCGGTTTACACACGCATGGACGCGAATGCGCCACTTATACGCGGGCTTCTGCGCTCAAACGCAGGGCAAGAGATGCGCAGGCGAGACAACGAACGTCGCCGTGCTGCAATGGAACGCGCTCTTGCGTCTGCGACTGCACATCTGAACACATCCGGAAAACGTGTTGTGCTGGGCATTTTTCAGACCCTTTTCAGTGGTCGAGCATGGGAAACAATGCGCGATCGTGCGCATCTGCAAGAAGGCGAACCGGCGCGCGCCACAGAATGGGCCATGCGAACCTTGCTGGCGCAGCTTTACCGCGATCAAAAAGTTTTGGCACGCGAGGGCAAACACTCCGCGAAGCCGGCAGCAAAGAAGAGCAAGAAAGCATGAAACCGCACAGAATGCTGTGCGCGTATTTCTCTGCATTGAAAGTGAAACTTCACGAGCCATGTCTACAAATAAACAGTTCAACGTCTTTGGTGAACGCGTAGAAGTCATCGTAAGCAGCAAAGATACAAATGGATCCTTTTGCGTGATTCGCCAGTATTCAGGTCCTGGCGGTGGCCCTCCGCCGCACGTTCATTCCAAAGAAGACGAATTCTTTACTGTCATTGATGGTGAGTTTGAAATCTTCGATGGACATTCATGGCACCCAGTAGATAAGGGCCAAACAGCCTATACGCTCCGCAACAATCCGCACACTTTCCGTAACCGTGGCACCACAATTGGTTGCATGCAGGCAACGGTCATTCCGGGTGGACTGGATGAGTATCTGGAAGAACTCTCGCGACTATCCATGCCTCCTGTAATGGAAGAGGTTGTCCGCACATCCGATCCGTACGGCATCAGCTTTATTGCACCGAAGCAGTGATTCCACCTGCTCGGAAGCAATCTCTCTACGCCGTAAGCCTCCTAGAAACACAAGACTCAGTCACCTAAAGGAACGCAAATGCATACCTTTTTCATTGTTCTGATCTTTTTTGCCATGATTCTTCTGCCCTGTCTGGTTGCATCCGGTATTCCCATGAAAGATCGATAACATCCAACCTACAAGAACGCTCAAACCGCCGGGATATTCCGGCGGTTCGTGCTTTATGCCACGAGGACGGCGAAGACCAATACACTGGAGGGACGCTGTTCGGACAGTAGGTTCAAAACGAGGAAGCGGTACGACGTTGGCAGAAAAGACATATCGGGTGCAAGAGGGGTCTCCCTCGCCACGAGGCGCCGCATGGGACGGCCGCGGAACAAACTTTGCGTTATTCAGTGAAAACGCGACGCGCGTAGAGCTTTGCCTGTTTGATGAAAGTGGCCAACAGGAATTGCAGCGCATCACTCTGCCGGAATACACGTATGGCATATGGCATGGCTATGTCTCTGATGTCGAACCTGGAACCGCATATGGCTATCGCGTGTATGGACCTTACTCGCCAGGTGAAGGACATCGTTTCAATCCGAACAAGCTACTACTGGACCCTTATGCCACGGCACATCTTGGTGAATTGAAATGGGGTCCAGAGATCTTCGGTTACATCATGGAGACTGGAGACGACACGACATTTGACACACGTGACAGCGCGGCCTTTATGCCAAAGTGTCTTGTCACAGATCCACGGTTTCCGTGGCATGATGCTCCGCTAAAGCCACGTTCCTGCCGCATCGCCGTGCAGGACACCATCCTGTACGAAACGCATGTTCGTGGCTTCACGAAACTGCATCCGTCATTGCCTCAGGAAATACGCGGCACATACGAGGGGCTGGGTCACAAATTAATTGTGGATTACATTGAGTCGCTGGGTGTGACCTCGATTGAACTGCTGCCTATTCAGACCTTCATGAATGAGGCACATCTACACGATCTCCATCTGACAAATTACTGGGGATACAACACCATCGGTTTCTTTGCGCCCGATCCGCGCTACGCTGCACGTCCGCGCTTTGCACTGCAGGAATTCAAGTCGATGGTGGCGCAGTATCACGAACGCTGCATGGAAGTGATTATGGATGTGGTCTACAACCACACCGCAGAAGGCAATGAACGCGGCCCCACACTCTCTTTTAAAGGCATTGATAACGCCAACTACTATCGTCTTCACGCAGAAAATCCTCGCTACTACGTGAATGACACTGGCACGGGTAACACTGTGAATGTGAACCATCCGCGCGTGTTGCAGATGATCTGCGATTCGCTTCGCTACTGGGTGGAGGAGACCCATGTCGATGGTTTCCGCTTTGATCTAAGCACAATCCTTGCGAGGGAGCCGGACGGCTTTGATAAAGGCGCAGGCTTCCTGAAAGTTGTCATGCAGGATCCGGTTCTCAGCAGTGTAAAGCTGATTGCCGAGCCATGGGACATTGGCCCCGGCGGATACCGTGTCGGTGAATTCCCTCCGGGATGGATGGAGTGGAATGACACCTTCCGCGATCGAACGCGAGCCTTCTGGACTGGACGCACGGGAGCAGGAGATTTCGCCAAAGCGCTCACCGGATCACCGGAAATCTTCGACCATGTAGGCCGACGCCCATGGACCAGCGTGAACTTCATCACCGCGCATGACGGCTTCACGCTGAACGACCTGGTCAGCTACAACGACAAACACAATCTTGAGAACGGTGAAGATAACCGCGACGGCAGTAACCATAATCTTTCCTGGAACTGCGGCGAAGAAGGCCCCACACAAAACACAGATGTGATTGCGCTAAGACAGCGTCAGATGCGTAACATGATGGCGACGTTGTTGCTTTCGCAAGGCACGCCCATGCTGCTGGCAGGTGATGAATTTGCGCGGACACAGCGTGGCAATAACAACGCCTACTGCCAGGACAACGAGATCAGTTGGGTGGATTGGAAGCTCGCGGAAACGAACGCGCCGATGCTTGCGTTCACACAGCGCCTGCTAACTTTGCGGAGAACAAATCCGCTACTACACCGCAGCCGTTATCTGCATGAGGGACTCGACGAACTAGGGATTCGTGAACTTACATGGATCGGTGCTGATGGGAACGAAAGCCGTCGTGAGGATTGGAATCTCGATTTTCCGGAAACCTTCGGCATGTTGATCGATGGTGAAGCTCGCCCCTCTGGGTTGCTAGAAAAAGGCAATGCTGAATCCCTCTTGTGTATCGTCAACGATCACCAGGCAGCCGTGCAGTTCACACTTCCACGCATGCAACGCGAAGGGCGATGGAAGCTCCTCTTATCCACAGAGCAGTTCGAGACTGTCGAAGCAACACATGCAGGCGGAGAGGCATTCTCCCTGGCGCGACTTTCCCTGACACTGTGGAAGTATGTTGTGAACGCTTAGTTAAGGAACTTTCGTTTCTTTTTCTGTCTGTATCTGAGCAGCCTGCTGCGCCATGTCGCGGAGCGCAAGCAATACAGCATCGTGGATTTCCTCGCGAAAGGCATCGCGCACAGTCTGGACCACTTCCTCTGGCTCAAACGGCACGTCACTGTTGGAGTGGTCCAGCACTCTCTCCAGCACTTCCTCTACCATCGGCTTCATATGGATGTGCTTAGCAACAATCTTCGCTACGCGACGCACCGGCAGTTCAAGTGCCGGTTGCACGGCATCCTGCATGGGCTGCGA
>NZ_JAEDXV010000001.1:0-409811 GCF_036877645.1 Terriglobus sp. ADX1
GCGACCACGCCGCCGTCATCATCGCCGACGCCTACCTGAAGGGCATCCGCGGCTTCGAAATCAACCGCGCCTACCCGCTCATGCGTCGCAACGCTTTCGAGCAGCCTAAGACCATCGAGGAATACAAGGACGGCAAAGGCCGCCGCGCTCTCGACGACTACCTCAAGCTCGGCTACGTCCCACTCGAAAACAAAGTGCTCGACGCCTTCCACCAGCAGGAACAAGTCTCACGCACACTCGAATACGCCTACGACGATTTCGTCGTAGCGCAGGTCGCCAAATCACTCGGCAAGACAGAAGACGCAGCCGCACTCATGAAGCGCGCGCAAAACTACCGCAACGTCATCGACCCGCAGACCGGCTTCGCACGCGGCCGCCACGCCGACGGCACATGGGATTCGCCCTTTGACCCATCGAAGCCCTACAAGTACATCACCGAAGGCCTGCCCTTCCAGTACACCTTCTTCGTCCCGCAGGACATTCCCGGCCTCATCAAGTTAGAGGGTGGCAACGCAGGCTTCACAAAGAAGCTCGACGAGCTCTTCGCCCGCAAACTCTACGACCACGGCAACGAACCGTCGCACGCCATCACCTACCTCTACGACTACGCAGGCGAAGCCTGGAAGACACAGCAGGAAGTAGCTGTCACCCGCAAGAACTGGTATCAGGACCGCCCCAGCGGTCTCGCTGGTAACGACGACGCAGGCCAGATGTCCGCGTGGTATCTCCTCAGCGCGCTCGGCTTCTATCCCGTAACTCCAGGCATCCCGGCCTACGAAATCGGCACACCCCTGCTGCCCGACGCAAAGATCCACCTCACCAACGGCAAAACCTTCCACATCCGCGCAGAAGGCGTCAGCCCGCAAAACATCTACATCCAGTCCGCCACCCTCAACGGCAAACCGTTAAACAACTTCTGGATCAAACACACCGACATCATCAACGGCGGCGAACTAACCTTCAAAATGGGACCCCAACCCAACAAGAGCTGGCCGTCGGATAGCAAGCTTCCATAATGGAAGCTTGCCTTCAAAATTTCAGCGACTTGTTGGTAAGAAATGGCAAAGAAGGATGCTCGATTGGACCGTGACGTAGAGTCCGAATAAACCGATCAGGCAACCAGCAAAACGAGCGGTCGGGCCGGTCATCGTCCGCTTCCATTTGGTTTGATCCACGACAAGTTCCAGCCTGCTAGGAATCAATCGATTCACCCACGTTTCGGGTGCGAATGCTTGGGAGATTCCGACGACCGTGAAAAGCAGGCCATTGAGAATAAGTGCGATTGCAACTGCCACGTTGCCCATAAGCCTCCGATTGCCACGTGAAGTATAGCCGGGTGCCCTAGGTATGGGCATCGCGCAAAGCGCGATCACGCGAAGCGTCAAGAACGGTACGAAGCACTCGGAAGGGCAGGGCTTCAGCCCTGCCGTAAACCAGACAAGAAAAGCGGCTTCAGCCGCGGAGGAAATCTTTCCACAACCAACCCAGTTGACCCCGCCTTAAACAAAGCCTAATCTCACCTCAGAAAAGGCGAACAAATGGCGAATACGGAAACCCTCTTTTCCATCCTCCCCCAGCCCCGAGTCAACGGCCTGGGCCGCATGGCCCAGCAAAGCGAACACCTCGACGCAGGCCACGACGTCGACTTCCGCACGCTCGCCGTTCGCTCCATCCTGAACAAGTCCGTCTCCAAACGCCTGCACTGGATGGCATGGTCCATCAACCCCTACCGAGGCTGCGAATTCGGCTGTCGCTACTGCTACGCCCGCTACACCCACGAATTCCTCGCTCCAGCCGCCACCGAACCCATCCGCGGCACTCTCGCCGACGCCGAAGCCCCATCAAAAAATTCGTCGTCTCCACGTGAGCCTTTACCCTCCAATTCGTCATCCCGACCGGAGCGCAGCGAAGTGGAGGGACCTGCATTCCTCTCACGCTTTGGGAATTCAGAAGGGAAGCCCAAGCTACTTCAACAAGGAACAAACGAAATCAATCTCCGCGACCCCGAAGCCTTCGAGCGCCGCATCTTCGCCAAACAAAACGCCGCATGGCTCCTCGAACAGGACCTGCGCCGCATGGCAAAGCAACGCAAACTCCACGAAGAGATCGCTCTCGGCACCGCCACTGACCCGTGGCAGCCCATCGAGCGCCGCATGAAGATTACGCGTAGTCTCCTCGAAGTCCTCGCTCGTCATGAAGGTTTGAAGATCGGCATGGTCACCAAATCCACACTCATCCAGCGGGACATCGACCTTCTCCAGCAAATCAACGAACGCAGCACACTCGTCGTGCACATCACCATCACCACGCCCGACGCGGAACTTGCGCGCAAGCTCGAACCCCGCGCCCCGCGCCCCGATCTGCGCTTTGAAACCGTGCGCAAACTCCGCGAAGCAGGCATCCGCACCGGCATCCTCAATTGCCCCTTGCTCCCCGGCATCACGGACACAGCACAAGCAATCGACCACATGGCCGCACTCGCCAAGAGTGTCGATGCCAGCTTCCTCGGCGCCAATCCACTCTTCCTCAAACCCTGTTCACGACCCACATACTTCGAGTTCATCCGCGAACACTTTCCGCATCTGCAGGTGCTTTATCTCGAACGCTTCCGCGACATGGACTTCGCCTCTCGCCCCTACCGCGAACGTCTGCGGGCCCTCGTCAAAGCAAGCTGCATCCGCCACAAAGTAGGCGAACGCCATATGGACAGCCTGCTCAGCGGCGAAGACCGCAACGAAAAAAAGCCCTCACGCGCTGCAACATTCGCAGAAGCACAAGGACGGCTCTTCGCTTAAGCACGAACCGGCTATCGATACACTCAGACCCCAGCCGTATCATGGTCTGCGAATCGGCATACGCTCTGCGTCGTCCGTGAAACGCAAACAGGGAAGAAGAGTGCATGAACACAAAGCTCACGCGCAGAGCATTGGCCAAACAGATTGCCATGGTCGGCGCCGCCACTGCGGCATCGCCCATTCGTAACGCCACCGCCGCAGAACAGGCGACACCCGCGCAGGCCGCATGGACACAGGTTTATCCCGGCATCTGGCGCGCACGCATCGGCACACCGGAAACCTTCACGCCTGTCACCAGCCGCCTCGTCTCCGTCAAAGAAGAAGCCTTCCGCCATCTGCCGTCCGTGGCAGAGTGTCCATTGGAAGCGCCGCAGGCCAGCATCTCCTCGCGCGGCTGTGAACTCTCGCTGCCTCTTCGCACGCAGGAAGGCGTGTACGGCCTCGGCCTTCAGTTCCTCTCCTTCGCACAACGCGGCAAAAAGAAGGTGGTCCGCGTCAACGCCGATCCCAAGTTCGACACCGGCGACTCCCATGCGCCCGTCCCGTTTTACGTCACGACCAATGGCGTCGGCATCCTCGTCGATACTGCACGTTACGCCACCTTCTACTTCGGCAACGCACGGCTCAAACCGCAGCAGCCCGTCGCTTCCGCCACTAACGCCAACCCGGACCCTAACTATTCGCACAACATTCAGGACGCAGACCCCGGACGCGTCACCATCGAAGTGCCACGCGCATCCGGCGTAGACGTCTATCTCTTCGCAGGCCCTTCCATGCTCGACGCAGTGCGCCGCTACAACGTCTTTTCAGGGGGTGGCGTTCTTCCGCCGGAATGGGGACTCGGCTTCTGGTATCGCGCCGACGCACGCGCTACCACAGACACCGCACTCGCTCTCGCAGACGAACTGCGCCAGCGCAACATCCCCTGCGATGTCTTCGGCCTCGAACCCGGCTGGCAGACCCACGCCTACTCCTGCACCTTCGTATGGGAACCCACACGATTCGCTGATCCTACAGCCTTCCTCAAACAGATGGCTGCGCGGAACTACAAGGTCAACCTGTGGGAACACGCTTACACGCATCCTGCATCGCCGCTCTTTTCGCAGCTAAAAAATCTCTCGGCTGACTACGGCGTATGGGGTGGCCTCGTGCCTGACTTCGCCAACCCGGAAGCACGCCAGCGCTTCGGCGAATACCACGCAAAGACATTCCTTGACGCAGGCGTCAGCGGCTTCAAACTCGATGAGTGCGACAACTCCGATTACACCGGCGGTTGGTCCTTCCCGGAACTCAGCCGCTTTCCCTCCGGCGTCGACGGCGAACAGATGCACAACGTCTTCGGCCTGCGTTATCAGCAGGCGCTCTGGGACGCCTTCCGCAGCCGCAAGCGCGAAACCTATAGCCTCGTGCGTTCCAGCGGAGCACTCGCCGCACCGTATCCCTTCGTCCTCTACAGCGACCTCTACAACCACCGTGACTTCATCCGCGCCCTCGTTAACTCCGGTTTCGGTGGCGTGCTCTGGTGCCCGGAGGTACGCGACGCCGAAAGTGAAGAAGACCTCATTCGTCGCTTGCAAAGCGTCGTCTTCTCGCCGCTTGCCATGGTCAACGGCTGGTACATCAAAAGCCCGCCGTGGAAGCAGCTCAACCGCGACCGTAACAACGCGGGCGAACTTATGCCCAACTGGGAATCGCTCGAAGCCCGCTGCCGCGAGATCATCGGCTGGCGCATGAGCCTAGTGCCATACCTTCTGCGAGCGTTCGAACAATACCAGCAGGACGGCACACCACCCTTCCGCGCCGTCATCATGGACCACCCGCAGGACGCTGCGCTCCTCAAGGTCGACGACCAATACCTCGTCGGTGACCGCATGATGATCGCGCCCCTCTTCGCGAACGAGGCAACACGAAAAATCGTTTTCCCCGCGGGTGAAGACTGGCATGACTTCTGGACAGGCAAGCGCATCCCCGGCGGTTCCACCATCACACTGCAAGCTGCGGACACGCGCGATATCCCCGCCTACGTACGTACCGGCAGCATCGTCCCCTGGGCAGAAGTTGGCCTCCACGCAGGCACACCCCAATCCCGCCGCATCGCCGCAAGAGTCTACGGAGACGGCAGCCGCTCCTTCCATCTGCCCGCATCCTCGGCGCAACTCACATGGAAAAACAACAAAGGCACAGTGCAGGGAACATCCCCCTACACCGTGCCCCATTGGACCCAACTCGGATAATCAGCCCGTCTTTAGCGCCACAGCAACAACGCGGCAAACGTCACGCCGCAACAGCTCACTCATAATGCACGAAGAGGAAGGGCAGGGCTTCAGCCCTGCCCTAAAGCCATTTCATGCAAGCGGCTTTAGCCGCTGAGGGAAAATCACTTCCCGCGCAACACCGGAGCCACCTGCTCTCCCAGCAACTCAATGCCACGCATCATCGGCTCATGCCGCAGGGCAGCAACACTCATTTGGAAGGTCACACGATCCAACCCGCCCAGATCTTCGCTCATCTGCGCCACCTTATCGGCAACGAAAGAAGGCTCACCCACCATCAGCGCACCCTTTGGCCTGCGCAGCGCCTCAAACTGCGCACGCGTTACCGGAGGCCATCCACGTTCCTTGCCAATCTTGGTAAACGCAGCAGCATATCCAGGAAAGAACGCATCCGCCGCGGCTTGATCGGTATCACCCACAAGGCCCAGCACATGCACGCCAACTTTGAGCACATCCTCGCCATAACCAGCGCGTTTGCCCGCCTCACGATACAGGTCAATCAACGGACGAAAACGATGCGGCTCGCCGCCAATGATCGCCACCATCAGCGGCAATCCCAGCGCGCCAGCGCGTGCAAACGAAGCGGGCGTTCCACCCACTCCAAGCCACACCGGCAGCTTCTTCTGCAGCGGACGCGGAAACACACCCTGTCCCGTCAACGCCGGACGATGCTTACCGCTCCAGTTGATGTAAGTCTCATCACGCAGCTTCAGCAACAGTTCCAGCTTCTCAATAAACAGGTCATCGTAGTCTTCCAGTTTCAAACCAAACAGCGGGAACGACTCAATGAACGATCCACGCCCCACCACAATCTCCGCGCGTCCGCCGCTGATCAGATCCAGCGTGGCAAACTCTTGGTGCACACGCACAGGATCAGCCGCGCTCAGCACAGTGACAGCGCTGCCCAGACGAATGTTCTTCGTCCGTGTAGCAGCCGCAGCCAGAATCACGGCAGGGGCTGCATCCAGATACTCCGCGCGATGATGTTCGCCAAGCCCGAAGAAATCCAAACCAGCCTTATCCGCCAGTTCAATCTCTTCCAGCAGTCGCTCCATGCGCACCGCCGCGGTGGGCGTCTCATGGGTGATGGGGTCTTCTACTAATGCTGCGAAACTATCGATTCCAATTTGCATAACACCCATAGGATGCACGCATCGGAAAAAAGATTCGATATCAAACCAATACGTCCTGAGCGTGCCGCAGGATCCCGGCTGCCCACGCCTGCGACTCCAACAAAAGTTCTGCCGCCTTCGCTTCCGCAACATGCAACAGCGACGCAGAGCGTTCCATCTGCTCCCACAATCCTTTTTCGCAAGCCTCCGCCAACTCCAGCAGCCAGCGATAAGGATTGTCCGCACCGTCCAGCGCAGCAGACATCTCCGTAGTCATGCGCAACACCTGGTTTGCCTCTTCGCCTGTCACCTGCAGCGTCTTGCGCACCACGCTCATCATGCCAAGCAGGTACATCTCTCCCGCTTCCATCCCCATCGCAACGCCCAGCAGTTCACATAGCCGGGCTCTCTGCAGAATGAAACGAATTGGTTCCAGCGAAGTGCCACCAGAGAACTCGGTCGCCAACGCCAGCGTAGCCAGCCGCCGAAACTGTTCTTCGCCAATCAAGGCCAGCGCATTTTCCAGGCTCTTCACCGGCTGCCGCAAACCCAGCGCCGCAGAGTTCGCCACACGCAACACGCGATACGAAATCGACGGCTCTTCTTTCAACAACTGCAGAACCCGCGTGTGGTCCATCTCCGCCTGGCTCAACTCCGCCAGAAAACGCAGCTTGTTCACGATCGCCGTCAATGACGGCCGAGCCATCACCACAGGCCGCATAAAGAAGTAACCCTGAAACAGGTGAAATCCTTCATCCATCGCCTGTTGCACTTCTTCTTCCGTCTCCACCTTCTCCGCCACAAAACGGATGTTGTGATACTTCAACCGCCGTATCAGCCGCACACGTTGCGGAGACGTACTGCTGCGAAAATCCAGCTTGATGTAGTTCACAAACGGAATCAGGTGTTCCCACTTTTCCGTGAAGTCAAAGTCATCCAGCGCAATGCCATAGCCCATCATGCTCAGCTCGCGACAAGCATGAATCAGAGCGCCATCCACCTCAGAATCTTCCAGCACTTCCAGCACTGTGCCTCGCGGCAATACAGCGGGCATACGGTTCAGCATCAGCGCACGTGTGCAGTTCACAAACGGAACCGACTGGCCCACAATCGAATCCAACCCAAAGCTCACCGCGTTATCAAAAATCTGCCGCGACGCCGCTTCACCATCCGCACAAAAACTGTTCTCCCACCCGGACCGAAACAGCAACTCAAAGCCAAACGTGCGCCGCATCCGATCCACAATCGGCTGACGCGCAACAAACCGGCAAAACCCGTCACCAGGTAGCGGCTCCTTCTGTTGCTCTCGAACCCAATGTGAGTGTGACGACATCAGCGTTCTTATCGGCAGCCATGCGCTTTTACTTCACTGTCGATTTCTTTTTTGTGTTGAATCCAATCAAAGATAAGCAAGCCACCAACTACGATTGCGATCCTTCACTCCGCTGAACCAAACGCAAGCGGGATACAGCGTCAACACCACTGCAATCCAGATCAGGTAGACCACAGGCAGACCAAAGCCCCACCCATCCAGATGGCTCGTAAACACCACATCCGGCGTAATCCAGAAGCGCCAGTTGGCTCCTGTCGCATATGCCACCGCAAGCGCCGCTGCGTGAATCAGGAAGATGTGCAGGATGTAAAAGAAGAACGGAACCTTTCCGAACACTTCCAGAAACCCGCGCGTCTTTCGCAGCTTCGCCTCTTCCACAACACGATCAATCAAAGCGAACAGCAGCAGCACCACTCCCAGCGTACCCAGCAAGTAATGCAGCGAAGGCGGATACTTCTGCACGGACAGGAATGACATCGCAGTGTGACTCGCCGTTCCCAGATGCTGAAATCCATCGCCCGGATCACCATACCCATGCAGCAGCCGCAGCACTGCAAACAACAACAAGCTTGCAACTCCCATCAGCGCGCACCAACGCTGTCGTACTACAGCGGGCCGCAACAACACTGGCCCCAGGCAATAACCCAGTGCCATCACACCCACCCATGGCAGCAAAGGATATCCGTACAGAACAAACGGATGATGGTGATACGTAAGATAGCCACGCTCATGCAGTAACTGCCACACATCTTTCCATCGACCAAGGCTGTCCGCGTGAATACCATCCAGCAGGTCATGCCCAAAGATGACGACTGCACTGAACAATCCAACAGCAGGCAACGGCAACCAAAGCAACCCGGCAAGCACAATCATGCTTGCGCCAATCACCCAGATCACCTGAAGAATCGGTATGCCGAAGTTGAACGACCATCCCAGCGTCACCAGCGTAATCTCCAGAAAGATGAGCCACAGCCCACGCAGCAACAGGCTGCGGCTCACGGTCCCCGCACTCTTGCGCTGCCGTTGCAGATACACACTCGCCCCCGCCAGCAGAATGAATCCCGGCGCACACAGGTGCGTAATCCATCGCGTGGCAAACAGCGTAGGCCATGAACGAATCGGGTCTGCGGGATCAATCGGCGCACTCGAAAAGAAGTCGCGCGTATGGTCAATCGCCATAAGCACCATCAACAGACCGCGCAGCACATCCAGCGACTGAATCCGATAACTGCGTCCCGATGAAACGACAGAAGTATTAGGAAGAACAGAAGCAGTAGACGACATGGGCAATCCCTCATGCTTCCTGCAAAGCAGGTTTCGGTGCAGGTCGCCGATTCAAAATCACCAGTCCCAGCACCACCACTGCGGCACCAGCATAGGCAATCGGTGCAATCGACTCATGCGCCACCGCGCCCCAGAACATCCCCCACAGTGGCAGCAGATACGTCACTGCGACCACCTGTGTTGCGGAAACATGCACCAGCAGGTTGTAGTACAGCAGGTAAGCAATGCCGCTTCCCGCTAATCCCAGCACCAGAACAGCCAACACAGACGCAAGAGGAATCTGTGCCGGATGCGGCCCAATCAGCGCAGCCGGCGTCAGGATTACGGCAGATAGCGAAAGCTGCGTCGTCGCCAATCCAATCGGGTCCAGCCCCTGCAACTTCGTCTTCGCAATTACGGTTGCAATCGCATAGCCCAGCGCGCCCACAGCAATCACTGCAGCACCCAACAACTGTTGATGTCCCGTTGCACCTGCACTGTCTGATTGTTGCGATGTCACCACAATCGCCACGCCAGCAAACCCCAGCAGCACGCCAAGTATCGTGTGCATCTGCGCGCGCGTCCGCGAAACCGCCAACGACAGCAACAGTGTCCAGATCGGCGTAGTGCCATTAATCACCGCAGCCACGCTGCTCGGAACAACGCGTTCACCCCACGCAAAACAGAAGAAGGGAAGCGCATTGTTCGTCAATGCCACAAGAAACAGCCACAGAAATAAACGGCGCGGCGGCAGCTTCTTACGCCCCGCCAGCAACACCACCCACAGAAACGCAGCGCCCGTCGCACTGCGCAGCAAACCTACCCACACCGGCGGAAAGGCAACATCCGCAATGCGGATCATCAGAAATGAAATTCCCCACACAGCGGAAAGCAGCAACAGTTGGGCCACATAGCGCGTCTTCATGGCAAAATCTTCGCCTCCTCCTGTCATCGTGTCCAATGAATTGATATGATCGCTTCCATCGGAAATGGCGATGGAACAGCTTCTCGATCTTCGGCAGGTTCGCACTTTTGTAGAAGTGGCACACACACACAGCTTCACCCGTGCGGCGTCTCAACTTCACTATGCGCAGTCCAGTGTCACAGCGCAGGTGCAGGCGCTTGAGTCTGATCTTGGCTTACCCCTGTTCAATCGTTTGGGCCGCCAGGTGGAACTAACCGACGCAGGCCGCCAGTTCCTCACGCATGCTGAGAAACTCATCTGCACAGCAGAACAGGCACGCCTCTCCGTACAAAAAGACGATCGCATCGTTGGCCCATTGGTAGTAAGCGCCGCAGAAAGCCTGCTTACCTATCGCATGCCGGAACTGCTCCGTGTCTTTCAGGCCACCTATCCCGACGTCCGGCTAACTCTTCGTGCAGACGCCTCCTGTTCCGCGGCCGTGCAGGAACCCGGTGTCGATCTTGCCATCTCCATTGACACTCCCATCCAGGTGCCGTCGCTTCTCGCGCAAAGCCTTCGCAAGGAACGCGTGCTCTCGCTGGTTGCGGCAGAGCATCCCATGGCAAAGCGGAAAAAGCTCTCCGCCTCTGACATAGCGGAGCAACAGATTCTGCTCACGGACCATTCCTGCAGTTACCGCGCTGTCTTCGAGCGCATCATGGCCCAGGAAGGTGGCCGTGTAAACCGTGTGCTCGAATTCGCCAGTGTCGAGGCCCTGAAGCAGTGCGCCATCGCGCGCATGGGCGTCGCTGTACTGCCAGAATTAGTCGTCGCAGCGGAACTACAACGAGGCTCACTGGTAGCACTCGCATGGCCGCAAAAGCCCGTCTATGTCTACACGCAGTTAGTACGTCACCGCGATAAGTGGTTCTCACCAGTGATGCAGGCCTTCTGGACCATGGCGCAGCAACTGCTGGTAAATCCGGACAAGCCCCGCAGAGAATCAGCTCCAACAAAATAAGCAATAGAGACTTGTCTGGGTTATCGCGCAAAGCGCGACCTTCACGTCTCGCATGCCAACTTACGGAGGCAGGCTCGATCAAATTGACGAGTCGCCGCTCGAAGGCCGCTCATCCAAAAGCAGTGATGAGCGAGATGCGTTATTTCGTCCACCAGCCAGGCGGCATCCTTCGCCGCTATGTGCGCGAAATCTTGTGGGTACACTCGGAGCGGCCCCGGGTTCAGGTTCTGCTGCCGGAGACCACGCTCACTCTTGTCTTGCGGCAGTCTGGTTCTGCAGCCATGCGAAACGAGACACTTCCCAATGCAATTATCTCGGGCCTGCAACAACGGACCCGCTTCATCGAACACGCAGCGAACTCCTCGCTGGTTATCGTTCGATTCACGGAGGTTGGTGCACCGACGATACTGCAGGATCGCGCAGATCTTCTCTACAATCGGACGGCACCACTTGATTCTGTCCTGCCACCACGAGAGATCGACCATATCCAGAACGTTCTTACCAGTACCCGCAAGCTACAAAAGCACTTCATGGCGGTAGAACGCTTTCTCGGCAGTCGTATCCGCACACGGAATGGAATCATTCAGCAGGATATTTCTCCTCAGATCGAGGCGGCCGCGCAGATGATCCGCAGTACTCAAGGCCGGTCTTCCATTGCCGCAATTGCGCGTCATGCCGCCATGAGCCAAAGCGCACTGGAACGACATTTCCGCGTTGCAGTCGGTGCAACTCCCAAGAAGCTCAGCCGATTGGCACGCTTGCAGCATGTCTGCAGACTATGGGACAAAGGAAAGTCTCTTACGGAAATATCCTTTGAAGCCGGCTACTGCGATCAATCGCACATGGTGCGCGATTTCCGACTCTTCACCGGTACATCACCGGAGGAGTTTTTTCGCACGGCCCCCTCACACAATCTGCCGATTTTTTCCAATTAGCAACCATCCTTCATTGGCTACCTTCGAGGAATGAGACTCCCTCTCTTCGGGCCGGCATCTCCATCCGGTGTGAAGCAGCAGGTTTGTTCTCGTTCGTGCTGTCCAGATAACCAGCTCCAAGGAGAAATCGATGAAGCACTACGCCCTGATCTTCTATTCCACACGCACGCTCACTCCTGAAGAGCAGAAGCAGCGTCCAGTTGATATTGCGAGTTGGGTCAGACAAGTTACGGATATGGGGATCACACTCGACCCGCGAAATCTTGGAGAGGTGGAAGCTGACTTCTCCGAACCAGGCAGCATGTCTGGCTCTGGTAATGGGGCAAGTGACCCCGTGATGGTCACGATTGTTTTCTTCGACTCAGCGGACAGAGATCAGGCTGTCAACATCGCACAAATGCATCCAGGTCCGCGCTACGGCGTCACCGTCAAGCTGCGCGAATGGGCTTCGCCTCGGCAGACTTTGGCAACGCAATGAACGCATGTGGTCTTATCGCCTGCGAAGCAATTCATTGATCGCAGCATGATGACCGAAAACAAGACGGCAGGATGGAAAGGAATGATCGATGAAGCTGGTAGTTCTTGGTGCCACTGGTGGCATCGGCGTTGAAATTGTTCGGCAGGCAATGGAACGCGGTCATTCCATCACAGCCTTTGTCCGCACGCCTGGGCAACTCAGCACACTTGCCGGGCGCATCCAGCTCATCCAGGGCGACATGATGGATGCTGCGGAACTTGGTCGAGCACTGGAAGGCCACGACGGAGTCCTGTCAGCGTTTGGGCCTCGTCTGCCTTTGTCGAACAAAGATGCTGACCTGTTGGAACGCTTCGCCACGACGTTGACGAGTGCGATGTTGCAAACGGCAGTAAGGCGCGCAGTCATCGTGTCGACAGCCTTTCTATTCAAGGATTCGATCATTCCGCCAACCTATTTGTTTGGCCGTCTGTTTTTTCCGAGTGTTGTTGCCGATGCCGAGGCGATGGAGAGGATTGTGATGGAGAGTGGACTCGACTGGACCTTGGTGCGTCCACCGCAGCTCACTGACAAACCACAGACAGAGCGGTATCGCGTGCGGGAAGAACATCTACCCACCTTTGGTTTCAAGATCGCGCGTGCTGACGTTGCGAATTTTATGGTCCAGTGTGTTGAGAATCATGCGTCGAGTCGCAAGATCGTTGGCTTGAGTAATTAATCAAAGCGCAACCTGAACAGTGCACATCGCCACTTCAGATTTGAGGTGAATCATGACGATCTATACGAGCGTTCTCTTTGTTCACACGATAGCCGTCCTTGCTCTCACTGCCGGCCTGACGGTGGAAGCGTGGATGCTGTTTCAACTCAGGCGAGCCTCGAGCCTGGGCGAAGTTCGCTCGTGTACGGCTCCAGTCCCGGCGCTCACCGTGGCCAGCATAAGTTCCCTGGTGATTGTGTATGTCACGGGAGCATATCTGACAGAAAGCTTGAGGGGATGGGAGCTCGCTTGGCCCAGATTTGCGGTGCTGGAAGTTGTCTTGTTTGTTGTTTTAGGCGTGCTGACGGGAAGGCGGCTACGCGCGATTCGAAAACTTTGCAACAGAGTGGGTGAAAAGGAATCCGAGCTGAAGGCCAGGTTACAAAGTCCCTTGCTGAAGATTTTGTTAAACATCCGCATTTGGATTGTGATCGGAACAGTTTTGCTAATGGCAGCCAAGCCAGGATTCGATGAATCACTGAGCATTGTGGTGGCATCGGTCTTACTCGGATGGGTTTCTTCGCTGGTGACGCTCGGACGATGGGGAGTGAGTTCGACTGGCAGTGTGAGCCATGGTCTTTGAAAAACGCGCCTTTCATCTCTCGTTCCTGAACGTCGATTCGCTTTGGCCAAAGGAATGTCGAGGTGTTAAGAATCGCACGAAATCTGTCAAGCCCCTGATCCACTCAACTCAAACAAACGAAAAGAAATAGAGTTGGCAGGTTATTTCCTCCGAACCACTAAAATAGAACCAGAGAGCAAAAGGGCCGCGCTTAAGCGCGGCCCTAACTCTTTTAGAAAGAAGATTTTGCCTCTAACCCCAATGGAAAGACGATTTTAGCGGAACCAAAGCCGTAAACCCAATAGAAAGACGATTTTAGAAAACAAGGGGGGAGGGGGGACCCCCTCCCGTTACTCTGCGTGGTAGTTCGGTGCTTCGCGTGTGATCACCACATCGTGTACATGCGATTCGCGCAAACCAGCGCCGGAAATACGCACAAACCGCGCATTCTCCTGCAGCTCCGGAATCGTCGAGCAGCCCAGATAGCCCATGCCGGAACGCAGACCGCCAACAAGTTGGTACACCATATCGCCCAACAGTCCACGGTACGGAACGCGACCCTCGATGCCTTCCGGCACGAACTTATTCAGCCGGTTATTCGCCGTTGGCTCTGGTGCGGTGAGGGAAGGCTTCGGTCCTCCGCTGAGGTCGTCTTTGCCCTGGAAGTAGCGCTCGCCCGAACCCTGAGCCATAGCCGAAAGCGATCCCATGCCGCGATACGCCTTGAAGCTGCGGCCCTGGTACAGAATCGTCTCGCCCGGCGATTCATCCACACCGGCGAAGAGCGATCCGATCATGATGCAGCCCGCACCTGCCGCGATCGCCTTGGTGATGTCGCCGGAGTACTTAATGCCGCCGTCGGCAATCACGGTGATGCCGCGTTCCTTGGCCGCACGATAGGCCTCGCTGATCGCGGTGATCTGCGGCATACCCGCGCCGGTAACCATACGTGTGGTGCAGATGGAACCCGGTCCAATGCCCACCTTCACGGCATCCGCGCCCGCATCGATCAGGGCCATGCAGCCGTCATAGGTGGCGATGTTGCCCGCCAGAAGGTCCACATTGGGGAAACGGCGCTTGCACTCGCTGACAGCTTCCAGCACGCGGCTGGAGTGACCGTGAGCGGAGTCGATGGCCAGAGCGTCTACGTTCTCCTCCACTAGTGCGGCAGCGCGCTCCAGGAAGTCGCCGGTAGCACCAATGGCCCCCGCCACCCGCAACCGTCCCTGCTCATCCTTGCAGGCATTCGGATATTTCAGCTTCTTCTGAATGTCCTTAACAGTGATCAGGCCCTTCAACTCGTAGTTGTCATTGACCACGAGCAGCTTCTCTACGCGATGCTGATGCAGGATATGCTCTGCATCTTCCAGCGTGGTTCCAACTGGAACGGTAATCAGCTTCTCCTTGGTCATCACCTCGCTGACTGGAATATCAGTACGCGAGACGAAGCGGAGATCGCGGTTGGTCAGAATGCCGACCAGCTTCTTGTTCTTGGTCACCGGAACACCGCTGATCTTGTACTTGCGCATGACTTCCAGCGCGGCAGCGACGGGCGCTTCCGGCTCAATGGTCACGGGATCGACGATCATGCCGCTCTCACTGCGCTTCACCTTGTCGATCTCGGCGGCCTGCTGCTCAATGGAGAGGTTACGGTGCACCACGCCCATGCCACCGGCCTGGGCCATGGCAATCGCCAGCCGCGACTCAGTAACAGTGTCCATGGCGGCGGAGAGCAGAGGTGTGTTCAGGGTGATACGGGAGGTAAGGCGGGTGGAGGTGTTTACCTGGGTAGGCACCACATCCGAAAAGGCTGGTACCAGCAGGACGTCGTCAAACGTCAGGGCTTCGGGAATCGCGCTCAATAGCATAAAGTTCCATAGATTGTAGTCCTATTGCGTTGTTTGCAACTGCTGCAGTCTAGGGAATGACGTCGAGTACCGCGCAATCCTATGCCGTTGCCCCTAGGGAAAGCTCTGCCAAGTCAACCCATGAATGGCCAGTTTGCGTCTCAGTGCAGGACGTAAGCGATCCCCTTCACGGAGTTCCGGCACGGATGGTCAAGCATTGGCAGACGAGACTTGGCGGCTTACGCACTGTAGCACTAGCACTTACTGCCGGAGTGATCATTCTGTGGGCTATTCTGTGGCACCTGGCACCACAGCCATTCCAGTTTGACGATGCATGGATGTTCCTGCGGTACGCAGTGCGTCTCCGGGAAGGTTTAGGCCTGAGCTGGAACCTCGACGGTGTTCACACCTATGGCATGACCAGCCTCCTCTGGCAGTTCGTGGTGATCGTTGGCAGCTTCCTGCCCATGCAGCCGGGTCAGCTGCTCTATACACTCTCCTACCTGTTTTCAGGGGTGGCTCTGGTAACGGTCTCAGTAGCTGTCAGTCGCAACGCCAGTGGCTCCCTCCGTTTCACACCCTACGCCTTCCTCCTCACGGCTCTACCGCTGGTCAACAACTCTATCTTTCAGTTCAACAGCCTGAATGGTATGGAAACCATGTTGGCTGCCACTCTTATTGCAGCGACGGCAGGACTTGCGATAGCTCAATCGCGCGGTCTGCACGGGATCAAGGGAAGTGGCTGGTTGACCGGTATCGTCGCAGGGCTCGCTTATCTCACACGACCAGAGAGCGCGTTGCCAATGGTGACGATTGTGATTCTGATCACCCAATGGCGCAATCGTGAGCAGCGCATCGCGGCCTTCCGCGCTCTTGGTGTCTTGTTCGCAATGGGGATCATCACTGCTGTGTGCTGCAAGTTCTACTTTGGCAGCTATGTTCCGCTTAGCTTCTACCTGAAATCACAACATGCGTATCGTGGCTACGCTGCGCGGTGGCATCCGGTGATGATGGCATTTCAGTTCCTGCAGATGTTCTGGCCATTTCTGGTTGCCACAATACTGTTCTGCCGGAAAGCCGATCGGCGCATGGTGGTGGCAATGCTCGGCGCGCTGGCCATTACCATGTCCTACCTCTGTGTTGTGACACAGATCATGGGCGGCTCGGTTCGTTACTTTATCCCTTACTTCCCGCTTTGCGTCATCCCGGCACTTCTGCTCACGGATGAGAGATTGCAGGAAGGTCGATCGTTCCGCTCGATTCTCCAAATGCCACAGGTTGTTGGCGCGATGCTTGTATTTGTCCTGGCAATTGTCGTACCGCGCCAGGTCATCGATTGGCTGGAATGGTACGCAGAACCCTCTCTGCGATATTCGGCAGTGGAAGCGACCGTGGCCGATATGCGTCCGTTACCAGTACTGAATTACTGGGTGTGTATTGAAGGTGTTAGCGCCATGACAAATGCCATGCCCACAGGCGGCACCATGGCCTCCAGCGAGGTTGGAGAACTCGGTTATCGGGCGTTGCACCAAAACGTAATTGATCTAGCGGGCCTGAACGATAGGGAAATTGCTTTGCACGGATTTCATCCAGACAGGTTCCTGGATCGAAAACCGGATCTAATCTGGCTTCCGCACGACGACTACACGTGGCAACGCGGAATCCTCATAACGTCCCCAAAGTTTTTAGCGGAGTATGACTTCTATGCGGGGGCATTTGTTTATGGCATTGCGATTCGGAAAGACAGCCCCTATCACGATGCACTGACCACTCATCTCAACGCCGTCTGGAGCGGATTTTATCCTGGCACAAAGCCTCAAGATCACCTTGCACAAAGCGTGTCGTGGGATCGGGAATCTTCAATCCCACCCGTACGTTAGCCAGCTCGAGGAGTAATGGTTGATTTGATATCGCCTGCAGAGTGAGGTAGGATATTTAAGAAATCAGAGTCCCGCCAGGCCATTCAACCCTCGGCGAAACGACTGGTGGGCGAGAGCCCGCCATTTTCTTTGGTTTATTTGGATTTCTGCGGCACTTCGCCGTGAAGGAGGGCTTTTCGCAATGGCAGTTTCCATGGATGCAATCCGTGCCGCGGCAGAACGCGTTGCGGCAAGCCACGGGCTTGAAGTTGTTGAAGTCGACTTCACGGGCGCTGGTAAGGCACGTGCTCTCCGCGTGTTTGTTGAGAAAGACGCTGCTGGCCGCGAAGCTCTGAAGGCGAAGGCTGCTGAAGCCGCGAATGATCCGGATGCGGAGTCGCTTGGCCTGCCCAGCGGTGTTCCTATAGAGGCGCTATCCGGCGTGACGCATGAGGATTGCGCGGTCTTTGCGCAGGATTTCGGCACCGTGCTGGACGTGGAAGAACTTGTTCCCGGAACGCAGGAGTATGTGCTGGAGGTTTCATCGCCGGGTATTGAGCGCAGGCTATTTAAGCCAGCGGATTACCAGCGATTCCAGGACTTCCTCGTTGCGGTGAAGTTGTTCACGCCAATCAACAGCATGAAGACGCTGACCGGGCGCATGACCTTTGCAGACGATGCCGTGACACTGGACCTTTCTGCGGTGAAGCAGAAGGGCAAGAAAAAGAAGGGCACCGAGCCTCCACCGCAGACCGTTACTATTCCGCTGCGGGATATTGAGAAGGCTAACCTGGTGGCCGAGTTCTAGGTCGTTCGCTCGAAAGCCCACGGCAGATTCCTGCAGCGGTGTGCGAAGACTACTTCGCCCGGGTAGGAGCTGCTGAGTTTTTGACCTGGCTTAAGAACTGCATCAAAAACAAGATTGCAACAACACAACTGAATACGCAGGAGTAACACAACAATGGCAAGCGCACTGTATCAGGCAATTGAGACCATGAGCCGCGACAAGGGGATTGAGCCCGAGGTCGTGGTCACCGCCGTTGAGGACGCCATCGCACTTGCAACACGCAAGTACTACAAGACGCAGGAAAACATGCGCGGCGAGTTCGACAAAGAGACCGGCGAAATTCGCGCCTATGTCTACAAGACGGTGATTGAAGACGATGCCGAAATTGAAGAGGATCCTGAGAACTACATCACGCTGACCGAAGCGCAGGAGATGGCGCCGGGCGTAGAAGTTGGTGCGGAACTGCGCTTTTACAAGGACACGTCACCGCTGGGTCGTATTGCTGCTCAGATGGCCAAGCAGGTCATCTTCCAGAAGGTGCGCGAAGCCGAGCGTGACACGGTTTACAACGAGTACAACCATCGCGTGGGCGAGATTATTAACGCCACGGTGAAGCGCATTGAACCCATGGATATCATCTTTGACCTGGGCAAAGCCGAAGCCCGTATGCCGAAGCGTGAGCAGTCGCGCCTGGAGCAGTTCACTGTGGGCGAGCGTATCCGTGTGGCTCTGTTGCGTGTCGACCGTGCTGCCAAGGGGCCGCAGGTGATTGTGAGCCGCGCCGCTCCGGCGCTGGTGCAGACCCTGTTCCAGAGCGAAGTTCCGGAAATCTACGATGGCACCGTGGCGATCCGTGCCATTGCGCGTGAAGCTGGTGAACGTACGAAGATCGCAGTTGTTTCGCGTGACAAGGACGTTGATCCGGTGGGTGCGTGCGTGGGTATGAAGGGCATGCGCGTGCAGTCCATCATCCGTGAACTGCGCGGTGAAAAGATCGACATCATCGAATATTCCGACGAGATCACGACTTTTGCCGAGAAGGCTTTGCAGCCTGCGAAGGTATCCCGTGTGTCCATTACGGATCTTGGCGAGAAGCAGTTGGAAGTAATCGTGGACGACACGCAGCTTTCCCTGGCTATTGGCAAGAAGGGCCAGAATGTGCGCCTTGCAGCGAAGCTTCTCGGCTGGAAGATCGACATCAAGAGCGAAGAAGAGAAGCGCCAGGAAGTGGAGCAGGCCATGGCTGCTCTTGGCGGCGGACCTTCCACTCCGATCGAGCAGGTCACGGAACTTGGCGAAAGTGTTCTGGAGAAGCTGATTGCCGCCGGTATCACGACCGTCGAACACCTCTCGGACATGACCGCTGAGGAACTGGGCGAGGTCCCGGGCATTGGCGAAAAGTCGGTGGAGAAGATTGCGGTTGCGGTGCGCCACTACTTCGGCCAGTACGAAGAGGGCGAGGAGCGTCCGGCCACGCTGAGCGCTGTGGCGGAGTCGCTGGGCGAAAACGGAGCATCTGAATCATCTGTATCGCATGAAGCACCTACCGAGGCAGACGGCGAGCCGTCGACCGATGTGGTGGATGCGGATAGCGACGAATCGGAGGAAAGTCTGATGGGTAAGACACCGGAAGCAATCATCGCGGAACGCGGTCTGGATGGCGTGGAACCGATTGAAGTGAGCGAATCCGCGGACGAACTGCTGGAGCGGGAAGAGGCCGAAGGCCAATTTGACGGTTTTGGAAGCGACGCAGACGTGCGCGAAGCCATGATCGAAAACGACAACCAGACCATTGAAGATCTGGCCGAACAGGCCGGTGAATTCAGCAACGAAACCATCGACCCGGATGAGAACACCCGTGGTTAGCGTGAAGAAAGGCGGCGCGGAGGACTGCGCCGCCGACTTTCACAGCGCTTTGAAGTGCTTCGGAGGCGCGAATTGTACCCTCCTGAGCGATAATGAATGTATTGGACTTGATTCCTTCTGGAGTGGAGCTGCCATGAACAGCTAGCAGAGGGCAACGGAGTAAGACGAGGGCGGATGAGCAAAGTACGCATCAACGATCTGGCGCGTGAGCTTGAGGTCAAGAGCAAAGAAATTCTTGACGCGCTTACAGCAGTCGGAGTCACAGAAAAGAAGACCCACTCGAGTTCCATCGAGGATGACGAAGCGGACAAGGTTCGCAGGCACCTGACCGGTGGCCGCACACCTGCACGTACGGCACCCGCCGCTGAGCCGAAAAAGATTGATTTGTCGAGCGCGCGTAAGCCCGGCGACATCCAGCGAATGCTGGCGGAACGCCGTCAGGCCGAGCAGCAGGCTGCTCAGGCTCCGGTACCGGCAAAGCCCGCAGTCGTGTCGGCACCGCCGAAGCAGCCAGTTGTTGCTGTGGTAGCGCCACCCAAGCCAGCTGCGCCCGCTCCTACACCTGCTCCTGCTCCGGTAGTCGCCGCACCTGCGCCTGCGGTGGAAGTGGCAGCAGCCCCAGTGATTGAGAAGCCTGTTGTCGTTCGTCCAGTCGCTCCCGTTGCGCCACCTGCGCCCACGACTCCTCCGGTAGCGCCTTCCCGTCCTCCCATCACGCGCCCTGTGATGCCGACGCTGAAGATTGCACAGCCACGTACTGAATCTGCCACGCCGGAGACTCCGCGTCGCACGATCGTTCCGCAGGCACGTCAGGCTCCGGTCATTGTGCATCCCGCGCCGAAAAACGGTCCGGCTATTGCCTCGCGTCCTCCGCAGGGTGTGGTGGTACGTCCAGGACAGCCCGCAGGAGAGCGTCCGGCCATTGCCGGCGGCACGCCTCCGCCACAGGGCGTCGTGGTTGCGCGTCCTCCAGCTTCTGCATCCGCCCCAGCGGCATCGGCTGCAACGCCGCCCCCGGCCACTCCGCCTTCTGCTCCTGAAGCAGCAGCGCCTGTGCCCGCAGCTCCTGAAGAGCCGAAGCGTCGCGTCATCATGCCGCAGACCGGCCCACGCCCGTCGTATACGGCGCCGCCTCAGGCTGCTAACGTTCCGGCGCGCCGTCCGATCTTCCAGCGTCCGGGGGCTCCCGGTGCTGGCCCCGGTGGACCGGGTGGCCCTCGTCCGCCTTATGGTGGTCCTGGCGGTGGCCCTGCAGGCCGTCGTCCGATGCATCCGACGCGTTCGTTCCCCGGCGGACCTCCGACCGGACCGGGCGGACGTCCTGGCTTTGGCCAGCGTCCTGGTTTCGGTGGCCCTCGTCCCGGCTTTGGCGGTCCTCGCCCCGGTGGTGGTGGCCTGATTGCAGAGGGAACGCCCGGTGCGCAGAAGCCCGGCATGCGTCCCGCAGCCAAGAAGGGCGCGGCGAACAAGAAGCGTTACGAAAAGAGCAAAGAAGGCCCAATGAAGGGCTTTGCGCCGCCGTCCCGATTTGGCGGAGCGCAGATTGCCATGGGCGACCAGCCCATTACGCGCACCATTACTGTGACGGAAGGCGTCACCGTGAAGGATCTGGCGGAAGCGTTGGGTCTGCGTGGCAAGGATCTGATCGCCACGTTGCTGATGCGCGGTGTATTCGTCACCGTGAACCAGTCGCTCGATAACGAGCTGGTTAAGTCTGTCTCCGCCGCCTATGGCGCAGATGCACAGATACAGACCGTGGAAGAGCAGATTGAGAACGAAGCAATCGAAGGCGTTCTGACGGACACCAGCGGCATGACGGAAATCGTTCGTCCGCCAGTGGTCACGGTCATGGGCCACGTCGATCACGGCAAGACTTCGCTGCTCGACGCGATTCGTTCTACCGATGTCGCCAGCGGCGAAGCTGGCGGTATCACGCAACATATCGGTGCGTACAAGGTGCATGTCACCAAGGAAGATTCGCCGGCCTTTGGCCGCGAGATCGTCTTCCTGGATACGCCGGGTCACGAAGCCTTTACCCGCATGCGTGCACGCGGCGCCAAGGTTACGGACATCGTCGTGGTTGTGGTCGCAGCGGATGACGGCGTAATGCCGCAGACGATTGAAGCTATCGATCACGCGAAGGCGGCGAAGGTGCCGATCATCGTGGCGATCAACAAGATCGACAAACCCGGTGCGGACAGCAACAAGGTGAAGGGCCAACTTGCCGAGCGTGGTCTGCAGCTTGTGGGCTGGGGCGGCGACGTGGAATTCGTTGAAGTTTCCGCGAAGCAGCGCATCAACCTGGACGGTCTGGAAGAGATGATCTGCCTCGTCGCCGACACGAACGCGCAGAAAGCAATTCCTGAGCGTCCGGCAGTGGGTACCGTTATTGAAGCCAAGTTGGATCGCGGCCGAGGTGCGGTGGCGTCCATCCTGGTTCAGAACGGCACACTGAAGGTTGGCGACAGCTACATCGTCGGCAACACCTTCGGTAAGATCCGCGCCATGTTCGATGATCGTGGCCGTTCGATTGAAGCTGCAGGACCTTCGACGCCGGTGGAAATCCTTGGTCTGGAGAGCATTCCAGATGCAGGTGACACGTTCATCGTGATGAGTGATCGCGACCGCGCCAAGGAAATTGCGCGCTATCGTACGCTCAAGGAACGCGAAGCGCAGCTTGCGAAGAGCAGCCGTGTGTCGCTGGAAGGCCTTGCAGAACAGATCAAGCAGGCTGGCGTCAAGGATCTCAACCTTGTTCTCAAGGGCGACGTGCAGGGTTCGGTGCAGGTACTAATCGACAGCCTGCAGCGCATGACGACGGAAAAGGTGCGCGTCCGCGTACTGCATTCCGGCGTGGGCGCCATCACCGAAAGCGATGTGCTGCTGGCCACCGCGTCGAACGCCGTCATCATCGGCTTCAACGTGCGTCCGGAGCGCAAGGCTCAAGAGCTGGCCGACCAGGACAACGTGGAAATCCGTCTGCACTCCATCATTTACGAGCTGCAGGACGAGATTCAAAAGGCCATGCTTGGCCTGCTGGATCCGGTCTTCCGCGAGAACTACCTGGGACGTGCAGAAGTGCTCAACGTCTTCAAGATCACGAAGGTCGGCCAGATTGCCGGCTGCGTGGTTCGCGATGGCACCATCACCCGCAACTCACAGGTACGCGTGATGCGCGATGGCGCCGAAGTCTGGAAGGGCAAGATCACCAACCTTAAGCGTTTCAAGGACGACGTCCGCGAAGTGACCAACGGTATGGAATGCGGTATCGATCTCAGCCTTCGGGACATTCGCGTCGGCGATCTGATCGAAGCGTTCTCCACGGAGAAGATCGCTGCAGAACTGGGCGAGAATCTTGCCGATCGCAAGGCGGCAGAGGCCAAGTCCTCGGAACCCGCTACCGTGTAATTCGTTCCAACATTACAAAGAGAAGAGCCGGGCTTTTGCCCGGCTCTTCTCTTTGTGTTTCACGCGCACATTCCAGTAGCTGTTGGCAGTGTGAAGTTTGGCAGGGATTCAAAACCGGGCATGGCAAACAGATAACCCTGCATGTATTCAATTCCGCAACGCAGTAAAGCGACGTACTCTTCACGGGTTTCCACGCCTTCTGCGATCAGTTCTATTCCTTCCGCATTGCACACGTTTTGGAGGGAAGCGATGGTGGTTTGTGAGCGTGGATGCAGATGCAGATTGCGTGTGATCGACATATTCAGCTTCAGAATGTCAGCTCGTATCTGTTTGCGCATGGCCTTCTCTGAGAGGGCAGCCTGCAGATCGTCAATCGAAAGGGCTATGCGGAAGCCGTTGCGTTGATACTCGTTGGCAACAGTTCTCACTTGCTTTGTATCGAGTAGGCGCTCAGAGTCCGTCATTTCAAAGATCAGCCGCTCGTAGGGAAAGTTCAATGAGTTAGCGGCGGCGCGTGTCATTGCGCTGCATGCTTCCGGTGTGCGGATTGCTCGCGGAAGGAAGTTGATGGACAGCGCGGCATTCGATTTTGTAATGCCAAGATTTGTCGCTAACGTCATCGCACGGCTGCGGCATTTCTGATGGAAGAGAAACTGGTCATTCTCTTTCAATCGTCCCAGTATGCTGGCCGCACTTTGTCCTTGAGGGCCACGGACGAGAGCCTCGTACGCATAGATATTGCCCGTGCTGACATGCACGATGGGCTGAAATGCCATGCTGAAAGGGAAGCCCATCCTGAGCTCTTCTTCGTTGGCGCAAAAAGCCGGTTCCATGCGAACTACATCGGCAAAAATAGCGACGGAATGAATCGCAGAATATGCTTTGTCTGCATGGCTCGTCAGTTTGTTAGCGTTACTTCGCTCTCAGCTTCATAGACGATGGTTTGATTACGTCCCAGATGCTTCGCGTGATACATCGCCTTGTCTGCTTCTTTTTGCAATTGTGCCCACGTGACATGGGCGCGTCCGCGAGTGGATGTGACACCGATGCTTACCGTGTTGGGCTCGCTTCCTAACGGTGTGCTTGCTTCAAAGCGTTTGCGAATGCGCTCCAGTACTGTCATGGCTGCATCTGGCGAAGTGATTGGTAGCAGCAGCAGGAACTCCTCACCGCCGCTGCGACCGGAGACATCATAGCTGCGTAGTTCTGTCTGACATATCACTGCGAAATCGACCAGGACCTCATCGCCAAAGGCATGCCCGTGCTGGTCATTCAATTTCTTGAAGTGATCGATATCCGCTACAGCCACAACGAATTCCTGTTGTGAGCGAGAGTAACGCTTCAGTTCGCGATCCGCGGCCTCATCCAGGCCGCGTCGATTTAGAAGCCCGGTCAATGGATCCAGCAGACTCTGCTGCAACAGGTTGGCGTGATCGCGAGCGTTCATCATCCACACGATGGTGAAGGGAAGTAGACCGCTCAACACCGTCCCGTTGATGAACAATCCAATGTTGCGCAGCCAGAGGTCCTGCGCCGTCTTATGAGACAGGGCAAAGTGTAATTGGTTCAGCCGGTATCCCACGGAAAGCAGAAACAAGAATGCCAACAGAACACGAGGAATACGCGTCGACGATTCGTTGGAACGCATGACGACAAGAACAAGAAGCGCCTGCTGCCACGCGAGCACGAAGTAATAGATGGCGAGCTGACGAGGCCCTGCCAGCGGCGTGAACGACAGCCCTGTCAGCAGTAATGAAACTCCGGCAAGGAAGAACGAGACCTTTGAAGCCCAGTCAGAGTTCCGTGTGAAGTACACCAGACCTGCAGCCAGTACCGCATAACGCAGGCTAAGTACGGTGAGAATGCCAGCATTGGTCAGTGGACTGTAAGGATGCGGCAACGTGACATCGATGATGGATACCAACGTTGCCAGAAGATAACTACAGCAGACAAAGCGAATCGTGCGATCACGGCGCGACTGTAGCGCCATGATGCTAAAGACGAGTGCGAAGCAAGCGAATTGAAGGTCTTCCACGTAATGGATGATTGCTTCCATGCAGAATCATCCTAAACGCTTTGCTGCTGCATATGCTGTCGATACAGAGTATGAAATTGGAAAAGCGATGTTACACACGGTATCAGGCTCTTCCAATGACACCGTGTGTAGCATCGCTTCTGACACCGCAAAAATCAGAGTGTTAAAGGCTCTTCAGACATTGAACTTGAAGAAGAGAATATCGCCGTCTTTAACGATGTATTCTTTGCCTTCACTGCGCAACAGCCCCTTTTCCTTCACAGCCTGTTCGCTGCCAAGTGTGAAAAGGTCCTCGCAGTTATAAGCGTCAGCGCGGATAAAGCCACGTTCAAAATCAGAGTGAATAACGCCAGCGGCTCCTGGTGCTTTTGTGCCCTTGCGAATCGTCCATGCACGTACTTCCTGCACACCTGCGGTGAAGTATGTGATCAGACCAAGCAAGCGATAGGCCGCATGAATAAGGCGATCCAGTCCCGGCTCTTGCATACCCATGCTTGCAAGAAATTCATTGCGCTCTTCGGGGTCGAGCTGCGAAATTTCTGCTTCCATTGCACCGCAGATGCGGACGACGTCGCTGCCCTCACTGGCTGCGCGCGCTTCCACGGCCCGTGTGTGCTCATTGCCTCCAGCGAGAGAGGCTTCGTCCACATTCGCTACGTAGAGAGTCGGCTTCATGGTGATGAGGAACAGGTCGCGTACCAGCGGCTTCTCTTCATCCGTTAACTCCACAGCGCGAGCAGGCTTGCCAGCATTCATGGCCTCACGCAGTTTGCCCAAAGCGCTGAACTCGTTCTTGATCTTGCTGTCCTGCGATGTGCGGGCGAGCTTCTGTGCCTTCTCGTAACGGCGTTCTACGGTGTCCAGATCGGCGAGGAGAAGCTCGGTATTGATGACATCAATATCCGCCAGCGGGTCAACTTTGCCGGCGACGTGAATCACTTCCGGATCTTCAAAGCAGCGCACGATGTGCAGGGTGGCGTCTGTCGAGCGGATATTCGCGAGGAACTGGTTGCCCAGGCCCTCACCCTTGCTGGCGCCTGCTACGAGGCCAGCAATGTCCACGAACTCGATGGTTGTGGGAACAATGCTCTTTGGCTTGACCAGCTCCACGATGCGGTTTAACCGCGAATCCGGAACCGTAACGATGCCCACGTTGGGGTCGATAGTGCAGAAGGGATAATTCGCAGCGACGGCCTCAATTGCGGTGAGTGCGCTGAAGATGGTGCTCTTGCCCACGTTGGGAAGACCGACGATGCCTACGTTCAATGCCATGACTGCTTCTATTGTCTCGCGACGCAGGGAATATGCGCTACTCCGGCCAGAGATTCCGGGCAAAATGAGGATTTCCACCTGTGAAAACGGCAATGTCGGTTATAAGTGAGGAAGTACGCCTAATTCATTCCGCAGACATTTTCATGGTTGTGCATTCGCACGACTTTTGCATGGTTTTCTTTCAACCCCGAAGGGAGAGAGATTTCGATGGACCGTCGTTCATTTCTTCATGGATCAGCAGCACTTTCCGGTTTGAGCCTGCTGCAAGGCTGCGCGAAGCACATTGCAGCACCTGCTATGGCAACGGCTCCTGCACTTCCTTTTTATGATGTGCCGGGAAATATCCTTCCCATTCGTGCAGATGTGGATCGCATCTTCCGTATTACGGTGTGTCTGCGTCCGTTTCGCGCAGTGGGACCACGCATGGACGTGGTGAAGGTGGGGGATAAGACCGTGGTTACAAATTACGGTCATGGTGGTAGCGGATGGTCGCTCTCATGGGGGTCGGCCGATGTAGTCGTACGTAAGGCGATGGAAGCCGCGCCGGGTGTGAAAGAATGCGCTGTGATCGGTGCAGGTGCGCTTGGCCTGACGACAGCGTTGACCGCGCAGCGCATGGGCTACAAGGTAACTATCTACGCGAAAGAAACCGCGCCCTACATTCGCAGCGTGCGCGCTACTGGATCGTGGACGCCAGATTCGCGCGTGGCGCTCAGTACGGATGCTCCTGCAGATTTCGCTGCGTTGTGGGAACGCATGGCACGTACTTCATGGGCCATGTACAACAGCTATCTCGGAGTAGCCGGTTCACCCATTGAGTGGACGGATCGCTATCAGCTTTCGGATGATCCGCCGCGCGATCGAAATCGCCCTGTCGATCCGAATACGGCCGCTGATCCTGCCGACAAAACAAAACAGGTGCACGAGTTCGCGCGTTACAGCCAAAGCATCGCGGACATTACTCCCAAGTCCAAAGACATGCCTCCTGGTTCAACGCCTTTCCCCACGAAGTATGTGCGTCGTAATTCGTCGTTGACGTTTAACGTCGCGGGCTATGCGAAGTTGTTGATGCAGGAGTTCTATCTTGCAGGTGGGCGGCTTGAGATGCGCGAGTTTCACGCGCCCAATGAATTTGCATCGCTGAAAGAACGTGTTGTGTTCTGCTGCACGGGCTATGACTCAAAGGCACTATGGGGCGACCAAAGCATCGTTCCGGTGCGTGGCCAGATTGCCTGGCTCATACCGCAGGAGGGTGTGAACTATGGCATCGGATACAAGGGCCTGAACCTGCTTGCTCGGCGCGATGGCATTGTGATTCAGCCGAATGTTGGCGGTGAAGAAGAAGGATGGAACGACGCCAACGAAACGCCTGATCGTGCTGCCGCTGAGGCGGGTGTGAAGATACTGCAGGAACTTTACGGTCGCATGGAGCCCATTATTGCGAAACGTGGCACAAAAGTAACAGCGTAGGGCGATGTTTTGATTCGGTTGAACAGCGCATCTAATGCCTGAGTGAGGAAAAGGATGCGCTGTTACCGTCTGCTTATCACCATAGTGTTTGCGTCTTTCATGCTTCCTTTGTCTGCGCAGAACGCGCCGCAGCCCGGATGCACCCTGGAGAAGACGGACTACTACCAGTGCAACAGCAATGCATTTCAACACCTGCTTGCGGTGTCAAAGAATGTTCGTGTGGATACAGGTCGCATGGACTCTTTTGGACGCAGACAGATGGTGAAGCTGGTCGCTGATCTTGGCAAGAAGCTTGTTGCACCGGAACAGCGCGCGGACCTGGTCTTTGAGTTGATGTGGATTGATCGCAGTGGACGCATCGATTTTGGTCCGGGAGATGTAGCGGTGGCGCGCCTGAATATCTATGATCCGTCGCGTGGTCGAGGCGAACAAAGTCTGGTGTGGGTGGAGACGCTTTCCGGACAACAAGACCTTCCGTGGCCGTCCATGGTGACGCAGCTTCTTCAGCAGTTTCAGCAGCACGTGGCTGGTAAGTAGTCTTCCTGCTTATGTTCGATTGATTACATAAAGGATCTTTTGCTCGTTCCAGGTCGCGCTGGCAACGCATCTTCCCCTTCGTAGCTCCAATCGTGTGCGTCCGGTAGATAAATCGGGCCACAGGGAGACAAGCTATGGCATTGATGGATGTTTTGCTGGATGAGATGCGTGATCTCTACAGCGCCGAAAATCAGTTAGTGAAGGCCTTGCCGAAGCTGGCGAAGGGCGCGAAGGACGCGTCTGTGAAAAGCCTGATCAGCAATCACCTGGAAGAGACAAAAGGACAGGTGCTGCGCCTGCGGCAGGCATTTGAAATTCTTGGTAAGAAACCTACCGGTCAGCACTGTAACGGTATGGAAGGTTTGATTGAAGAGGGACAGGACGCGCTGGAGAAGGATGAAGATGGCGCGAATTTCGATCTGGGTATCTGCGGCGCAAGCGCGCGTGTAGAGCATTATGAAATCGCCGGATACACAACGTCGATTGCTCTGGCAAAATCACTCGGTCTTGGCGATGTGGCCAGCCTGTTACAGGCAAATTTGAACGAAGAAGTGGCAGCCGCCAAGGCCATCTTTGCAGGGGCAAAACCACTGCTGAAAGCAGCTTTAAGGCAGGGTGATCCGACCGAGAACGAAGAAGAGAAGAAGCCGAAGTCCGGTAAGGAAAAGTACAGTGAGAAAAAGAGCAAAGAGGACGAGAAGAAAGCCGCTCCCTCCGTTGCCAGGAAGCGCTAAACACACCGCCGTTTACATTGCTATCCCCATCCTGCGGGTGGGGATTCTTTTTTGTCTTACTGTTGAGTCGGAATGCCATTAACCTTGGCACATGACTCTTCGCATTCTCTGTTCCGTACTGATAGCAGCCGCACTGCAAATGCCTGCAATGGCTCAGAACAAAGCAGATTGGGTTGCGCCCACTGCGCCGTTTCGCATCTCGGGCAATCTGTATTACGTTGGGTCGCGTGATCTTGCGGCTTACCTGATCACCACGCCGAAGGGCAACATTCTGATCAATGCGAATCTTGTGACGTCGCCTCCGCAGATACGTGCCAGCATTGAAAAGCTTGGCTTCAAGTGGAGTGACACGAAGATTCTTCTCAGCAGTCAGTCGCACTACGATCATGCTGCTGGCTCTCTGGAAGTGCTGAAGGAAACAGGCGCAAAATTGATGGTGATGGATGGCGATGTGAAGGTCATGGAAGATGGCGGCCTATCCGACTATGACCACACGTTGGATCATTTTCCACCAGTACACGTCGATCGCGTTTTGCATGACATGGATAAGGTGCAGTTGGGTGGCACTACCATCGTTGCGCACAAGACAGCGGGCCATACGCAGGGATGCACCACATGGACGATGGATACGCAGGAGAAGGGACGTACGCTACACGTTGTGATTGTGGGTGGTATGTCATGGAATCCGGCAGTGAGGCTAGTTTCCACTCCGGGTAAGCCTGCGTCGTATCCGGGCATTGAGCAGGATTTTCAAAAGACATTTGCCACGTTGAATGCGCTTCCTGTGGACATCTTTCTTGGTGCGCATGGTGTGTACTTCGATCTTCTGGGGAAGATGGCGCGCTGGCCGCAGGAAGGTGATGCGGTATGGATTGACCCTGCTGGATATCACCAGGCCGTAAATGAGAAAAAGGCTGCCTTTGAAGCCGAGATAGCAAAGGAAAAGTCTGAAAAATAACGTGGCGGTTGCTGTCTTCCCACGCTTCGCTTCGTATAACGTGAGAGGCGCAAAAAGGAGTTCTTTATGAAGATCAGAAAGCTGGTGGTAGCCGCCGCGCTGCTGTGTTGTGGCTTGAGTCTTTCGGCAATGGCGCAGGGTGGAATGGAGATGGCTCCGCAGAAGCCGGGTGCTCCACTGGCGAGCCCACGGAAACAGGCGGAGGCCAGCATTGGTAGCCACACCGTAAAGGTGGACTATGGCGCACCCAGCATGCGCGGACGAAAAATCATGGGCGAACTAGTGCCATACACCACCTGGTGGCGTACGGGCGCGAATGAGGCCACGCTCTTTGAAACGAACACTGACCTGATGGTGGGTTCACTGCATGTGCCTGCTGGCAAATACACGCTGGTCACGCTCCCCTCTGCTGATGAATGGCAGTTGGTGTTCTGCAAGCATCTTGGACAGTGGGGAACGGAACGCTTTGAGGCCGACGATCTTGGCAAGGTGCCAATGATGAAGTCAACGCTGGATGCACCGCAGGAAATGATGTCCATCGAGTTCCGCAATACCACCGCGAAGGGCACAGAGATGCACGTGAAATGGGAGACCACGGATGTGTGGGTTCCCGTAACCTTCATGAAGTAATTGCGACAACAAGCTCAGTGTGACGCAGCGGTGCGTAAGCCCATCGCTGCGTTTTGCTTTTCGCGTAGCATGAAGTGCGAGGTGGTGTGATGGACGTTGTGAAGGTGCAGGAGGCTCTTAAGCAGGCGGGTGTGGATGGCTGGTTGTTTTATGACCACCATGTGCGCGACCCGTTGGCGTACCGCATCCTGGGGCTGGATCCGTCTATGCACATTACGCGTCGATGGTTTTACTTCATCCCCGCGAAGGGTGAGCCACGCAAGCTGAATCACCGCATTGAAGCGGGCAAGCTGGATACGCTGCCGGGCGAACGCGTGCTGTACTCAACATGGCAGGAGATGGAGTCAGCGCTGGAGCAGATGCTCAAAGGCTCGACGCGCATCGCCATGCAGTATTCGCCGCGCAACGCCGTGATGTATGTGGCCATGGTGGATGCCGGCACCATCGAAGTGTTGAATGGCATGGGGAAGGAGATTGTCTCTTCGGCCAACCTGGTCAGCCGGTTTGAGGCTGTGTTGACAGAGCACCAGGTGGAAACGCATTACATTGCACAGCGGAAGATTGATCGCATCCTGGAAGATGCGTGGCGCGAGATAGGATCGCGTGTCCGCGGCGCAGGTACAGACGAGTTCGCCATGGTGGAGTTTTTGCAGGCAGAGCTGGCGAAGGAAGGCCTTGTGTGGGAGCATGGGCCGAACGTCAGCGTGGGGCCGAATGCAGCCGACTCGCACTACGAACCGGTAGCAGGGAAGTCCTCCAGCATTGAGCGCGGTTCATTTGTGTTGATCGACATTTGGGGCAAGCTGAAGGACGATCCATCGGCGGTCTGGTACGACATTACGTGGACCGGTGTTGTGGATCGTGACCCCACCGAGCTTGAAGGGCGCGTCTTCCGCACGGTTGTGGAGGCTCGTGATGCGGCGATTCGGCTGGTGGAACAGCGGTTTGCTGCGGAGAAGCCGGTTGCGGGGTGGGAACCAGATGCCGCAGCTCGCCAGGTGATCGTCAATGCCGGGTTTGGGCAGTGGTTCACGCATCGCACGGGACACAACATTGGTACGGAACTTCATGGTGCGGGCGCTCATCTGGACAATTTTGAGACGCATGACGAACGCCTAATCCTCCCGATGACCTGCTTTTCCGTGGAGCCGGGCATCTATCTGCCGCCGGGGCCGGAGTGCTTTGGGGTGAGGAGCGAGATCGACATGTTGACGAAACCGGGCAGCGCGGTTGTTACCGGGAAGATTCAGCGGGAACTGGTTCGGATCTAGCTGATATGATCGACAACGAATGGCAGTGACACAAACAACGAGTGTGCCGGTGCGGCAGAGTGCAGTGTCTCCTACGCTGGTGTTGTTGGCTGGCTGGCTGGTACCGGGGCTTGGGCATGTTCTGGTGAAGAAGCCTATTCGTGCGGCGCTACTGTTTGTCTCCATCGTAAGCATGTTCTTTCTGGGCATGATGATGCACGGTAAGGTTTATTCCGCCACCAATGGCGACGTGCTGGATCTGCTGGGTTTTGTGGGACAGATGGGTTCGCCGTTGCTGTATGTGATCGCCCATGCGGCTAGTCTTGGCGGTCAGGCGCTGACGGACACGGTTTCCGACTACGGCAGCAAGTTTGCAGTGGTTGCCGGGCTGCTGAACGTGATGGCTGCGGTGGATGCGCAGTCGTTGGCCAACGGTCGCAAGGAGGGTCTGTAATGTCTCACTTTGCAGCCCTTGTGGTATATGCCTTCTTCGCTTCGATTGTGTTTGGAATCACCCAGCGTACAGAGCCCAAAAACATGATCCGGTTCGGAGCGCTTTGCTTCGGCGGATTTGTGGTGGCGGCAATCGTAGTGAGCTGGGGCATGTTTCTTCTGAAACACTAACGTCCGTCAGAAACAGAAGCTGATTGTAGTGGTGTGTTCGGACGTCCCATGCATTCCGCCGAGCATGTCAAACTGACAGACAGATCGATGTATTCCGGCTGTTGTACGTGACGCGATGCGCGAATATGGCGAAATTGGCAGTGTGTGTCTGTGCATACGAATTGGAAGGCCCATAACGCCGTGCCTCCGCGAATGGACAGATGCAGTCCCTGGCTATTCTGTATGGCCCTTTGCTCTGATTTGGCTCTGAGGTCTGTGGGCCTTGCATTGTGTGCCACGGATTCCATCGGCGCGGCCATCGCCAGCAAGCAAGCTACCTGACTTAGAAGTGCCGCAAACAGTATCCTGTATGTCATGGGTATGCTCCTTTCAGATATTTCTCGTACTTAGTTGTCCAGCTTGAAGATTTTGATCTGAATCAGCTTCTTTAGCGTGAGGTCTGTCAGTCCCCGCGCACGCATCCGTTCCACGAATGGCCTATCGATTTTGAAGACAGCCATCTGAATCAGGTCTTGCTCTGAAGGCTGAAACCCGAGCGACTTCGCCTCTTGAACCTTCTCCGGCGTGACACCGACAGCCTTCATCTCTGTCAGCTTTCCTGCACGCAATTCGGGATAGCCGGCTGCAGCCATTGCATGTACGTAGTCGGCATCGACATGCAAGGCACGCAGGCCCTGCAGTCTGTTCGTACTGAGTTCGGTAATGCCGAGCGATTGCATCTGTTTTGCCCAAGCAGGAGTGATATCCAGCATGAGCATGCCCAACTGCTTGCGTGGCAGAATGCCGTCAAAGCCAAGCGCGGCCATGTTTGTAACGAATGTTGGATTCGCATCGAAACTGAACCGTCCGGAAAGGATGCTGTCATGCACGATGCCATTGCATGTAAGCGTTCCTGCATCGCCGACGAGCTTTGCATCTGTCGTTGCGTTATCGTGATGCAGTATCTCCGGCGAAACGCCAGTCCATTGACGCCACTCGGTGGATGTATTCGACATCTCCATGCAGTTGCGGCCATCGCTTGCACAGTTGTTTTCAGAAAGCATGACTCTGGCTACCGGTGTTCCGTCTTTGTGTTGACCCTCTGAGATCATGCAGACTCCTGAGATGGTTTGTGCAATGCATGGTGCAGAAGCAGCGATCATTACCAGCGCGATCCATGTACGTTTCATCAGCGTGTCTCCTCGTTTTTGAGGGCGTGCTCTGTCATGCACGCCGGAAAAGGCGTGGTTCCGCCGTTGCAGCATGTGCGCCGCAACGACTAACCGTTTGCAATGTTTAGGGAGTTTGTTCGGGCCGCTGAACTTTAGTTCAACAAGCCCGACATCTTCAGCTTCGTCAACTTATCCAGGTCAGTTCCGTTGAAGCCGTGAGACTTGGCATCGGCGATGAACTTGTCATCAATGTGGAAGTTGATTGCCTGGCGCATGGCGTGCATGTCTGCGTTGGGGAAGTTTGTCTTCAGCCACTTCGCATACTCCGGTGTCATGCCCTGTGCTTTCATGCTGACCAGGTCGTGCGTGGAGTTCGCGGAGAAGCCCGCAGCAGCCATAGCGCTTGCGTATTCCGGAGTAACACCTACAGCGCGCATGCTTACCAGTTCATGCAGATCCTTTGGTGTGAAGCCTGCGCTCTTCAATCCTGCAGCATATTCGGGCGTGACGCCGACGGCCTTCATGCTGGTGAGGTCATGCACGGTGGGCTTGCCGAGTCCTAACGATTCAACTTGTTGCGCATATTCAGGCGTTATGCCGAGGGTCTTGAAGGAGATCACATCGTGAAAGTTTGTTGGCGCGGAAGAGGAAGACTTCAGTGACCTGACATATTCAGGTGTTACGCCAACGGCCTTCAGCGTGCCCAATTCTTTCAGCGTGGGTTTTCCCATGCCGGATTGTGCCATCGCATTTGCATATTCTGGAGTTACACCCACGGCGCGCAGATGGATGATTTCGTTGAGATCGTTGTTGAGATCCAGCGGATAGCCTGCAGCCTTCATGGCATCGAGATACTGCATACCATTCTGCTTCACTTCTTGCGAACCATCTTCGTTCATTGGGCTTGGAGTTGGTGCGGGATTTGGCATGGGGTTCGCATCCGCAGTATCCACATCGACTGACTGGACAGCTGCGACGTCGATCTTTGGTTTCATCACGACGGAAACTGCTGGTGGAGGTTGTACAGCCACATCTGGAGTTACTTCTACGATTGGCGCAACTGTTGCCTGCGGCTTTATCTCCATTTTCATACTGTGGGCTACATGCGGAACTGCATACAGTCCTACCAGTGCCAGTCCTGCCGTCATCATTCGGATTCCGCTCATCTGTCTCTGCTCCATTGCTTTCTCTCCCATAATTTGCCGTACTCGTTGCAAAAGCGTTCCACCATTGCCGTTTAATGCCATTGCCAGTTGCGGTTGACGGAAGCGTTGTTCCTCCATCTGCAGCAGGGCTGATGCGTAGATCGCAGGATCCGCACAGGTCTGTGCTGCCGCCTCATCGCAACACACTTCACGAAAGTCTCTGACACGATGGCTGATCCACCACACAGCTGGATGGAAGAAGAACAGACACTCTGTCACCGTTTGCATCAGGTTGACCAGGTAATCCCAACGCCGCACATGAGCGAGTTCATGCGCGAGCACGGCCTCCATCTGCTCAGGTGTCAACTGTGCGACTGCACTCAGCGGTACGAGAACTACCGTGCGCCACACGCCAAATACCATGGGCGATATCACTTCATCTGACATACGCAGCAGAACGCCGCGGCTTAATGCGTATCTGCGCTTCAATCGTTCAAATGCCACATGGACTTCCGCTGGTACAGCGTTGCTTGCGCGCAATTTCAACCCGCGCAACTGCCACCATCCGCCTGCTGCACGCACTGCAAGTAACACCACACCCAGAAGCCATACGGCATCCATACATGGCAGTAGTAATCCGGCGTGTTCTGCGATCCAAAGCTCGCCTCCGCTGACCACAGGGGCGGCAGAGGGAAGTTCATCAAGAACTGCCGTGTGCATGCTGCCCAGACGTGAGGCAATGACGGGGAGTTGTTGCTCCATCTGCGTAGAGGCCTGCACGGTGCTTTGCAGGGGAACCACCAGTCGCTCCTGTTCCACAAAGGTCGCGATTGCAACAAGTGGCATGAGCGCGAGTGCAGTCACTGCGATGCCATAGCGAATCGATGCAGAGGCGCTGCGCGTGCATCGATCTACCAGAACATACAGCAGCGCTATCGCCGCGCTCTGCCAACAGAAGTGCAGTAGAGTCCATCCCAGCGCAACCACTTCGCCTGTGTGTATTCCAAGGTAAGCGCTCATCCCCGGCTCCTTTAGGACAGCTTCTTTGCAATGAGTCTGCGAATCTCAAGAAGATCCTCGTCGCTGGCGGGTTCCATCTCCAGCGCACGCAGCGCCAACTGTGCCGCTGAACCTGCGAAAAAGCGGTCGCTCAACTCACGCATAAAGCGGCGCTCCGTATCTTCTTTTGCGATGGCGGGGCGATAGACATGCGCACGTTCCGTAGCGTCGCGTTCCAGCAGCCCCTTGTCCAGCATGATCTGCATGAGTTTTTGCACGCCCGTGTACACCACGGGGCGTCGTTCATTCACGGCTTCAAATACGTCGCGAACGGTGGCTTCGCCTCGCTCCCACAGAATGGTCAGGAGTTCGAGTTCACCCTCTGTCGGCTTTGGGATTTGCTTGGTGATCTTCATGGACAGGACAATATCCGAAGGTCTTCGTAGATGTCAACGAAAATCTTCGTACGATGTTTGTCGGAATTCTAAGCGATTGATTAAATTGCCAAGATTTGCCGCGGGAAGACCATTTGGGTTCGAGTGAACGTTTCCATGGGATGCAATCAAGCTGAGGAGAAGACGACTTAAACATAGGACCGCAGGAAATGCTTTCCTGCGGTTTGTTTTAGTTCTCAGTCCCTTAGGTTCACGCTATGTCGCGGACGCAACGGAAGCCGATGTTTGTAGTCGCGCTGTCCGGTGTGTTGGAACTGCGAGCTGCGACACGGTAGCGATTGCAGTAAGAACGATGGCAGAGATAGGAGCCGCCCTTCAGCATGCGTGCTGTTCCTTGTGGCGGGCCAATCGGGTTGTGGCGGGTTGCAAGCTGGTGGTAGGTGGGGTGAAACCAGTCTGCAATCCATTCCCATGTATTGCCTGTGATGCCGAACAAGCCGTATCCATTCGGTGGAAACGCATCCACAGGGCAGGTTGAAGCGTAGCCGTCTTCTGCCGTGTTTGAAACAGGGAAGACTCCCTGCCAGATGTTGCACAGATGCTTTCCGTCGGGCGTGAGTTCGTTTCCCCAGGGATAGGCGTTTTGTTCCAGGCCACCTCGCGCGGCGAACTCCCATTCGGCTTCAGTTGGCAGGCGCTTACCCGCCCATGCGGCGTAAGCTGCTGCGTCATTCCATGAAACTTGTACGACCGGGTGATCTGTGCGGTCAGCGAGATTGGAACCGGGGCCTTCAGGATGTAGCCAAGTGGCTCCTTCGATGACACGCCACCATTCCGTTCCGTGAACCGATTGTGCGTTCACCGCAGGAGAATTTTCTGGAAGATCACCTGCAAAAACAAAGGACCATCCAATGCGTTCTGCTTCGGTGATGTACTGCGTCTCCTGCACAAACTTCATGAAGTCGCGATTGCGGACGGCGTACTGATCCATCCAGAAAGAATCGACGGTCACTTGGCGTACCGGGCCTTCACCGTCGTTCGGAAACGTGTCTGCTGACTCGGAACCCATCAGGAATGGTCCACCGGGCAGGAGGAGCATTTCATCTGTACTGCCGCCGATAGCGCGAATACGTGAGGATGAATTCTGTTGCGAAGCCTGCCACACATCGGCATGCTGTTTGCTGGGGACGCAGCAAGGAGATGGGTTCTTCTTCATTACATTTTCTCCCCAGCAGTAACGCTGTGTTCGGAGTCCGGCAGCATTTCAATGTTTGCGCGGCGTATCAGGTCTTCTGTGATTTGATTCAGCAACACCTGCTTGCGCTCTTCGAAGATGTGTCGAGCAAGATCGGTTCTGATTTCGTCCAGTGGTTGCAACCCAGCAGGTTTTGAATCATGCAGTATGGCCAGATGGAGGCCGAATGTTGTTTCAAAGATGTCGCTGCGTTGACGTCGTTCCAGCGTGAAGACTTTCGCTTCAAATTCAGGAACCATTGCGCCGCGACTGATCCAGCCGAGCGAACCTCCATTGCCTTTGCAATCGGAGTAACGATCAGCAACAGCAGCAAATGACTTACCGCGCTTGAGTTCACTCTCAGCCTGTTTCAAAACTTCGATAGCTTTCGCGCGTTCTGCTTCGGTTTCGGCAATCTGAACAATATGAGAAACCAGCCAGCGTTCTGGAAGTGTGAACGCCGCAGAGTTATTGCGATAGATGGCTTCCACTTCGCGGCGATCAGGACGCTGCACATGCCGCGTAAGGTGGTGCTGTACCCTCTTCACCATCAGGCGCGAAGTCATATCGCTGGTAATTCCAATACCGCAGGACTGATTCGCAGCGCTACCCCATGTGGAGCGGCGTTCTTCTTCCGCTTCCTCTTCAGTGGCTGTGATGCCCTCGGCAACGGCAAGCTGATGAAGTAGGACAGAACGCAACGCGCTGCGTTCTGCTGTCTGCAGTAGCCGGTGGTAATCCATGGGAGCTTGTTCCTGAACTTGCTCTGGAGTGCGGCCACCGGACAGTTCAACGAATTCGCGATGGAATCGCTCGTCGCTGATGATCTCTCCATTCACGCGGATTGCCATGCCAACAGTGTACTTTCTAGTGCTGCGCTTTTGTTGTATGTCGCGCCAAAGGAAAAGGGCACAGCACAAGGCCGTGCCCTTCGGGGTAAATGGATTAGAACGTGAGGCGTGCTGCCACCTGCACCGTACGCATCGCCTGTGCCGAGGAGATGGTGCCAAATGCAGTGCTGCCATAGGTCACGTTGGGATTGCTCCACATGCGATGGTTCAGAACATTAAAGCCTTCGATGCGGAAATTGATGTTTGCACCTTCCCACTTAGGGACGCCAAAGTTACGCTGCAGACTCAGGTCTACGCGGTTCTGGCCTGGAGACCGGATGGAGCCCTTTGCTGCGTTGCCATAGGTATAGAGCGCATTTGCTGCAAAGCATTCTGTGTTGAACCACTTCGTGGCAGTATGCGGCGCCCCGTGCACGGCGGAGCAGAGCAGGTTCGGGCGATTGGTTGCGCCGGAGTTGGCATTGTCAGCACTGGTAGACGGTGTCAGAGGCTGACCGGACTGCCATACCCATACCGGTGATGCGGCCCATCCGCCTAGAACCGCAGATGCTAACCGATTGTTGAAGATTGCGTGGCTACCGGTTGGGGCAGAGAAGATGCCGGTAAGCACTTGGCGGAAGGGGATGTCGAAATCAGCAGGTCCCCAGTTCGCTGCATGGTCGTATGGATTTTGCAGCGTATCGCCGTTCGTTGCAGAGTCATTTACGTCCAGTGCCTGGCTGAGCAGACTGAACGTGCGGCCGTAAGTGATGGAGTCACGGAATTGCACACCGTGGGCCAAGCGTTTCTCCACCTTGGCGGAAATACCCTCATATTGTGAGGCGTTCCAATCGCCGATCTGATTGAGAGTTGCAGCGGCGGTGTATGGCAGAAATGGACGTCGGGATGCCACAGACGTGCTATTCAGCACCTTAGGCTGATTCAGGTTTGATCGGCCAAGCAGATGCACGCCATGGTTGCCGACGTAATTGATTTCCGTCAGCAGACCACCTGGGAGTTGCTTTTGAGCGGAGAGACTCCACTGCTGCACATAGCCGTACTGCATGTGTTCCACCCAGCTGGTAATGGTGCCAGTGTAAGTGGGGTCAAACGTGAATGTGGCTGGATTGACTGCTGGTGGCCGCGGAATGCTCGTCGATGTGGAGAGATAGAACGCGGTGCTGGTATTGAGCTGATCGCTGGTCTGCGAGATGGCGCCATAGTTGTTATACGGCGGGTTGGTGGACAGTCGGCTCGTAATACCCAAGCCTTGATCCTGCGAGTAGAACATGCCAAAGGATCCACGCAGCGTCATGTCCTTCACGCCCGGAACACGGTACGCGAAACCGACGCGAGGAGCGAGGTTGTTCTTATCGGTGTATACCAGCGCACGGGGCAGGCGAGTATCAATGCCTGCCTTGATGTACTGGAGATAGAGCGGGCTGTCTGGATCGGTGATGAAGTTGGCTTCACCATTGTTCACATCGTAAAAGGGAGTGAACAGCTCATAACGAACGCCGTAGTTGATGGTTAGGTTCGGCGTGACGGTCCACTGGTCGTTCGCATAACCGCCGTAGTACCATCCGCGTTCTTCGCTCTTGAGAACGGTGCCTGTAGTCAAACCATTTGCATACCCCAGAAGCAAGTCCGCAACACCGTAGCCGCTTGAGGCCTTGGTCGCGGAAGTTGTGGGTTGTTGAGAGAATGCGCCGGTAAACGTCAATCCGCCACGGCCATTCGATGCAGCTTGAGTGTTCGGGCGAATCCACATCATTTCGCCGCCGAACTTGGTTAGGTGCTTGCCGTGTGACCAGGAAACGTTATCTGCCCAGTCCCACACGCCCGAAGTCTTGTGCAGTGGCGAGTTGCCCACGGCTTCAGAGCCGATCGTACCTGCACTGGTGACGGTGAACGTAGGCCAACCTTCTGCAAGGTTCGGATCCAGCAATCCGGAGATGAACTCTTTGCGAGCAAAGGTTCCCAGGCCATCGTCGGCGATGGACGTCCAGGAGAAGCGCAGTTCGTTCAACAGTGACTGCGTAATGATGCGCGTATAGCCAGCGCCGATGCCCTTAGAATCTACGCGGCTGTTGCCGGGATCCTGCGCGCCGGGCAAGCCCACACCGGTGTAGACATTGCTGAGAGTTTCACCATAACGAGCAAAGATGCTGTCCTTGCTGCTGAGTGTGTAGTCCATTCGGCCAATGCCATTCTTCACATCTGTTTTGCTGGGAATGAAAGACGTGTAGTAGTGCGTGTACGGATCCGTAGAGCTGGTCGAGTTAGGTAATGGATAGAGGTTTGCCAATTGCTGGCCGATAGAGTTGATCTGTGCTGTCGGGATCTTGTTGCCAGCGAAGGCAGCGCGCACATACGTGCCGTTGGATAGTTTCGTCGTTGTGGTTGGATCGTACACGGTGTATTTCGACTGCGAGAAATCACCAACGCGTTCCAGCGCAGTGGGCACCGTTCCGTTGTTCTGTGAGGACGACTTCGTATGGCGGCCTTCGTATGCGCCGAAGAAAAACACCTTGTCCTTAATGATGTGCCCACCCAGGCTACCGCCGTACTGGTTCTGTACCAACTGCTGCTTATTCACTACAGCGGTTGAGAGGTTGTACGGACGCGCGTCCAGCACCTTGTTGCGGATGAAGTCGTAGGCTGATCCATGCCACTTATTCGAGCCGCTTTTGGTGATGGCATTCAGGATTGCGCCTGCACCCGCACCAAACTCAGCAGAGTAGTTCGACGTTTGTACTGTGAATTCCTGCAGGGCATCGAGTGGTGGACGCACCATGTCACGCTGCCCGTTGTCCAGGCCACGCAGATAGTTCACGTTGCGTGCACCGTCCAGAAGGAAGCTATTCTGCAAACCGTCATTACCGTAAGCAACGAAGGAGTTATCGCGACCGGAGTTTTGCGGCACGACGCCGGGGATGTAGTTCGCGGCCTGAATATAGTTGCGGCCGTTCAATGGGATGTCTGTGAGTTCCTTGTTCTCAATGACCTGCTGTACGGTCTGCGATTTGTCTTCGATCAGCGGGGCTTCACTGGTGACGGTAACAGCATCGCTTGCCGAGCCCAGTTCCAGCGCTGGGCGCAACGTGACAGTAGCGCCCACCTGTACGTTGATCGATTGTTGTTGGTACGTCTTGAAGCCGGTTGCGGTGATGCTGACGTTGTAGTTGCCTGGCGGCACTAGTGGCACTTCTGCAATGCCGTGATCGTTGGTGGTGAGTGAGCGTAGCTGTACGCCTGTGTCTGTTCCGGTAACTACGACCTGCGCGTTCGGCACAGCAGCACCGCCCGAGTCGAAGACGGTGATGCTGATGGCACCGGTTGAGTTCTGCGCGTGCATCATTGTGGCAGACAGGAAGAGAGCTGGGAGTGGCGCATAGGCAAGAAAATGTTTTAATCGATGTGTCATTTTTCATCCACGGTGAGGGCCGTGGCCTCCTGAAATGGTGTTGCTGTCGTTCCGGCTCAGTACGAGTTGCCGTTCTTTACGGCTGGCGGCGCATCAATGTCCAGCGGATCGCCTAACCGTTTTTGTTCGGCCTTGAGCTTTGCGATCATGTCCGTCTTCACCGACGCGTACTGCGGATCGTTGATGAGGTCGTGCATCTCCCAGGGATCGTTTTCAAGGTCGAAGAGTTGAAAGCGCTTGATGGGCACGTAGAAGATCAGCTTGTGCTTCTTGGTGCGGATGGAGCGCTGGATGACGTTCAGCCATCCGAACATCGCATCGTGCAGCGGCGCAGTGGACTGGCCCAGCACCATCGGCTTCAGGCTGGGGAACTCCACATGCTTTGGCACAGGGACGCCCGCCAACTCGCAGGTGGTGGCGTACATGCTGTGCTGGTAGACCATCTCGTCCACGTGCGTTCCAGCCTTGATGCCAGGACCGCGCATGATCAGTGGCATGCGCATGGAGCACTCGTACTGGTTCTGCTTGCCCATCAGGCCGTGCTCGCCAACAGCAAGCCCGTGATCGGCGGTCAGAATCACGTAGGTGTTCTTTGCCTGTCCGCTCTTGTCCAGCGCATCCAGCACGCGGCCAATCTGCGCATCCATGTGCGTGATGATCGCGTAGTACTCCTTGCGGTGCGTCTTCACGTCGAACTCGGTCCGCGGAAAGGGAGCAAGCTGCTCGTCGCGCGTGTGGAAGTCGCCTTGGTCGAAGGGGTGCTGAGGAAGGTAGTTGGGCGGAAGCGCGATCTTATCCACTGGATACATCGCCTGGTATTCCTCGGGTGCCTGTCGCGGATCATGCGGCGCGTTGAAGCCCACGTACATAAAGAAGGGCTTCTCCTGCTTGCCGCGCTGCCCATTCAGGAAGTCGATCGCGGAGTCGGCATAGACCTCGGAGGAATGCTTTGTCTCACCCTCGGGACCGTCAAGCCAAAGATGCTTGTCGAGCCAGTGACCCTTCAGGGAACGGTCGGTCGGACTCCACACATTGCCCGGTGCCGGGCGGTTGTACATGTTGTGTGCCGGATCCTTCGGGTCATGGGTAGAGTCCAGGTAGCCGGGGCCGGTTGTCTTCAGATCGGTAAACGAACGCTGTAGGGAAACAGCATCCAGATGCCACTTGCCGGTTTGAAAAGTTCGGTAGCCTGCATTGCGCAGAGTCTGGCCCCAAACGGGGACCATGCCTGACTGGTTATCCACCAAGGCCTTCTGCGCCTTGAAGGGAGACAGTCCGGTGTTCAGCATCGTCCGGCTGGCGATACAGACGGCTCCGGTCCACGAACCGGAGTGGAAGCAATGGGTGAAGTGGACGCCGTCGCGAACCAGTCGGTCGATGTTCGGGGTGTGAACCTCGGGATTGTTGATGGAGTTAATCGTGCGGAACATGAGGTCGTCCGCAATGAAGAAGAGAAAGTTAGGCCGACTGTCAGCAGGGGCCGGTGTGGAGGCCATCGCAGCTCGTGCCTGTGTGGCGGCAAGGGCGGCGGAGGAGAGACCAACAAATTCACGTCTATTCATCGTCATTCTCAAAAGGGAAAAGGCCTTCGTCATTCACGGGAAGGCAGTCAAGGAACATGGAGGTATGAAACAGTGCAACCCTGAAGGGCAGCACACACGGCTGGCAAGGGTAAGCAGGAGATTCACGGTGTCTCACGTGTGAAACACACGTGAAAACCCGGTTATTCCTTCATTTTGTGAGGATTATCGACAACAACAACAGGCCGGAATGCGCTGCGAAATTGCGAGCACGGCCCTACAAGGCTGGGGTTGCACTTGTGACTGGAAAGAGGAAGGTGATAGAAGCATGACGTGTCTACAACGCCTGAGACTGTGGCAAATACCGAAAGTTTGGCAGAACAGCTGGAACTGGAACGTGTCCTAACCAGTCATTCTTTCGCTAAGTCTCCGCGCCTCTGTTCCCTCCTTGGGTTCATAGTAACGCACTCACTTCGGGGCTCTCATGGGGACCTGACGGAACAGCAAATCGGTATCCAGGTCTTCGGTCGCGTCCCCGGTTACAACTCCTCAGAGGACACCATCGTCCGCGTGACGGTGCGGCAACTGCGCCAACGCCTTGATCTCTACTACTCGTCGGAGGGGGCAGGAAACCAGTTCCGGATCGATATTCCGAAAGGCGGTTACATCGCCACGGTGGAGAGGCAGGCGGCGCATAGCGCTTCCGCAGCATCGGCAGCCGCGGTGCCTCCTGTGGTTTCTCCGTACCCACTTGCTGTTCCGCTCGTGTCTCCAGTCACATCTCGGGAGAGTGCACATTATCGTATTGCGACGATCCTTTTGAGCATCGCTGTTCTGGTGCTGGCTGTGGTGTGCATCCAACAGCGCCGTGTGCCGTTGGTGGTGCCGCCTGTTCAGAAGGGGCCGCTTCCAATCTGGAAGGCACTCTTCACCCCCGACAGAAAGACTCTGATTGTCCCGGGTGACGCTGCGTTGGACATGTTTACAGTCTGGGAGCAGAGATCGCTCACGCTGGAACAATATGCCTCGCACAACTATGACCGTGATTCCACTGCAAGCATTCCGCCGACGCATACGGATGTGCCGCTTGCCGTACGTTCGGTGACTCCGATGGCTGATCTGGCTTTGGTCGCTAATCTGGTGAAGGCGCCAGAGCATATGGGAATGCCCGAACTCGATCGGAATATTGAAATCCGATACGCCCGCGATGTTGCCGTGGCGGATACGCACGACAATAACCTCATTCTGATTGGTTCGGAGACATTCAATCCATGGGTGATGCTTTATCAACCTGAGATGGATTTTGTGGCGCACTACGACTACGTAGCCGATGTCTACTCCGTACAAAACAAATCGCCGAAACCGGGTGAAGAGTCGACTTATATCTATCGGCGTGGCAAACCTGCCCTGAAAACCATCACGCATATTGCTCTCCTGAATAACTCGCAAGGGCAGGGGCTCGTGTTGATTGTCGAAGGCACTTCCATGGGAACAACCTATGGCGCCTTGAACTTTTTCACCAGTGACTGGCTCTATGGTCCCGTCCTTCGTCAGGCCACAGATAGCTCCGGACATCTCCATGACTTTGAAGTGTTGTTAAGTGGTGACTTCATTCATGGTGGCGTTGGCAATACCAAGGTGATAGCGGTTCATGTGCATTAATCGCAGCGGAATGCACAGGGAAACTTTAAGCAATTTTCTAAAACGGCTTCAGTCTTGTTTAAGGTTTGCCCCATAAGCTGAGGACCATGGATTTCCGGTCCCGACTGTGCCAAACAATGTGTTTCGCCATTCTGCTTCCTGCGGGATGTCAGTCCTTGAGTCTGGCTCAACAAGTGCAGCCAGATCCATCGCATCACCTCACACTGAGTGAAGCCATTCAGCAGGCACAGGCCAATGAGCCCACCTTCGCTGCAGCCGCTGCCGCGGAAAAATCCGCGCGGATTGATGGCTACCTGGCGAAGACAGCTCTGCTGCCGTCCGTCGTTTATCACAATCAAATGCTCTACACCCAACCCAACGGCCAGACAAATCAGGGTGGTCAGGTGGGTGCTCAGGCGTCGCCGGTCTTCATTGCAAACAATGCAGTGCACGAATACACGAGCCAAGGTGTCGTGAATGAAACGATTGGGCTAAAGCAGTTTGCCGATGCTCAGGTTGCCGCAGCGAATGCTGCGAGAGCTACAGCGGAACTTGAAATCGCGCGTCGTGGTTTGGTCGCTACAGTAGTAGCGCTGTATTACAGCCTTACAGCAGCGAGAGACAAAGCAAAGGCGCAGGCGGACGCATTTGCAGAGGCGAAGGCATTTACCACCGTGACGCAGCAACGCGAGGCTGCGCGTGAAGTGGCACATGCCGATGTGGTGAAGGCGCAACTTCAAATGCAACAAAAACAGCGCGATCTAACAGATGCAAATGTGGCGGCAGACAGGGTTCGACTCGAGCTTGGCGTTCTGCTGTTTCCCGATCCGCGAACCCCTTATAGTACGGATGCATCAACCCAGCAACGCAACCTTCCAACGCGCGAAGAAGTGAATCTACTGGCGACGAAGAATAATCCTGAGATGCGTAGCGCGCTGGCCGCCATTAATGCTGCAAATGCCGGCGTGAAATCGGCAAAGGCTGCATATCTTCCGGATCTTGGATTGAACTTCACATACGGTATTGACGCTCCACAATTCGCGAAACGAGGCCCGGATGATGTTCGTAACCTGGGTTACTCCATCAGCGGAACTGTTGATATCCCTGTGTGGGATTGGTTCTCCACGCAAAAGCGGGTTAAACAAAGTGAGATTCAACGCGATGCCGCAAAGGTGGGTCTGACGTCAGCGCAGCGACGCTTGATCGCCACACTTGAAGAGAGCTATGCAGAAGCTACTGCGGCGAGAGATGAGCTTGACCTCCTGGATCAAAGCGTCCACACCGCCGAAGAGAGTCTGCGTCTCACTAAACTTCGTTATGCGGCTGGAGAATCAACTGCGCTTGAAGTGGTGGATGCTCAGAATTCTTATCTTGCAGCCGTAACTGCGCAGTCTGACGGATCAGTTCGCTTTGAATCGGCACTTGCTGCACTTCAAGTACTTACAGGAAACCTCTAATCCATGACCAACAAATTGGTTTCACATATGACTCCGCTGAAGGCTTCTCTACTTACACTTTCGCTCTTATGCGCCACGACAATGACGGGTTGCAAAAAATCTGAAGACGATACGACGCAATCGCTGGTAACGGTGGAAGCAGAGCATGTCGAGCGGGGCGATGTCACTGAGCGAATCATGGCAGACGCTACACTTTCGCCACTGGCCCAGGCCGCAATTTCTCCGAAGATTACTGCTCCTGTCCGCACCTTCTATGTGCAGCGCGGATCGCAGGTGAAAGCGGGGCAATTGCTGGCAGTGCTGGAGAATCGCGATCTCTCAGCGCAAGCACTAGACAACAAAGGTCAGTACACAGCGGCCCAGGCGTCGTACAACATGCAAACAAAGGCGCAGGTTCCGGAAGACTATGCGAAGGCGGAACTGGATGTGGCGCAGGCACAGGCGCAACTGCATCTGCAGGGAGAGATCGTTGCCGCTCGCAAGAGATTGTTAGAGCAAGGTGCCATTGCAGGTCGTGACTATGATACGGCGGTGGCAGCGCAGGTGCAGGCTCAGGCTGCGTACGATGTCGCGCGCAACCACCTCACCTCTCTTAAGAACGTTAGTAAAGAAGCATCACTACAACAAGCCCAGGGGCAGTTGTCTTCAGCGAGGGGAAAGCTAGAGGCTTCTGAAGCCCAGGTATCGTATTCGCAGATTCACAGCCCCATCTCTGGCGTGGTAACAGATCGCCCACTCTTCCAGGGCGAAACAGCAAACGTCGGAACAACGCTGATTACGGTCATGGATACCTCATCGCTCTTGGCGAAGGTGCATTTGTCACAGATTGTTGCGCAGCGATTGAGCTTGGGTGATGAAGCTTCTGTCACCATTCCCGGTGTCGATGAAGCAGTCAAAGGGAAAGTAACCCTTATCAGTCCCGCACTTGATCCGGGCAGCACGACCGTTGAAATCTGGTTGAAGATTCCTAACGACGGAAACAAATTCAAAGCGGGCACACCTGTTCGCGTAGCCATCATGGGAAGAACCGCTCCGAGTGCCATCAAAGTTCCGTTGGAAGCAGTCATCACTGCGGAAGATGCCGGAAAATCTGTCTTCACGATTGGTTCCGATGGAGCAGCTCACAAGGTAGCCGTCCAACTTGGTATCAACGATGGCGAAGATGTGCAGGTTACACAAGGATTGAACGGTTCAGAGACGGTCATTACAAAAGGCGCTTATGGCCTTAGTGATGGAGCAAAAGTAAAAGTTGGTAAGGCAGGAACCGAGGGAGACGATAAGTAATGGAGCATCCCCTCATGCCGCGCCAGAATCGTTATTGGCTCGTCCGCTTTCGCGGACCCATTTTTTTCTTTCTGATTGTCCTTTCACTTGCCGGTATTTATGCAGCACAGAAAGTCCCTATTTCTGTCTTCCCGGAAACGAACTTTCCTCGTGTCGTGATCGGTGTTGATAACGGTGTCATGCCTGTAGATCAAATGCAGGTCACCGTTACAAAACCCATTGAAGACGCGGTGAATTCTGTTCCCGGACTAACCACGGTTCGTTCCACCACCAGTCGCGGCTCTGCTGAAGTAAGTCTGTTTTTTGATTGGAACGTCAACATGTTCCAAACGCTGCAGCTTGTGGATGCAGCACTTAGTAAGGCGCGTCAGACTCTTCCACAAACAGCCACTATCACGACGAATCGGCTGACCTTCGCAACGTTCCCAATTCTTGGATACAGCCTTACTTCAGACAAGCTTTCTCAAACACAACTTTGGGAAGTGGCAACGTATCAACTGAAGCCACCCATCAATCGCGTGGAAGGTGTCAGCACTGTAACCGTGCAGGGCGGTAAGGTCCCTGAGTTTCATATCGTCCCTAACATGGCACGCATGCAAACGGCAGGCGTCACCATTTTGGATCTTGCCAATGCGGTGCAGGCTTCAAACATTATTGATTCGCCCGGTCTCTACGAAGCGAACCATCAGCTTGTGCTTGGTCTTGTGGGCGCGCAGGCACACGATGCGTCGGAACTGGGCCATCTTGTTGTAAAGACAACTGCCGGAGGCGCGGCTGTCCGTGTCTCTGATGTAGCCACCGTTCAGAATGGAGTGCTGCCTGTCTACACAGCGGTGACTGCAGAAGGGAAGCCTGCGGTGCTTCTGAATATCACCCGACAACCTGCCGGTAATACTGTTGCGGTTGCGGATGCAGTCGCTGCACAAATTGAGCAACTGCGAAAAACACTGCCAGCAGGTGTGGAACTAAAGCCTTATTACGATCAATCAGAGTTGGTGCGTGAAAGCATACGCAGTGTGCGCGATGCTATTCTCATCGGCTTGCTACTCGCGTGTGTCATCCTCTTCTTCTTCCTTGGCGACTGGAGCTCGTCACTGGTTGCGGCGCTTGTTATCCCCGTCACAGTTGCACTTACAGTACTTGCGCTTTGGGCCATGGGCGAGAGCTTTAACCTGATGACACTCGGTGGTTTGGCGGCCGCGGTTGGGCTTGTAATTGACGACGCCATCGTCGTGGTGGAAAACATTGTTCTGAATCGCGACAATGGTGAATCGCGAGCAGAAGCTGCGCGACTCGCCTTGAAAGAAATCGCTGTACCGCTGGTGGGCTCTACGATTACACCCGTTGTGGTCTTCCTCCCTCTTGTTATGGTGACGGGCGTTACCGGAAGCTTCTTTCGTGCGCTTGCTATCACGATGACGGTTGCGCTGCTGACATCGCTGCTTCTCGCGGTCACCTGGACGCCGGCTCTTAGCCTTGTCTTGTTGAGAGAAACACGAAGCACACCGGGCCAGCACGAACAGCATGGCCGCGTCATGCAAAAAGTCTTGTCATGGCATGAACGCTGGTTAACCTGGGCGCTGTCTCGACCATTCCTGTTACTGGGTCTCTGCGGAGTACTCGTGGTGAGTACGTTCTTCGGATATCGTTCGCTTGGTTCCGATCTCTTGCCGGAGATGGACGAAGGTGGCTTCATCCTTGACTACATCATGCCTGCGGGAAGTTCTCTGACAGAGACAAACCGCGTCATGGAACATCTCGACCGTATTCTTCATGCGATCCCCGAAGTAGAAAGTACCTCGCGCAGAACCGGGCTTCAAATGGGGCTTGCCGCTGTTACTGAGGCGAATTACGGAGACTTTACCGTCAAGTTAAAGAACAAACGCAGCCGCGGCATTGATGAAGTCATTGCGGATGCGCGCGCTGAGATTAAGAAGACAGAGCCGGAACTCGATGTTGAGTTCACGCAGGTTCTACAGGACATGATCAACGACCTTTCCAATGCTCCGGAACCGATCCAGATCAAGCTTTTTGCCAGCGATCCTGCATTGCTATCGAATGTGGCCCCGCGTGTCGCAGATGCTATCGAAAAGATTCCCGGCGTTGTCAGCGTAGAAAACGGAATCGAGAACACGCTCAGCAGCCCTGCGACCAATTTCCAGATTGACCCCACTGTCGCGGGGAAGATGGGCTTTACGCCGCAGGAAATTGCTGAGGATGCTACTTCTATTCTTGATGGTGTCACTACGACCGATCCTCTGATTGCAAATGGTCGCCCTTACACTGTACGCGTGCGACTGGGAGAAGAGACGCGGAAGTCTCTCGATACCATCGAAAATACCGTCTTTAATAGCGCAAGCGGCAAACTGACAACGCTTGGATCGCTTGCGCAGATTACACAGCTTCCGCCGCAGAATGAAATACGACGCGAAAATTTGCAACGCCTTGTCGTTGTCACGGCACAGCTACAGGGATCCGATCTTGGCACAGCCATTGCGAAAGTACAGGAGACGGTCCATGCAATGCATCTGCCTTCAACCGTCACGGTCGTATACGGTGGAACCTATCAGGAACAGCAGAAATCTTTTGGTGAGCTCTTGAAGGTTTTGGTGATTTCCCTGGCGTTAGTGTTTGGAGTGTTGCTGGTGGAGTTCCGAAACTTCTCTGCACCCGTTGCAATTCTTACCTCTTCTGTTTTGTCTGTCGCAGGTGTTGTGCTCGCATTGTTCATCACAGGCACAACCTTCAATGTTGCTTCCTTCATGGGAATCATCATGGTGATTGGCATTGTGGCCAAGAACGGAATTCTGTTGCTGGATGCCGATGAACGCTATCGCCGTGATGGGACGTCGGCAAAAGATGCAATGCTACATGCGGCACAACGGCGTCTTCGGCCTATTTTGATGACAGCAACGGCTGCTATCTGCGGTATGTTGCCGCTAGCCTTTGCGATCGGAGCTGGATCACAGATGCTGCAGCCGCTTGCTATTGCAGTCATTGGTGGCCTGGTGATTTCCATGCTCCTTAGTCTTATTGTTACTCCCGTTGTGTATTACCTGTTGACGGCTCACAGGCATGATCCATCGCCGGAAGTTGTCGCCTGATGTGTAAATAGAATGGCCCGCTAAGCGGGCCATTCCTATTTGATTGCTATACCGTTAGCGTGAGACGACGACAATCTCAAAGCTTCCCGGAAGTACTGTTGGGCGAGGATGTGGTGCTGCAGTCGTGGGGGCCGGAGCCGGTCCATATTGAGCGGCAGAAAGAAATGCCTTGCCCGTGATGGCATCGTACGCCATGGTGCGCGCACCCTTCACGGTAGTTACTGTCTGTACGGTGGGGAAGCCAGGCTTGCTCGTATCCACAATCGAAAGCGTTCCTTCTCCATTGGAGGAGAACGCGAGACGTGTTTTGGGATCGAAGAAGGCTGCATCGGGAGAGTCTCCAATAGAGGCCAGTCCGATTAACTTTCCATCAGCAAAATCTGAGACGGCCATCTTCTTCCCATCACACACAGAGAAAAGACGATGTCCCGCGTGGTCGATTGCCATGCCCGACGGGGAATCGCAACCTGTCAAGGCCCAGCTTGTAACAGACTTGTTGGTCTTGGCATCGAGTTTTACGATGACGTTTTTATCTTCAATATTGACGAAGACATTGCCTTTTTCATCGGCCTGAGGGAATTCAGGCTTGCCCGGCAAGGGAATGGTCGCCACGATGCGATGGCTTGCTGCATCCATCACGGACACGTCTTTGCTGCGTCCATTGAAGGCCCATACGGTTTTCGTGACAGGCTCATAGGTGATGCCATCGGGGTTAGTTCCGGCGGACACAGTTGCGGTGATGGCAAGAGTTCCGCGATCGAATACGATGATTGCATTACCAGCGCCATCGCTGATGTATCCCGTCTTTCCATCGGGATTAAGCGCGACACCATGCGTGCTCTTCATTCCCGTGATTGCGCCAATAGGCTTTCCGGTGCTTGTATCCACGACTTCCACTCGAGGTCCGTGTGTGACGTAGAGACGATGTGCGGAATCATCGCTCAGGAGATAGTCCCAGCCGCCCTCGCCTCCGATCTTCCAGTGGTCGGAAACATGGTAGGTTTGCGCCTGTGACATGACCGCAAACGAGAGAAAAAGCAATGTCACGCCCTGATTGAATGAACGCACGATCGCACTCCAGCGTTGAATTCGGCGCAGAAAATGCACCGTTGACGATGAGTTTCGTCTCGCCGGCTTAAGTAGGGCTTAATTTATCCCTGACTTTGTAACAAGAATTGGTAAAAGAATTACGACTTCAGCGCCTCCCGAGGAGTGGTTGGCGATGGAAATTCTGCCACCTGCCCGGGCGCAGATCGCTTTGCAGATGGAAAGGCCCAAGCCTGTGCCACCAGTGTTGCGGCTACGTGACACATCGCTACGGTAAAACGCATCGAAGAGATGCGGCAGATCACTGTCTGCAATTCCGTCGCCGTGATCGCGGATTCTTAGTTCGGTCCATGGGCTATGGACTGTTAGCGATATTGCGATCCGCGCATTTTCCTGCGAATGCTGAATCGCATTGACCAATACATTCGAGCACAGAAGCAGCGCATCTTCAGAATTGAGATTGATCTTTGCACTTGATGGGAGATCTGAAAGCTCGAAGATGACTCCACGAAGATCGGCATACGATTGGCATTGAGCAATCGCATTCCGTAAAGCTTGTGCAAAGTCGCTTTCATGCGAGCCCTCTTTCGGACTCTGTTCAAGGCGCGCCAACGCCAGCATTTTCTGTACTGTGGCTTCCAGGCGAGCGATGTCTTCCAACCCCACGTCCAGTCCGCGTTCGTATTCCTCCGCCGTTCTGCGTCTCATCGCAAGTAATTGGAGGGACGATTTTGCAATCGCAAGATCTGTTTTCAGTTCATGTGCTGCATCGCTTGTGAATCGGCGCTGTTGTTCAAATGACCGCTGCAAACGTGCAAGCGTTTTTTCAATGGCCGATGCCAACGGGCGCAGTTCGTGGAATTGTTGGCTACTTGCAGGTGCTTCAAAGGCCCATCGTTCAGCGTCAACCTTTTCTGCTTCCTGTGCCAGTTCGCGTATAGGAAGAAGAGAGCGGCGAATCAACCATGACAAGACGACGGCGGTTATGCCGAGAAGAATGAGTGTCGCATATATGAAGAAACGTGTTGCTTCAAAGATCGAATGCCATGTGCGCCCTTCCGGAAGGCCATAAACAACGGTAACCTTGTGATTCACTGAGCGTGGGCTGTTGGGATCAATGATGCGATCACCCTTTAAGACATAGAAGCGAAACGGGTGATCTTGTGTCCGCGTAGGGAATACTGTGCCGGAATTGAGTGGCAAGGAAGGCACGTTTCCACGTTCGGCCAACACCTGCCCATTATCTGCAGTTACGCGATAGGCGGCCCGCGAAGGCAGACTCACACCTTGCGTATCCAGCGCGATACTTCCGTCCTTACTGTCTGCTTCCTGTACTGCGCCCAACAGAGCATTGGAGGTTGCACGAAGGTTCGCGTCGAAGGTCTCGAACTGTACACGTCGCTCGTGATTTGTAACGGTTGCAATCAATACAAGCGCCGCAAGAAACTCCAGCAACAATACTGCAAGCATGAGCCTGCGCGTAATGGATACGCCCGATTTCACTTTGCCTCACCCGATCGCAGCCGGTAGCCCCGATGACGCAGTGTCTCAATGATTGGCTCACCATCTGGAAGAGAAATCTTCCGACGGAGATTCGAGATGTGCGCCTCAATCACGTTCGAATGATGTTCCCAGTTGTAGTCGTAAAGATGCTCTAAGAGCTCTTTCTTGGAAACGACGGCACGAGGACGATATGCCAGATACTCCAGGATGCGGTATTCGGTGGGTGATACGTCGATGGTTTCACTGCCGCGATTGACTGTCTGTAACACCGTATCAATTTGAAGATCCGACACCTGCAATTTTGGCGATGCTGCTCCATTCGAGCGACGAATTAAAGCTTTGATCCGCGCAATCAGCTCACCCAGATCAAAAGGCTTGGCCAGGTAGTCATCTGCACCGCCATTCAACATCTCAATAATGGTCGTCTTACCCTCTTGCGCAGTGAGGATTAATACCGGTGTTAGGTTCTTTTTCTTGCGCAGAACGCGCAGAACTTCTTGCCCGGATAGTCCCGGCAGCATGAGGTCCAACACAATCAGGTCGAAGAGATTTTGTTCCGCATAGTCGAGACCTTCCTTGCCGTCTGCTGCATGGTCAACAGCGAAACCTGCCTCGCGCATGCCATTAACAATGTTTGCAGCCAGCCGGATTTCGTCTTCGACCAGGAGGATTCTCATGACCCTCTATTATCTGCTATCCAAACTTAAGTTTCACTGAATGTGGAGAGCACAAATGAATGAACTGACTATCTGGGCATCTGCCAGGAGGTCGTTTTCATTTGGTTGAATTGGAGGTTGTTCTTTCTCGCTGTCCATCCTGCGATGTAGAGGAATACGAACGATCTGCTTTTCAAAATGCAAAGGCGGGGTCCGCGACAGCAACCGGTGGTTTGCCATAGTTTGGTAACTCCTACAAGCAGCGGAGTGACCAGCAGCCCAACAGGAAAGCAAATCGCCCCATGACTCCTGTCGTCATCCTCCCCGTCCTCTCTCCAAAATGAACGCTGAAGGACTTATACAGACAAAGCAGGACAATTGCCCAATTGAAATTCAGGTTTACGGTTCCGACACAGTTCAGTTCAGGACCAGCGATTTTTCACTGGTTGAGACGATTCAAATAAGGCTAAGATGGTGCGGCCCGGATTCTTGCATGGGCACTTTTTCTGAGTGGGAATCTCATGGCTTCGTTGTCGCGCAGGGAAGTATTGAAGAGCGGAGTGGCACTACCTACATTGAGCCTACTGCCTGCAGAGCTATTGCCAGCGCAGGCTCCAGCATCGCACACGGTGCGCGAACAGCTCTGTCTCGACTTCGGTTGGAGATTTCATTTTGGCCACGCGACGGACGCGGCCAAGGATTTTGGTTACAACTCTGGACGCAACGGATCGTTTCAGAAGACTGGTAACTTCCTGCCTGCAGCAGCGCTTCCCTTTGATGACACTGGTTGGATGGATGTTGATCTGCCACATGATTGGGTGATTTCACTGCCTTTCAAAAATGATCCGTCGTTGAGCAGCAAGGGCTTTTATCCGATTGGTCGATCGTATCCAGAGAACAGCGTGGGGTGGTATCGACGTGTCTTCATGCTTGCGAAAGAAGATACAGGCAAGCGCATTAGTGTTGAGTTTGATGGTGTGTATCGTGAAGCACTTGTAGTGTTCAACGGTTATTACATTGGCCGTCATCGCGGTGGCTACGATCCTTTTCGCTATGACGTGACGGACTTCATTAAGCCTGGCGAAGCGAATGTGTTGCTGCTGCGTGTGGACGCGACGGAGAGCGATGGCTGGTTCTATGAGGGCGCGGGAATTTATCGACACACATGGCTGGTGAAGACGGCTCCTGTTCATGTAGCGCAATGGGGCACGTTTGTTCGTTCCACCGTAGAGGGAAGAAGGGCAAATCTACAGATCCGCACAGAAGTGGAGAACCAATCAGGTATTTCGAAGGCTGTGCGGGTGACCTCGACAGTGATTGATCCCAGCGGAAAGAGTGTAGGAAAAATCACAAGCAAACCGATGGCTGTTCCTGCAGATGAGACGGGCACATTTGAGCAGCAGGTGAGTGTGAGTGATGCCGCACTTTGGTCGCTGGAAGAACGAAATCTATATCGGCTTGTTACTGAGGTGGATTCAGATGGCGTGGCTATGGATCGATACGAGACGCGCTTTGGTATCCGCACGCTGCGCTTTGATGCGAATGAAGGATTCTTCTTGAATGGAAAGTCGGTAAAGATCAAAGGCACGTGCAATCACCAGGATCATGCTGGCCTTGGTGTTGCGCTGCCGGATGCGGCACAGCGCTTTCGCGTGAAGACGTTGCAGGACGTTGGTTGCAACGCGTATCGCAGCGCACATAATCCGCCCACGCCTGAGTTGCTGGATGAGTGCGATGAGATGGGCATGTTGTTTCTGGATGAGACACGCATGATGTCTTCGAACCCGGAAGGCATTGCGCAGTTTGAGAATTTGATTCGTCGCGATCGTAACCACCCCTCCGTCTTTATGTGGAACATGGGCAACGAGGAGCGCGAGGCAACGACGGAGACAGGTTTGCATATTCTGTCCACCATGAAGCGTTCCGCAACGAAGCTCGACGGATCGCGACCTGCCACGGTCGCACCGCCGCCGCTTGGTATGGGGTTAGGACAGGGCGGACTGATGGTGAGCGACGTCATTGGCTACAACTACGCTGATCCGCAGATTGAAGCATTCCACAAAACACATCCCACATTGCCATGCATGGGCACAGAGAACGTGAGCGCTGTGGCTACACGCGGAGCATATGCCATTGATGAGGCAAATGGCGCTGTGAGCTCTTACGATCCGTACACCATGACTGGGCGCGCTTCGGCTGAGGGGTGGTGGCGTTTTGTGAATTCGTGGCCGTGGATGAGCGGTGGATTTGTATGGACGGGATTCGATTATCGCGGTGAGCCTTCGCCTTATCAATGGCCCAACATCAGCTCAGAGTATGGCTTCCTGGACACGTGCGGCTTCCCTAAAGACACATACTTTTACTACCAGGCATGGTGGACCGCGAAGCCAGTTCTGCACATCTTTCCGCATTGGAACTGGCCGGATCTTGTGGGCAAAGAAATTGCTGTCTGGGCGCATTCCAACATGGACGAAGTGGAACTGCTGCAGGATGGTACGAGTCTTGGGCGACAGCGCGTGCCAAAGGATTCGCACCTGCAATGGATTGTGACTTATAAGCCGGGAACGCTGGAGGCGCGTGGTTTCAAGAATGGCCAGCAGATGATGTCGACCAGACGAGAAACTACTGGTAAAGCTTCGAAGCTTGCGATTCGCGTTGATCGCACTGAGATCGATGCCGATGGTGCGGATCTGGTCTTCGTAGTAGCTGAAGTACACGATGCTGAAGGCCGCGTGTTACCTATGACAGACAACGAAATCTCTTTCAAGGTGGGTGGCCCTGCGCGCGTAAGGGGAACGGGTAACGGTAATCCTGTATCGCATGAGCCGGACTCTAGCAGCAGTCGCAAGGCATTTGCAGGGATGTGCATGGGGATTGTTCAGGCGACGCGAGAGAGCGGCATCATCACGATAGAGATTACTTCGCCTGGATTGGAATCGGCCACAGCGACAGTGACATCGCGTGTTGCAAAGGAACGACCAGAAGTGGCCGTTTGGAAGCGTGACGCACCAGTAGGTGAAGGAGTCACTGGATTGTGGCGTCCTGTTTTACAGGAAGGCCCAACGGGACCTGATCCGCTTCAGCTCGCTGTTTCTGGCGACACGCTGTATACGTTCGTTCAACAGGGCAATGTACTGACAGGTTCTATCGATGCTCCACCAGCGATGTTTGGACCAGCGACCACTGGTGCTATACGGGGAACAGTGGAGGGTGGTCGCGTGCACTTTACATCGGGAAGCACAACCTATGATGGCAGTGTTATAGGGGATCGCATGGAGTTGCACCGGGCTATGCCACCGCGAGGAGGGCAACCTGCGCGTGTTGCCGAGACGGGGCCGCATCCCGTGATTGGTCCGCCGCCTGAGGGCTCCGATCCGTCGTTGGGACTGGGGCGGCGCGGAGGAGGAACTCAGCCGCCGATGATTTTACAAAGAGCCAAACGCTAGAGTGGGTCTCAGAGACATAGCGATTGCCATGTCTTTTCAGTGAACATCACGTTATTTGGGGTTTGCGCAGTGGTGCAGAGGTTCACCGGTTATGTAGCGTTGAAGTTCGTCGGCAGCAATGCGCGCCGCCTTGATGGCAGCCTGTCTTGTGCCTCCTGCGATGTGAGGAGTCATGACGAAGTTCGGCAGCTTCAGCAGCGGTGAATCTGCTAGCAGGGGCTCTTGGGGAAACACATCAGCTGCGGCGGCTGAAAGGTGCCCGGATAGGAGAGCCGCGCCGAGGGCGTTGTAGTCCATCAACGAACCGCGAGCACAATTGACGACAACGGCGCCGCGCTTCAGTCGGCCAATCTGGGCTGCTCCCAAGATGGACCGAGTCTCTGCCGTCTCGCGCGCATGAAGCGATACAACATCAACCTGGTCAAGTAAGGTATTAAGTTCGGCCACCTGTTCCACGTCCTCTGAACCGATGTGGGCAAATGGATCGTAGACGAGTACCTTTGCACCGAAGCTTCGCAAAATCCTGCCAACGATGCGACCGATGGCGCCATAACCGATCAGACCAACGGTTGCAGATTCCAGCTCGAACGCTGCTGTCTCCCAGGTGTAGTCACCATTCCACTGTCCCTTGCGAAGTTCCGCGCTACGCGTTGCAATTTTGCGAATCGCACACATCATCATGGCAATGGTGTGCTCTGCGGTTGCTGCCGCGTTCCGTGCAGGAGTGTATGCGATGCTGATGCCGTGTTGGGAGGCGGCGTCGAGATTGACGTTGACCGGGCCACCGCGGCAAACGATAAAGAGACGAAGCGCAGGTGAGGCTTCGATTACTTTACGTGTGAGTGGTGCGTGATGCGCAATGCAGAGTGAGACCCCTTCGAGTTCCCTTATCATCATTTCTTCCGATCCAGAGGCCTCGCGAACTTCGGCGATGTTGCGAAATGGTTCCAGAGGAAACGGCGTTTGCGCCTCATGAATGTCGAAGCGATCGGCTAGAGGGCCGAGAGCCTCACGCATAACCGAAGGAAGAATAAAGTGGTCGCCGATCAGCAGCAATTTTTCTTTAGACATCGTGGTGCGTACTCCGAAGTGCGATGGAATGTGTTTTACAGGGGGACGTTAAAAGAGAGCAAAGCGATTTCGCCGGTTGTACCAAGAGCAATCTCGGTGATTGCGCAGTTATCGAATTTTGGGAAAAGGATGCGGTATTTCGCCAACGGCACGCCTAACGTACGGCAAAGCACCAGGCGCAGCAGTGTGTTGTGAGCGACTACCAAAACTTTGCCCTCGGGGTATAACGACGCGATAGAACGTAGCGCGTCTTCACCCCGTTCCGCGGCGATATGGATAGGTTCGCTCGAAGGAAGAGGGTTCGATAATGGATCGCGGACGAAGGCTTCGCGTTGAGATGGGAAGCGCTCTCGCATCTCTCGATCCGTAAGTCCTTCTGCAGCGCCGAAATCAACTTCAATCAGGCGATCCTCAATTCGCAGCCCGGTATTGAGAGCATCGGCAGCTGGCTGCGCCGTAAGACGGGCACGTGTTAGCGGAGAACTCCACACTGCATCAAAAGATTGAAGTTTTGCCCACGCAGCAAGCTGTAGAGCCTGCTGCTGTCCGCGTTCTGTCAGGTTGATGTCGGTGTGTCCTGCGTAGCGGTTCTCCGCGTGCCAGAAGGTTTCGCCGTGTCGCGTCAGCACAAGCCGTGTCATGCGATTCCTTTCAGGGCAAACGAACTCAACTCGCTGTCAATCCAGCCTCGGCGATGAAGTTCGTTTACAAAGCAACCATACTGATCCGCGTATAGCTTGATCTCAGGGGCTGGCTCGATCGTGCGCTCCATGCGAATCATTCGCATAGTGGCCTCTTGGAGTGATGAAGAGGCAGAAGCAGCTAATACAGCCATTCCGAATGCTCCCTCGGTGATAACCGGGACGTTGAGCGCACGCTGCAGCATTGTGGCACGCAGTTGATTAAATGCCTCACTACGCGTAGCACCGCCAGAGATGGTGTACGAGCCATGCATAGGAGCGCCACGTTTGCGTAACAGATCCAACGCGAGTCGTTCCACGCAAGCAAGCCCTTCCAAGGTGGCCTTGTATTGCGTAGAGCGGTTTGTAGTATTCCCAATGGTGAAGCCGTGAGCATCCGGGGCGAAGAAGGGAAATCGTTCGCCTGTGCCAGGCAGCGGATAGACGATGACTCCGGTTGGGCCGGATGTAAGCGCGGATCGATTGAGAAGCTCAATCTCATCCGCATGGAATTGCTGGGCAATCAAGCCTGCTCCGCAACTGGAGGCTCCGCCTGGCAACCAATGTCCATCTGAAGAGCGATGTGAGTAAACGACGCCGGAACGGTCATGGAGCAATTGCGGTGTGACGCCTTTCATCACCATTGTGGTGCCCACAACGCAGTTCCAGCTTCCCGGTGTGATTGCTCCCGATGCAATTTGCGCCGCGCATCCGTCGGTCATTCCTGAGAAGATGGGCGTCCCCGCTCGGATGCCGGTCTCGATCGCAGCAGCTTCGCAGACTTCGCCGATCGGAAGACCTGGCGGCACCACGTGTGGAAACGTCTCCAGTGGAAGTTGCAGCGCATCGATGATTTCCTGCGGCCAGCGGTTGTCGATCAGGTTATAGCCCGTCTTCAAAGCATGACTGGAATCTGCGGCTAGCAGCTTTCCTGCAAGGCGCAGATGAATCAAGTCGTTTTGGTGCGCAAGCTTCGTTCCCTTGCGAACTGCGCCGGAGCGGCTTAACCAAAGCAGTTTGGGAAGAGCCCACGAAGGCTGCATGCGATAGCTCAGACGATTCCATAAAGCCTGCCCGACTTCGTTGACCTCATCCGCTTCCGTCTGCGCACGGCCATCGTCGTACATCAATGCATTTGAGACCAGCGTATCTTTTTCATCCAGCAGAACAATCGTTCCCGATGTCGCACAGACTGCGATGCCTTGCACGGAAGATCCGGCAAGCTGCTCCGTCACCTGACGGCAACTCTGTTTCGTTGCGCTCCACCATTCCTGCGGTGATTGTTCGTGACGTACGCCATCACGAATGCTTTGCAACGGTTGCGATGCAGAGCCAGCAATTCGGCCTGATGCTGTGACCGCAAGAACGCGAACGCTTTGTGTGCCGATATCGATTCCAAGATAGACCGGCTCCGTCATTGTTCTCCTTGCAGGTCTGACCATGTGGATGACGTAATGGATCGCAGACGCTTCCATCTCTGAAAACGTTGCTGTGATAACGTTCGTTCTTTTTCCTGCGGCACAAAGACGGTCGTGGCGAGGGGCATTTGGTCCAAAATCTGAGAGAGAGGTACGCCCCGTTCGATTGCCTGACTGAAAATAAATGCTCCGCGAGCGCCCTGTTCATTACCCTCCGGACGCAATACCGTCAGCCCGGTAACGTCGGCGATCATCTGACACCAGAGGTTGCTTTTTGCGCCACCTCCTGTGACGCGTACTTCATGCAGACGAGGCGAAGAGATTTGCAGACACTCACAGACGACAAAAGAAAGACCCTCGTAGACCGAACGCGCAATATCGTTTCGCGAGGTTGTCAGGGTCAAATCGTGGAAACTTCCACTTGCTTCGGGAGCAAGGAAAGGTGCTCTCTCGCCGGCTAGCGAGAGATAGGGAAGGAAGTAGGGAAGCGCGGCTGAAGAGATGCTTTCTGCTGCAATCTGTTCCAGTGCGTACAGGGAATCACATCCCATAGCGCGCGCAGCCCACTCGATCACTTCACACCCAGTAAGGGTTGGCATCGCGCGAAGAAAGCGATTTTCACCAAGAGCAATTGTTGTTCCCGCTGGTTCGAGCGTCAGGTCTACATCGTCGGTGATTACTTCCGGGCAGAGAGTTGTGCCGAGAATGACGCAGGCCTGACCAACCGATGAAGCGCCGCAACCATAGGCGGTGGAAATGATGTCGTAGGGGGCCATGACGACGGGAATGCCGGAGCGGAGACCCATCTGTTGCGCGGCCTCGGCAATCAATGGAGCTTTGAGGTCAGCGTGTTTCGCAATTCCTGGCAGCAGGGAAACGTCTTCTTGCCGACCATAGAACCGTAGAAGTTCTGCGGAGTATTCTCCTGTTCGTACATCTCCGTACGGATTGGAACCGTCGGAGAGATCGGCCATAAATCTCCCTGTCATGCGCGAGACGATCCAACCGTTGCAGGAAAGAATCCAAGCTGCCCGTTGCAGACTCTCCGGCTCTTCCTCGTTCAACCAGGCGGCGATAGCATTCGCAAGACCGGCATAGGTAACGCAGCCGCTGATGCGGAAGCCTTCGGTGATGATTCCCTGAGTTCGCCATTTTTCTACGACGGCGTGTGCGCGAGCGTCATTCCATAGGATGGCGTCCCTGACCGGTTGACCATTGGCATCCACAAGCCAGCAACCATCACCCTGGGCCGTGGTCACGAGACCCTCGATGGCTTCACCGCACATGTCTGCGCATTCCCGCACAGTGCGACAAACAGCTTGCCAGACTTCCTCCATTGATTGTTCGGAAAATTCCGGGCGGGGATGCAACACGTTGGTCTTGGCTCGTGACAGTGCAAGTTCATGTCCATCCGCGCTGAATGCGACTGACTTGATAATTGAGGTTCCGGCATCGATTGCTATCCAGGCCATTATGCGATTGCCACCTTTTCTTCCTCATGGGTGAGCAGCAGAGCGAGAAATCCGCTGACAAGATAAAGTACAGCAAAAATCCACATCATTCCGCGGATACCGGCGGCGCCGAAGAACAGGCTCACAAGAGCAGGACCAACCAGCATGGCTGCTCCTGCACCCAGGTTCAGCATGGAAAGCGCTTCGCCACGATGGGATGGTGCAAGCATCGGCATCAATGCTGACAGTGGAACGTATCCTGCGAGTGTGGCGCCGTAGAGCATCCCAACAGCAAGGCTCGCTGGATAACTGTGCGTTGCTGATGGCACATAGAAGAGCAGGAGTGTGGTTATGGCAGATCCGAAGCCGCCGCAGGTGGCTACGGTAAGGCGCCAGCCGAATCGATCGCCGATGAGTCCGAATAGCAGATTCCAGAGGATATTAGAAAAGAAGATCGCACTGAGCAGTGTCAGGTACTGTGCCTGGCTAAAACCGATGATCTGTTCAAAGAACCCAGGCAGGATGATAAAGAAGCCGAACTCTGGTGCCGTATTAATGATGCGAACGAGGCAGCCGATACCAATTTTGGGTTTGCGCCATGCCAGTGTGATGGAATGCAGCAATGCCACGAAGGGGTTCTTGTCTTCTTTGATGAGCCGTTGCGTTCCTCTCTTCTCGCGCACTCCGGCAAGAAGAATTACGCCTCCCATAAGAGCAAGCGCTGTTGCAATCCAGAACGTGGAATAGGAGCCAAAACGTGGGATGGAATACCGAGCCACGAGGGATCCCAGGGTCGGGAGGCCACCCGTGAAGGCGAACCAGAACCAGCCCATGGCCGATGCCAACCGGTGTTGAGGTGCAGCTACGGTAATCCAGACAAGGAATCCGAAAGCAAAGAGCGGATAGCCAAATCCACGCAGGCCGTACGTCACCATCACCGACGCCGCGGTTGGATGCGCTAAGCCAATCTTGAGGAAGGCCACTTGAAATAGCATCCAGATCGCAAGTCCGGTCGCGATGACTCGCCTTGGCCCCCATACATCAGAGAGTGCGCCGGAGAACCAGCCAGCCAATGCTGCGGCAGTTCCATAGACGGCAGAGATCGAGGCTACGTCCTTAATATCAATTCCTCGGCCGACGAGATACGGTGCGAGATAGCCGGATTCGACCCCATCTCCAATCATGAAGATCAGAAGCCCTACGAAACCAAAGAAGAGAGAAGAAGGAATACCAATGCGATCGAGGAATCGCTCACGTGTTGCCAATGCTTCCACTTATCGGCACCTTTCTGCGCAAAAATGAAAAGCCGTCCTGCTTCATGCACACGTCTGCGTGCAATCTTCAGGACGGCTTTCTATTCTCTGCCGCTAACGCATTTGATAGTGCCGACTTCGCGGACATCTTGTCAACATTTAGCTGCGCAGGCGTAATGAGGGCCTATCTGCTGCCCGTGGCCCAAAAACGGTATCGATCACTTCGCTGGGGGTACAACGGTTGAAGGGCCTGTGCGGCTTCGATGGGGCGATCCGTTTCAAGAATGTCGGCGCCATCTTCGATGACTTTTCGATAGGCTGCGGCACGCTCTGATGGAGTGGGAAGTTTGTCGTAGCTGGGGGCAGTGGCAACCATCACCATCACTCCTTTCCGATGCAAGGCATTGTAGAGAGGCTGGCTTTCGGCGAGGCTCTTCGAGCCCACGTAAGCGATGGCAATGTTGGCCCAGGGAATGCCGGCGTCTTCATAGGTTTTCATTTGTTCGAGCGTGAAAACGACGCATGCAAGCAGGCTGCGGTGGTCAGATTCATAAAAGAATTTGGCTTGATCCGCGTCGTGCACCGTCAACAGAACGGTCGCGAAAGCATCATGCTTTCTGACGATGGCAAGGCGCCGTTCGGCGGGAGCATCTTTGATGTCGAGATTCAGGATCGTCCTGCCTTTCGCCCACTCGATCATTTCATCGAGAGAAGGTGGATGCGTACCAACTTCTTTATCGTTGACGTCCTTCATGGTGAGTGATTGAAGCTGTGACAAGGTCATAGCGCTTACAGGGCCATGTCCCATTGTGGTGCGATCAAGTGTTGCATCGTGCATGACCACGAGCTTGTTGTCGCTGGTCAAACGAGGATCTAACTCGAACATTGCTGGCGTGTTTTCGAGTGTGTGCTGAAATGCCAAAATCGTATTTTCGGGATATCCAGGCTCTGAGCCGCCACGATGTGCGCTAATGATCGGGAGATTCTTACCGGCGTAATGAAAGAACGCCTGGGTATCCGCTTGATTGCGAATCTTTAGGACGTGAATCTCTTTTACCTGCGTTGCAAATAATGTCGATGCGATGGCTGCCGCCAGCCCGACTTTCATCAATGTCAACATGCACACTCCGATTCGGACGTTGATACACAGATCATCGCCCCACTTCTTCTTTGAATGAAGGTGGCTTCGCTGGGCGGATGCTTTCCTCCGCTGCCTCTCCGTAAAAGACAAAACCGCCCCGCAGCCATTAGGCCAAGGGGCGGTCTCCATATTCCGCTTCGCAGAGCACCGTAAATGGATTAGATAGTGCTGTCAAACATCTTGATCCGTAGCGCTGCCAGCGTTGCTCTCCCAGAGAGCAGATTGCTGCTACACTTTCGACTCTTCAAACCTGAACGCTACTTCAAGTAGACTTCTCATGCCTTTGCATCTCAAAGGCAACTGCTCTAGGGAGTCAGGGCCAAAGAAGGTGCCAATGGAATCAACGAACAGAATCGGTGCATACCATGCAACAGGTGAGGTCAACGATTCGCGGAGTTCTGTTCCATCGCTCTCTGACCGCCTGCTGAGCTCCCCAATTATTGCGGCTGTCAACACAATGGATATGTTCGAGGCTGCGTTGCATGCCCCTCCCAAGAGCCTTTATCTGCTTACGGGCAATCCTATGACCCTGCCGCAGATCGTAAAGCGCGCACGCGATTCAGGCAAAGGGTGTCTTGTGAACGTGGATTTCCTGAACGGCCTTAGTCGCGACCGCGAGGCGATTGAATACCTTGCGGCGCATAAGGTGGAAGGCATCGTTTCCACGCGGTTTGATGTTTTGAAGGTCGCGCAGAGTCTCGGCCTTTTACCGTGCAGAGAACATTTGCAATTGATTCCGCAGCTGTAATCGCATCGGTGAAATTGCTCGCGCAATTTACGCCCGACGCGATTGAAGTGCTACCAGCTGCAGTGGCACCAAAAGTATCCAAGCGCATTCATGCCGTTCAACCCCGGATGAAAATCATTGGTGGAGGATTAATCGAGACTGTTCGCGAGATTGAACAGTTGCTCGATGCCGGAATCAATTCCGTGACCGTAAGCAATGAGAAACTTTGGCTGATTTAGAGAGCACGTTTCCATTGCCCCTCAAATGCCACAACCGCGCGTTGAACCTGGCAGGGAAGGCATGGAATACAACCTTGCAATGAGCAAGATGGATAGGGTCATGAAAAGGAATGCTCTTGTGGAGGCATAGGAAGCGCTTAGTCACCACAGAGTGACCGGGCGGATCTAACGTGAACTGCGCTCTAAGTTGTTGATTGGGAATGGCGTCCCCGACGGGATTCGAACCCGTGTTACCGCCGTGAAAGGGCGAGTAACGCGTAGTGGGTCATCCCCGTAAACATTAGTAAAAGCCGCATAAACACTGGTTGTTTGGCAAATAGTACGCTACGCGTCATGTAGTCCAGAGTAGTGCGAAATCGTGGCAAATCTAGCCTTCTTGGTCCCGTGGGAGTCCCGGATTTTCGCCCTGCAGTAAAGCCTGGTCGATTGCAGAAATCGAGTTCGCCTTGTAGTCCGGGGACAGGTGGGCATACCTCATCGTCATCTTGGGCGTCTTGTGTCCTAAAATCTGGCCGATGTCGTACAGGGGGACGCGCTGCATGGCGAGCCATGAAGCCGCAGTATGGCGGAGTGAGTGATAGCTGGCCCCTTCGTATCCCAGGCGGATAAATAGGCGGCGGGTGGCCACGCTAAGATTCTCCTTTGTGAATCCATGGAAGACCGGTTCGTCGGTCTTCATGAGAATTGCTGTGAGCTTCGGTGTAAGGCCGTCTTCGGTCCAGTGGCCCCGTTTCTCCAGAAGGCGAAGAGCAACCCCCGTAATCACCTGCATGGCCACGCGGTTAAGTGGGACGACGCGCATTGTCCCGTTCTTCGTGTCCCTCAAATAGGAGAGGCACCGGACAAGATCCAGGTCGGGCCATCTCAACTTGACGACTTCGCCGCGGCGCATGCCGGTAAACGCTGAGAAGGCTATCGGTTCCCGCGCCCATGTAGGCGCCTCTTCAAGAGCTTTTCTGAATTGAATCGGAGTGAGATATACGGTTCTTCCTTCTGGCAGTTTAGGCAGCGTCACACGCGTTGCAACATTCTGCAGGATGAGTTCCCACTCGATGCACAAGGTAAGGGCGCGCTTCAGTACGTCAATTTCTTTGTGGACGGTGGCGGGCGCTACTTTTTCAGAGCGTTTTGCCACATATTCATTCACGGCCGCGCGATCGATGTCTTTCAGGAGTTTCGGCAGCGAGTTCTGCAACCTCTTCACGATGCCGGTTTGCCGATCAAGCGTTTCTGCACCGACTTGAGTCTTCTGATGGTTCAGGAATCGCTTGAGTGCATCCGCCGTACTGACGTCCGATGCTTCCTTTACTCCCAGGAGCTCTTCGCGTTGCACCTTAGCTTTCATCGCCGTCAGGGCGTCAAGGGCCTGGCGCCGCGTGTGCGCTACGACTTTCTTCTTGCGGCGCTTACCCTTTGCGTCGACATAGCTGATGTACCAGCCGGGCGCGTCCTTACGTTGAAAAACTCCGTCTCGATTCATGCGAGGCGTGGCCGCTCAGCTTCCGCAATAATGCGGTCCATTTCTAAGTTCGAGATCTTCACCTTTGACCCGAATTTGTGAGTCGTAATTCTTCCCGACAGGCCCCAATCACGAAGAGTGAAATAGGACATATCCAATGTCCGCGCAGCCTCTTCGAGGCTTAAGAAATACCGGTCGGGGCGCTCCTGAGCATGTTTCTGCCGAGCTGCAGGAAGCCTTCGCGCACTACTTGCGGGCTGTTTTGTCTGATGTGCACTTAGCATGCGAGTGATCTCCCTGGTGTCTGATTCATTGCTTCTCTCGCGCCGTTTCCTTCGTGGCGCGGCCCGTCATCTTCTACCCTCGCAAGCATCTCGCGTAGGGTTTCTTTAAGCCAATTCGGTTCAATGCGGCGCAGGTCGATGACGTCCATGTGGTCACGCAGGAACCGCTGCAGCGCGGCGTGGGTATAGCGGCCCTCGGCGTCGACGGTCAGCCATCCCAGCTTGCTCCAGTCCCACAGCTTGCGGCGGTGGATGCTGAAGAGCTCGCAGACATCGCGGAGCGAGTATCCCGTCCAGACCTTTGTCTTTAACCGCAGAGCGCTCGCCTGCGCCTTGGTGCTTTCATAGGACCGGCCAAGCTCCTGCGCGATCCTGTCGAGGCTCTTTGTGCCGGCGTGCAGCTTCAGGTAGCCGATGTCCTTCGCGCTCCACGGATTGCGGAAGCCGTTGGTCAGTCCCAGCGTCTGAGCGCGGAAGTAGATGACGTGGCGCGGCCACCCATGCGCTTTGCAGATTGCCTCTACGCGCTTTGAAAAATCCTTACGGCTAGTGGCGTCGCTATAAGCTCCCCGGATCGCCTTATCGGTGGCATCCGTGAAGTGGTATTTGCGAAATGAGTCTGCAGTGCATGCGCGGCATTTTCCCGTTCCGGGGTAGGCTCGATCTGAGCCGCAGGCGCATGGGACGTACTTAGGCTTGCCTTGGCTCACCGGGCGAACTCCTTCCATGGAATCGGCTGCAGGTCAGCCCTCTTGTATAGCGGGTGGCTTGGCGTGCCGTCTGCGCATAGCGCCAGCACATGCATCTTGTGGTCGTGGCCTCGGTCGCGGAACATCTGCGCTACCTTGCGACCGCGATCCTGTAGCGAGCGGTGGGGCTTGCCATAGGCGAAGACAATGAGCTCCGCGTCGCTGGCCATGTTCAGCAGGTACAGGTCGTTCCATGGCCCGATGGGCTTCTCGACCTTATGCAGCAGTTTCGAATCTGTGAGCCGGTAGGCGAACGTGTTGCCAATCAGCAGCCGCCCAAATCCCCACCGCTCGGCATAGAGGCGGCAGTTCCGCACCGTGGGGTCATCGACTTCCGGCGTGGCCGTGGAAGGATTCATCAGGACGAACATGCAGGCAGGCCTGGTCTGGTCCCATACACGCTCCAGGCGGTAGCGGTACTCGTCGTTCGGGCCGTCGAAGTCAGCCGATCCGCGCACATGTGGCGGCAGCGGGAACAGGCTCTTTCCTCCGGGATCGTGGGGCATCTATGCCTCCGTGCCGCTTCGCGCGGCAATCATGCGCTGGTTTTCGTATTGCAGTGGCGACGGACTGATTTCGTGGTGCTTCAGGTGTTCCGGCGCAGGGTTCTGTTGCAGGCAGTAAGGGCAAAGCTTCACAGGACGATGGTGGGCTTACTGGAAACATGGAGAACCATGAAGAAGAAAACGATCAGCACAAGGTCGGCGGCAAGCATTGGGTAGGACATGGGTTCCTCTTTCGCGTTTGCGAGTGTGTTATGCAAACTCTGACAAGAATATAGCGTCAACTGTTGTATGACGCAATCACATATTGCTATCAGAAGCGATCTTTTTTTCATGTCAAATGGGATCGTGGACGAGATAGGCAACAGAATCAAAGCTTTCCGAGAAAAGCTGGGCATCGGACAAAGGGAACTTGCCCGACGACTCAACATGCATCAAGCCACGCTCTCTAAGATTGAGCGCGGTGAGATGGATGTGATTTCGCCGTACCTCCCCATGTTGGCGAAGGGGCTGAAGGTAACAGAGGCCCAGCTTGCCGGATTCGACGCAAACGTAGAGCCTGTAAGGATTAACGGGCGACTTGTTCCCGTCCTCGACTACATCCAGGCTGGAGCCTTCGCTGGCGTGGCGCCCTATTTCCGCGACGAGGAAATGACGGACTTCATTCCGACGATGGGCGGACACTCAGAGAACACGTTCGCCCTACGCGTCCGGGGTGAGTCCATGATGCCGGAGTTCCGAGAAGGCGACATCGTCGTCATTGATCCGGAGATTGCACCGCAACCTGAAGATTTTGTAGTGGGTAAGGATCAGGGCGGGGAAGCGACTTTTAAGCGATACCACCGCCGCGGCGTAGATCCGAACACCGGAAATATTCGCTTTGACCTGGTGCCGCTGAATCCGGCCTACGAAACGCTGCACTCAACTGAGCAGCATATTGAGATCGTGGGAACGATGGTGGAGCATCACCGGTATAGGCGCCGATAAATCCGTTTCGAAATCGCTGCAATTGATTGCAAACCGAAATGAAAAAATCAGAGTGAAATTTTAGGTGCAAATTAAAAGTTCACTTTGCGAGTTATTTTTCTTGCGCGTTTCGAAAACATGTAGCATCTTTCTTATGTAAAGAAAGCACGCTTTTGGGCGTGACAAAATGAAAGAAGGCCGCCAAAACTGGCGACCCACTTTCGCTGCAAGCTGAGAACTTGCAGGTTAACCGTTCTTCTTTTCACGAGCAGGAAAGACAAACACACCACCGTTGCGGTAATTCGGGTGATAAATTCGCTTGCCATAGCGGGTGATATACGGCGTAAATACGAGTTCCCCTTCCGAGGGGACCTGACGACGATTGTTTCCACCCATGGGTTACTCCTTGGGGCTTGGGGTTGATGGCGGCGCCAGCGCGATCTTCCCGGATCGTTTTGGCGGTCATTCGAAGGTATTGAGGAATTGACAAGCAGCTAGTTGGCGGCTAGTCTTAACTCAACAACGCGACTTTCCCGAGTCGCTTACATAATCGGAGAGGCTGACGGGGTTACTACCGTCGGCCTTTCTCTTTATGCTTACCTTTTGTCAGGCTACCACGTCATTTTCTGAAATCAAGCACAAGATGTAGGGCGGTATCCACGTGCGTTTGTGGAACTTGTGGTCAGAAAGGCGAAACATTTGCAAAATGCCCAAGAATCGATGCAATCGTGGAGTGCGGCACCCGCTTTAATGCTGTGGGAATCTCGTACCACAATCCTCAAAATAATCCCACCCGTGCTCGCCCGCCGATCACTTTGGCGATGTCGCTAGCCCTGAAAGAGGTCTGCCCACCTCATAGAGGTGGGCGTTGTTCGTCCAGATGGGTTTTCCTACTCGATGAGCTTCGGCCATCTTGCAATTACCGCATACGTTGCTTGTCCGACAGTGTCGTTCTCTTCGACTGTCTTCTTAATCTTCCAGGCCAGAACCTCATCCTTGAGCGTATGCACGTAATCATGGGTCTCAATGATCTCCGTGCCCACTTCTATGCGCTCTCGCATCACTCCAAGAGAGCCTAAGAGGCCGGCTGAAAGAGCCGAATCTAGATCTACAGATCGAAGATCCGAGTTGACGCGGGAAATATGCTCTTGCATATCCGAGCTATAGCGCCACTCGAAGCAGGCCGCGACCCCAAGGACTGCCAGGGTTGCAAGGGATATAACTAGCGGCCTCCTCACTTCTTCGCCTCAGCTACCGCCTCGCCCTTCATATGTTTCGCGATCGCCTCGGCAGTGCTCTGTTCACCGTGGTAAGCGCTCCCTTTGTCCACCGAGTAGGCCCAAATTAAGGTGCCGTCTGTGGTCTTGAGCTGCACGGCCGCATGTGCCGCAGCCTTCGGAGACACAAATATAGTCTTCGCCCACCCGGCCTTTTCCAAGGAAGATGTGCCGCTGAGAATATAGTCGGCCTTCTCTTTAGCGTCGACGATCTTCACTGGAACGTCCTTTTTGATAATGGCGGCGGTCACGGAAGTTTCGAAGCCTTCCATGGGCTCGATGTAGATCTTTGAACCGGAGGGGATTTTCTCGGCAGCAAAGGCAGACATAGTGAACGCAAAGAGCGCCACTGCGATGAATTTGAACATGGACGAACTCCAAAGTTAGGGATGGGCGGAATTGTACCCGTAAAGCTTCTCCCGATTCGGGAAAGTAGTTTTCCACAGAAGATTGACGTTGACATCTTGTCACCTGATAACGCAATATCGTCACACGTTGACGATAATTCGCGTTCACGAGGCAACCATGTCCCATCCAATCTCATCTTCCGCCAGCTCTTTAAAGCTGACACCCGACACCTCCTCCGTCTCCACCCTTGGCGGAATCTGGACGACCCGACACAAGGAAAAGGTTCCTGTTCAAACCCGCGTCCAGGCGGCGCGGCTGCGTATGGATCGGATGCAGGTGGAGTCCAGCCGCTATGAGCCCTGCGCTTCGGGCAGGTCGTTGCCTCTGGCCCTCTGCCTCCTCGCCGGTGGCGTAATCGACTACGCGGCGTACAAGCTCGCCGTTCATGTGTCCCACTTGCTGATCGCTCTTCTGGGAGGCCGGTAGTGCTGGCCGCGGACGCGGCGCACGCCGCCGACATCTGTCGCTCACGCCATCGTGGCGACGCCAACAGCAACGCCGCCTTCGAGCAACACTCCGAGCAGTTTCAGACAAGCCGGGAGTTGGTGTACCTCAAGCTGTGTCGCCATCCCCTAGGCATGACGGCGAAGGAACTGGCCGCGCACTTCGGCGTGCCACTGCACAGCATCAGCGGTCGCATTTCCGAACTGAAGCTGGCGGGGCGCGTAGGCTGCACCGGTGACCGCCGGGAACGTTCTGCCGTGGTCATCGCACTCAACCCCAATAAGGATTTGCTCGCTGCTGTGCTGCCGCGGGTAGAGATGACTGCGGAGGTGCGGTAGTGATTATTTTTTGTGACCCTCGTCCTGGAGATCAGGTAATCGTTGTCACTGCTGACCCGTGGTTCCCAGGCGGTGTAGCCCATGTAGTTCTGGTTGTAGAGCGATTCGAGCGATATGTGCGCTGCATCGGCAAAAAGAGACGTTTCGGATTCCTTTGGAAGGTCTACAAGTCTTTCCTGTTCCCACTTGACGACATTCGGGACATTGTCAACCCGTACAGCGGGTGGCAGTAATGCAAACAATCGAACAGCAAGAACTGTGGCTAGGCGAGCGGAAGAAGGGCATCGGAGGAAGCGATGCCGCCGCCGTCCTCGCCGAAGGCTACGGATGCCCACGGGCTCTCTTCTATGACAAGAGCGGCGTAGAGCCTGATTACGAACACACCGATGCAGAGAAAGGCTTCTTTGAGCGCGGCCATGCGCTGGAGCCGCTGATTGCCGACCGCTTCGCGCGTGAGACGGACATGCGTGTCCGCCGGATGCCGACGCGTATCAATGCGGCGCGTCCATGGATGCGTGTGAACTGTGACCGCATGATTCCGTCGCAGTCTTCCACGCTGTCGCAGGGACTCATTGGACCCGGCTACCTGGAATGTAAGACAGCCAACCAGCATGTCTTCGCCAACATGCAGGAAGAAGGCATGCCGAACCATTACGTGCTGCAGATGCAGCATGGACTGGCGACGACTGGCTGGAAGTGGGGCGCGTTTGCGGTGCTGGAGCCGTACACGTTCCGCTTCATGCACTTCATTGTGAAGCGTCACGTGGAGTTGATTCAGGACGTGATCCTGCCGACAGAGGAAGCGTTCTGGCAGCAGGTGCAGGCCGGTGTCGTGCCTGCGGCGCTGCCGGACTTCAACGACACCCGATGCGAGAAGTGCGTGTATCGCCGTGGCTGCCGCAACGCGGAGGCGCTTCCTAAGGTGAAGTACAAGAAGCCGGTGCATGAGCCGGATGATTCGCCGGAGCTGCGCATCGTTGTTGCCAACCTGAAAGACCTTGACGCACAGATCGAAGAAGCGACGGCGCAGAAGGAGCAGGAGCGCGAGAAGCTGCGCATGCTGCTGGGCGACCGCACACACGTTGCGGTTCCGAGTGAAGGGAAGAAGTTCACCTTCACGTGGCAGAGCGGGCAGTCGCGCTACGACGCGCGCGCGCTCGATGCGGAGCAGCCGCACCTGGCAGAGAAGTACAAGCGTCGCGGTGAACCTGTGCGCGTGCTGCGTGAATACGACTTGGCTGAGGTGGCGGAATGAAGGTTACAACCATCAGCGCCAGCGCTGGCCGCAAATTCAGCCACCCCACGGAGCCATTCGGAAACATGCTCGTGTCTGCCACGTTCACGGCGGAGCTTGAGGGATGGGAAAACACAGCAGAGGCAGCGAACGATCTGCAGCGGATGGCGGACAACCATGTTGATGCAGAGAAGCAGAGACTGCTGGCGGCTTGCTCACAACAGCCCCAATGGGCGAATAACAAAGCGCAGCGTGCCACCGAGAACAAGGCGGACTCGCTGCTTATGAAGCACTCAGGAGGGAAGTAGATGTCAGTGATAACGAAGACGGTCGAAGTTGAAGTCGACACGTACGAGCATGAGTATCGCCGTGCGCTCAACACAGCAGACGCACTCCTCGACACTTTGGTCGAACGAGGAATCGTGATGCACCTGTCACCTGCCATGCGCAATGAGGTCGTACACGGAATGCGCGACCTGCGGAGCGTGCTGGTCTAGATGCTCTCCTTAACTGTTCCTGCCACACCGCCAAGCGTGAACCACTACAAGCAGCCATACATCCGCCGTGGGCGCATTCACTACTACGTGAAGCCTGAAGCGCAGATGTTCAAGCTGATGGTGCGCGATGCGGCGGCGGGCCGGACGGTGGCGCCGGTGACCACGCGAGAACGCAATAAAGTGCGTTACGGACTGAGCGTGCGCGTGGTACTTGGACCGGCGCAGCGCGGAGACGGCGACAACATGTGGAAGTGCATAGCCGACGGCCTGGTGGACGCCGGTGTAATCCATAGCGACGCGCGAGTTAAGCGATGGCTACTCGAAGTCGACGACACAGAACGCCGAGAGGCACGAACCGAAATCAGCGTCGAGGTGCTGAATTGAGCCAATTGAAAATGAAAACCGCGGCGCTTCGCCGTTGCCTTGATACCGTTCGCCCTGCATTGGATCGCAGGGTCACAATCCCCATTCTCTCCACCGTGAAGATTGAGAGCCGCGATGGTGCGCTCTCTATGCTGGCGACCAACCTGGACCACTCCATTCGCGTACAGACGCAGGAGCCGTACAGCGGCGAGGCTATCGCTATCGTTGGCGAACGCTTGGGTACGTGGGTTAAGTTGCAGGATGCAGATGAAGTTAAGCTCAAAGAACAGGATAACGGGCGCGTTACGCTCACGTGTGGTCGAGGTCGAGCTCAGGTTCCAACGATGGCCATATCCGGCTATCCCGCAGTGGAGTTTCCTGCTTCGCAAAATGTACTGACGATGCAGCAGCGAGAGCTTCTACGCGGCTTGAAGCTTGTGGCGTTCGCTATCTCTACCGAGGAGAGTCGGTACACCCTAAACGGTGCGCTGCTCGAAGTCGCAAATGGAGAGCTGCGTCTTGTTGCTACGGACGGCCATCGCCTGAGCTTGTACAAGATGGCTGTTGAAGGCGCTCCGCAGAACTCCGTCCTGCTTCCTGCAGGGCTATGTAAGATCCTGCTCGGTGCTCTCATCGACAGCGATGAATCGGTAACGATCTCCTGGGATGACAAGAAGATCGGTGTATTGATGCAGCGTGAAGGCTTCGGCGCTGTTGAGATCACATCGCTTCGCATGACAGGTCAGTTCCCGAACTACGCCGCCGTGGTACCGCAGGCATATCCCATCAACTTTACTGTTGCCGCCGCAGACCTGCTTCATGCAGTGCAGCGTAGCGCGGCCTTCGCAGATAGCAGGAGCGGAGCGGCCAAGTGCACATTCCAGCCGGAAGGTGTGAAGATCCTCGCGAATGACGCGGAAGCGGGAGAGGCCGACGACTTCGTGGAGGTTGCTACCGGGATGACGTCCAGTGAATCCATCGGCTTGAATGGAGCGTACCTGGCGGATGCTTTGGCGAAGATGCCTGGTGATGTTGAGGTCTGCATCAAGGATCATCAGAGCGCGGTCATGCTGCGCACGCAGCCTACGGACACCACATCGCTGACATATGTCGTCATGCCTATGCGTATCTGAGAACTACCTGCAAAAGCTTAGGGCGCGGTTGCAGCCGCGCCCTGTCTTACTCTCTTTGCCTTGTGAATGAAAAGAGGATTCAAATGCCGCAGGCATGGCAGTCGTGGATGAGACACGACATAGATGCTTGGTGCGGAAGCGCATCGGTTCAGGATATGAACGACGCGCAGTACCGAGCTTTTCACAACTTAATCATGGCTCAGTTTCAGTCTGAAGATGGGATGTTGCCAGACGATGAGCGGTTGCTTGCGAAGCTTAGCCGCAAGCGTGCTGAGTGGGATCAGGTGCGAGAAGTTGTACTGGACGAGTTTGAGAAAGGTGGCGATGGCCGCCTCTACAATCCTCGTTGCTACAAAGAATGGCAGGAAGCCCAAGGCCTAGCAGAAGCACGTCGGCGCGGCGGGCGATCCACGACTGCGAGGCGATGGGATGAATCGGAGCTCAACGATCCATCCATAAGCAACTCAGCTAAGCGCTCACGACGCCTTGCCGTCGCGCGCCAGAAAGCCCGTCACACTCCGGAAGAGTGGAAAGCCTTATTGGATTTATGCGGTGATCGTTGCGTTAAGTGCGGGTCGGACGAATATGAAGTCGTTAAAGACCACATCGTCCCCTTGTATCAAGGTGGTAGCGATGGAATCGATAATCTCCAGCCTCTGTGCTACGCGTGCAACGGCGGTAAGGGCTCTGACTCAACCGACCATCGCCCCGAAGGATGGAGAAAATGCCTAGCTCAGCTAGGCGCAAGCAGGACAACACAAGCAACAGATGTCCCGGTAATAACGGAACGTAACGTTACGGAACGTAACGAAGAAGAACTCTCTGCGCGTTCCGCGCAAGAGCGTCCGCATCGCGAACCCACTGAGGCCGAGTTGGACGCGGTTCGCATGACCTACCCTCGCAAGACGGCACCGCCGAAGAGCCGCGAAGCCATCCGCAGGGCTGTGGTGCATCTCCGAAGCGGCAAGGATCTGCCGGTGATGACGACCGCGGAAGCGCTGGAGTATCTGCACAGCCGGGCGCTGCTGTACGCACGATCTCCGGCTGGCCAGCAAGGCGATTTCACACCACACTGCGCGACATGGTTTCACCAGGGGCGTTACCTCGAACACGAAAGCGAATGGCAACGGAGCGGTGATGGAGGCCGCGCGAATGGAGCGGATCGGCAACGGCAAACCGGCAACGGAGGCGGCGTTGGATCGCCTGCTGAGCAACGAGTCGCAGACAACCGCTCTCGCATCGCGAACGCGTTCGGTGGGGCCGGTAGAACTGGCGGAAATGGAAACGCTGGCGTCGCAGATGGTGGCGAACTACTCAAGCCAGACGCTGGTCGATGGTCAGGCCGAGTTGTGGATGCGGCAGTGGTCAGCCATAGCGCTTCGGCATAGCGTTGCCGTGCTGCGAGACGCCCTATGGATGCACATGGAGCGCTCTCGCTTCATGCCAACCATGGCAGACGTGAATGAATGCGTGGCCATCGTGCTTGAGCGGCGGAAGGTTGAACGGGAGTCCAGTGACGCAAAGGACTTCCTGCGAGAAATGGCGAGCGCCAAGAGGGTATGGGAGCGCGAACGCGAAGAAGAACGACAAAAGAAATTGCGCGAAAGCGCCGAAATGGTGCAAGTAAGCACTGAGGTGAGTCAATGATCCACGAAGACAAAGAGATTGATCTTGCAGAGCGCATGCCATATTGGAATGGCATCGCTCCACGCATCCCGACGCCGCTGCATGCAATGTACAAGCGCATGATCGACACGGCTGTAGAGGAAGCGCGCGATGTGAAGGACGGACTGCCGACGGATGATGCAGTGCTGGCGGTTGACTGGTTATTTCGCGAAGCAGACCCGAATGGCGATATACACACCTATTTCATGAGCTTCAAGAACTGCTGCCATGTTCTGGACGCGGATTGGCGCAGGCTTCGTGGAAATCTGCGTGTGTACCTGGGCTTTGAAACCATCACGACAGCGCAGGCCGATAAGTCGCGGGCGAATGCGCTGCTCAGTGTGCCGCTCCAGGGTGACGACGAGGAGCTATTCGAGGCAATCCGTTGCGTACCGGTGCTGGATCAGGGGAACCTGTTTGGAATGGAGACGGTGCATTAGTGTAGGTCGACCAGCTTGATTATGAAGTCAACATCTTCGCGTTCATCGTCGGCGGGTTCAACCGCATCGACAATGAAGCCACAGTGAACGTCGCCTACCTCGGGAAGAACTATAAATTCCCGTATGTAGATTCGCTTGCTAGGGAAATGGACCTCTGCGGAGAGAAGCGGAATTTCCATGTCCGCAGCGTATCGCTACAGGAAAAGGTAATCAACAATCTCTGGCGTGGATTCTACGGAGGCGATGCTTCCCATGCTTTCGTAGAAGAGTTCTCGGAAAGCTTCGATCTTGTCCGCGGCGTACTTCTCCAAAGCCGAGTGGATGTTGTTGGTAGCAGTCTCGCGGTGCGGACCGTCATCGATCCAGATCTCGGAGCGGCCGTGGTTCAGGCGCTTGGCGTACAGGGTCATGGTGTCAGTCTACCGGCGCAGCTTCTGGTATTCCTCTTCGGGCAGGTCGAGCCATACGCTGCCGCGACCGATGGAAAGATTATGCTCCACATCGTTTTTCTCTGGAACGCGTGGCAGGCCGTACCGCTCGCGCAGTTCCAGGATGCGTTCGGGAGTCGTGTTGTAGTAGCGCGCCTTGCTGGGTGGCTTGTTCGGCGTTCCGATGCCGGTACGCGCGTCAGCTTCCAGAAAGTGGCAGGACCAGCCGTTGCACAGCATGAAGTTCATCAATACTCTGCGCGCTTTGGGATGCGTCACGCGGTTCCGGTTGTTGGTGCAGTAGTCCATGCTCATGACTTAACGCTAGGCGAATGCAAGGCGAAAATTCAACCGCAAGATGAGTGGTGTCGAAATGGCTCGAATGGGTGCATTTGCGGCATGGTGGCGAAGTGAAGAGGTCGCCACTCAAGCGCTACACCCGCATCAATCCGGTCCGGAAGAAGCCGCGCCCGGGACGACTGAAGGGCGAAGACATGACTGCATTACGGGAAGAGTCATGGGCTGAGCACAAAGGAAAGTGTCGCTTCTGCGGTAAGCCTGTGGCGTTCGCTGCGGGCGAATTGGCTCACATCCGCAACAAGCGCATGCACGGCGACAACCTGGACAACGTGGGACCAGCGCACCGTTGGTGCCATCGCAACTCACATAACGCTGGCGGTAAACCTGTTCCGAAGAAAGAAAGACCACATGCTGCTGATGAAAACTGAAGGCGACGATTTCTATATGGGCGAAGACGAAGCATCTATCCGCGCACACATCCAGAACGAAATCGGCGAGGACGAAGAGGTAGGCGAGCTGACCGAGATGGACCCCTTCGCCGTGAAGATGACGATGGATGACGGCAAGCGCACGCTGGTTGCCGAAGCTATGGTCGAGCAGATTCTGCAACGTCCACACATCATCCCCGTCTGCATTGCAAGCGAGAACTGTTAAGGAGAGTCATGGGAAAGGGCATAAACAGGGCAACACTGCTTGGCAATGTGGGGCGTTCGCCTGAAGTAAAGAGCACGCAGGGAGGCACGTTGGTCGCCAGCTTCTCGCTCGCCACTCCGGACCGTGTGAAACGTAACGGTGAATGGGTAGATGAGAGCCAATGGCATAACGTGGTGGCATTCGGTCGCACTGCAGAAATCATCCGCGATTACGTCGGCAAAGGCAGCAAGCTTCTGATTGAGGGAAAGATCCAGACGCGCAGTTGGGACGATAAGGACAGCGGCAGAAAACAGTACCGCACCGAGATTATCGTCAACGACCTGACACTGCTGGATAGTAAGCGGGACGGTGGACAGCAGCAGCGCAGTGATACGTCGGGATATGCCGTTGAAGAAACCAGCGGCTACGGTCAGGCGTATGTGGCGGACAATGAAGATGTGCCTTTTTGAGGATTAATGAGTGTTGGTAAGTGGCGGGCCTTAATTGGCCCGCTTTTCTGTTTTGCGTGCATAACACACACATGACGCAGACGCTTGCAGTACAGGAAACCACAGAAGCGCCGGTAGAACTCATCGTTACCGGCAAGAAGACACCAGCAGAGTATTTCGTGCCTAACGGTCTGGATGGAGCTATCGCGAAGGTACGCGAGATGGTAGACGCTCACAAGCCGGACATCTCGACAGAGAAAGGCCGCAAGGCCATCGCGTCGATTGCCCGCAAGGTTGCGTCTTCTAAAACATATCTCGATGAACTGGGTAAGAACCTGGTATCGGAGATTAAAGTGCAGGCGCTGGTGATCGATGCCGAACGTAAGCGCATGAGGGACGCGCTGGATGCACTGAAAGAAGAGGCGCGGAGGCCCCTTACGGAATACGAAGAACGCGAAAAGGCTCGCGTCAAAGGACACGAGGATGCGCTTGCCCAAATAGAATTCCTTGCATCGCACTCATCCTCGACAGACCCTATCGAATACTTGCAGGCCAACGCTCAGCAGGTAGAAGCTTTCTCCTCACGCGACTGGCAAGAGTTCGCAGCTCGCTACTCGGATGCTTCTGAATCGGCGCTCCGCCGCATCGGGGGAGAGATAGACCTGAGGCTAAAGAAAGATGCCGAAGTCGCTGAGTTGGAACGTCTTCGTGCTGCAGAGTTAGATCGTCAACGGGAAGAACGCGAAAAGCGTATAGCGCAGGAAGCTGCCGAGCGTGCGACGCGCGAAGTAGAAGAGCGCACGCGTCGTGCAGAAGCCATAGCCGAACAAGCCAAACGTGACGCTGAAGCGGCTGTAGAACGTGAGCGTCAGCGTGTAGCTGCCGAGGAAGAGCGGGCCAGGCAGGCTGAAGAGAGGCGTGAGGCTAACAAGCGCCACTGCGGCAAGATAAATCGCGAGATTGTCGAGTGCTTTGTGAAGCTCGGTCTGCCTGAGACGGTTGCGAAGAATGTTGTCGTGGCCATGGCAAAGGGAGAAGTTCCCCATGTAAAGGTGGCCTACTAATGGCGACCGATACCAGAGCAGCGTGGGTATGTGACGTGTGTGGGCATGAATGGCTGCAGGGCACCACGGTGCCCACGCACTGCGCATCATCGAAGTGCCGCAGTCGTAAGTGGAATGCGGGAACTGGTAAGCGATCCTTACAGGTTGAGCGAGATGTCATGCTTCACCGTGAAGAGGGAAGCGATGCGTACACCGTCGAGTTCTTGTCAGGTGATGACGTCCAGGGCGTTATGGAATACGCACACCAAGGCCGTTGGCCACAGATGCAGGACGACATCGATGCGTGGCGGAAGAACGGCGTCGTGCCGGCGGAGGCTGCGCTGTGAAGCCCTACTACCAGCAGGACGGAATCACGATCTATCACGGTGACGCCAGAGATATTTTGCCGCAGCTTGATGATGTAGATCACGTCATAACTGACCCGCCCTACGAAGCTGAGGCGCACGCACCAGGGCGGCGTTTGAACGGCAGAGGGTTATCCTCGGGCGCTCGGCGAATTCACGAAGCGCCGCTGTCATTCGGAGCAATGACGGAAGAACTTCGTAAGGTTGTTGCCAGCGAGTCGGCCAGGTTGTCGCGCGGATGGGTTCTGGCGTTCTGTCAGGCTGAAGCCGTCCCAGTTTGGCGTGACGTTCTAGAGGATGCCGGTGCCAAGTATCGGCGGGCGATGATATGGGTAAAGCCAGACAGCGCGCCGCAATTAAGTGGTGATCGTCCTGCGATGGGATACGAAAGCATCGTGGCGGCATGGGCTGGTGAGGGTCACAGTGTCTGGAATGGCGGCGGTAAGCGCGGCGTATTCACGCATTGCAAACATGACTCCGGTTTTGGGCATGGCGGGAAATCTAATGGCCACGAAACTCGGAAGCCACTCTCCTTAATGAAGGAATTGGTTTCGCTCTTCACTAATGAAGGGCAAATCGTTCTTGATCCAATGTGCGGAAGTGGAACGACTCTCCACGCAGCTAAAGAGATGGGAAGAAGGGCGATCGGGATTGAATTGAAGGAGGAGTACTGCGAGATGGCCGCGGAGCGTCTATCCCAGTCTGTCCTGTTCGGAGTCGAGGCGTGAACGCAGTCAGTGTGTGCGACGGCATATCGGCCGCATCTGTCGCATGTGAAGGCCTTGGCTACAATTTCATGCTGCTCTCTGAGATTGAAGCGTTCCCGCGCTCAGTGCTGCAGCAGCGTCATCACGCTGTCGACCAGCGCGTGTACACCACGAAAGACTCCATAGAAGGCAAGTCGATCCTATGGGGTGATTTCACAACCATTCGACCTCGCCACATACGGAGATCCCACGGCCATGCAGACATTGATGTTCTCTTCGGAGGAACCCCTTGCCAGTCCTACAGTGTCGCTGGAAAGCGAGCAGGACTGGATGACCCGCGTGGTGAGCTCTCGCTCGAATATACTCTCCTTGCTTACCGGCTCGGCGTCCGCTGGTTTCTTTGGGAGAACGTGCCCGGCGTCTTTTCGAGCGCCGGTGGCGAAGACTTCGCGGCAATCCTCTCGGCATTCACGGGACGAATGGTTGAAGTCCCTGCGGGTGGATGGCAAAACAGTGGGGTCATCCCTGAAGCAGGACCGGGACGCTTCGGCGTCGCCTGGCGAGTGCTTGACGCTCAGTATGCCGGAGTACCGCAACGGCGCCGTCGCGTCTTCGTTGTCGGACATCTTGGAGACTGGCGACGTGCCGCAGCGGTACTTTTTGACGCCTACAGCTTGCAGGGGCATCCTTCACCACGCAGGGAAACGGGGAAAGACGTTGCCCCCACAATTAGCGCGCGCCCTTCAGGCGGTGGCGGACTCGGAACCGACTTCGATCTCGACGGCGGATTGAATCAATCCGCGCCGCCGCTGACTGGCAATCCTTATGGTGACAACGCAAGCCGCGAAGGCCTGCTCGTTGCCCATTCCCTGCGTGGTGAAGGATTCGATGCGTCGGAGGATGGCACGGGAAGGGGAACACCGATAGTCCCTGTGATGGGGGGGCAAACCTATTCTTCAACGGGACACATCGCGCACTGCCTGAACGCAGGCGGAATGGGCAGGCAGGATTTCGAGACGGAGACGCTATTGGCCGTGGGAGGTTTCCCTAACCCGATTGCATTCGATAGCAAGGCATCTGGCCGCAACGGATTCGGTGTTGGTGACATCTCGCCCACGCTACGCGCTATGGGGCACAAGGACTCGCACAGCAACGCAGGTGGGCAGGTAGCCGTGGCTGCATTTAATCTGCGCGGACGCGAAGGCGGCGCGATGCCTGAGGATGCAGGAGATCTTGCGAGTCTCCGCGCGGCCGATGGTGGGAGCAGTCGCGCTTACGTTGCACCAGGGATGGCGGTACGTCGCCTCACGCCACGCGAATGCGAACGCCTCCAAGGCTTCCCGGACGACTACACACTGGTAGATCACAGAGGAAAGCCAGCAGCGGATGGTCCGCGCTATAAGGCACTTGGAAATAGCTGGGCTGTGCCGTGTGTGCGATGGATTGCGGAGAGAATGCAGGAGGTGGACCGTATTACTGCTTAGTACTTCCGCGCGCTCAGTTCTTTCTCGATCGCTTCGAGCACAACCGCATGCATGGACAAGCGCTTCTCGTAACTCAGCTTGCGAAGGCGCTCATGCACGGATTCAGGAAGCCTCACGGACATATTGACGATGGTCTCTTTAGAGCGGTCAGTAGTGTCTGTGGTCTTCTTAGCGGTCACGCGCGGCTTAGCACTCCCCATTAATGCAGCATAAACCATTCAGAATCATCAAGTTATAAATTGATGAATGTATGCATTGATACATGTACTATGGATGCGTGGCGCATATTGCCATATCTCCAAACAATCAGATAGGACCTCCCCCAAGGAAATCCATGGAACACCTGCACGATTGCGGCGAAACGTCGCACAATTCTGCTTTGCTATCTGCCGTATCTGCACCTCAAGCGGAGACACAAACCACAACCAACTTCAAGCGCATCCTGTTCGGGCACGGAGACGACGAGCTGCATTCATGGGAGATACCGGCCGACAGTGTGTACTTCCGCGCTGGCTCAGGACGATATATTGTGCGTGTGGCACCTGGCGCCGCAGTGCGCACTGATGACATCGTGTTGCTTACGGTGGCGGGTGAGATGCGGCTGGCCACCTGCACCGACGGCGGGCGCTATCTGGCTGTCAACACAGGAGAGATGCTGGACCAGCAAGCATGTGAGGTCGCCGGTCCAGTGGTGTGTGAGGTGTGGTGCAGGCAAGGTTGAACTGCGCCGTGCCTCCTACTTCTTGGTGGATCCGAACGGAGTGTCTTTGTAGATGGCAGACAAGGCATAGCCGTATGCATCAGAGACGGGCTTCAAGTTGTAATCCTTTTCAGACTCAACCTTAATGACCTGGTAGCTTATCTCGAATTCGATCCCGCGCAATGCCGAATCGACCAAAGCTGCTACAGAAGCCACGGTAGTGAGAAGCTGTGAATTAAGGCGATACATTCCGCCAAGTGTGTGGAATGCCTGCCCACCAATCATCGTCAGGTGGCTAAAACCTTTGCCTTCTAAGCGACGTGTGATGTCGCCGTAGTCCGGCTTGTATAGGGAGGACTTCTGGTGGATCGTGACGCGAACTTCGTAGGTCATGGTTAACTCCTGGGGATAGAGGAACAGTGTTGCCGAGATCGTAAAGGGCAGTGTTGATGAAGTCAACGCCTATTGCACCAACTTCATAAGGTTTGGTGATTGGAATGCATGCCTGTGGAAAACACATGGGTCCCTCCCCACCCATCCGCATTACGGGTGACGCGCCACCGCCAGCCCTGCCTAGAGACAGCACTTTTTGCCATCATTTCCGTTTCCGATTCATCGTGGATGCGGAATGCCCGAAAATCCATCCAGTTTGACTATCGCGGAAGCAGCCGGACGCTTCTTGGTCGACGAGCGCACGGTACGTAACTGGATTACCAGCAATGGTTTACCTTTCACTGGTGAGGGTAAGAAGCGGCGCATCGATTGGGCGGTTGCCCTCCCCTGGTACGTCACCTATCAGATCGGAAATACCGGAAATGGCCGCCTCTCCGCCATCCCCGACGAGGAAGTGGAAACCTATGAGGTCGCACTCGCCCGCAAGACGCGTGCCGAAGCTGACCTAAAGGAACTTCAGCTCGCCCGCGCTCGCGGCGAGGTGGCATCGATCGCCGACATGGAGCGCGTCGTGTCGACCGCCAACCTGGCCGTGCAGACACAACTTCTGGCGATCCCATCCCAAGCGGCGCCGGAGATTATCGGGTTGACCGAATTACCTGCGGCCATCCGCATCCTTACCGGCTTCGTCGAGCAGGCCTTAACCAATCTGGCCACGATCGACGACATTCGCGATGCCACCGACGCCGAGGATGACGAAGAATGAGTGTCTACCAAACAAAGCCGGATGGCATGGCGCGACTGGTAGCTGCCGCACGCAGGGCCCGTGGGCGCTTCGCGCCACCGCCGCCCATGACGCTTTCGCAGTGGGCGGATAAGTACATTATGGTGCCACCGGAGGCTGGTGCGCTGCCTGGTAAGTTCCGTACGTCTACCGCCGAGTACCAGCGAGGCCTGCAGGATGCCATCACAGAGGTAGGCATTGAGACCGTCGTGCTGATGATGTGTTCCCAAAGTGGGAAAACGCAAGCGCAGCTCAATGCGATAGGATACTTTTCACACTGGCAACCCTCCCCCATCCTCTTCGTCTCGGCCTCTGAAGGCGAAGCGGAGAAGTTTTCGAAGAACCGCGTCGCCAAGATGATTCGCGCGACGCCGGTTCTCCGGAAGCTGTTTCCGTCGCCGCGCGCCCGCGACTCTGGCAACACCCTTCTCAATAAAGAATTCGCCGGTGGCGTACTCATCCTGGCAGGCGCCAATGCTCCAGCCGGATTGGCCTCCATGCCCATCCGCATTCTCATGCCAGACGAAGTGGACCGCTATCCGGATTCTGCAGGCACTGAAGGCGATCCCGTTGACTTGGCGATGCGCCGCACGACGACGTTCTGGAATCGGAAGCACATCCTTGCATCCACGCCGGGCATTAAGGATCACAGCCGCATCGAAGCGGCCTATGAGGAGAGCGACAAACGGAAGTACTACGTGCCATGCCCGCACTGCGGAACCATGCAGCCTCTCATATGGGAAAGACTTACCTTCACCCGCGAAGAGGGCGTGAAAGACGGCCGCGTCGTCGACGTGTTCTATGCGTGCGAGTACGGATGTGAAATCCGTGAAAATTCGAAATTCGAGATGATTCGTCGTGGTGAGTGGCGGGCTACCGCGCAGTCGCGCGATGGAAAAACCGCAGGCTTTCATCTCAATGCGCTGTACCCGCCATGGCTGCGTTGGACGGATCTCGTAAACGAGTGGCTGGCCGCGAAGAAGTCACTGGAGCGGAAGAAGACATTCATCAACACGCGCCTCGCGGAGACATGGGAAATTCGTGGCAAGGGCGCTGACCTGCACGAGTTGGAGAAACGTAAGGCGGCGACCAACTTTGGAGAGATGCTTCCTGCCGGTGTGCTGTTCGTTACTGCCGGCGTCGACGTGCAGGACGATCGCCTGGAGTGCTCGCGTATCGGCTGGGGCATGGACGACGAGCGCTGGGTGGTCGACCATCAGATCTTCCGTGGCGATCCGGCGCTGCCAGAGACGCTTACGGTCGACGGCGTTAGGGTCCGCAATGACCTGAGCCCATGGGCTGCGCTGCAGGACCACCTGCTCTCAGAGATGCCCCATGAACTCGGCGTTACGATGCGCGTGCATGCGGCGCTCTTTGACTCCGCGGGCCATCACACGCAACGCGTGTATGACTTCACGAAGAAGAACGCCGCTCGTCGCTGGCATGCGATTGTGGGGCGTGCCGGCATCGGCAAGCCGCTGGTTAGCCGCGGAAGCGAGCAAGGACCATCGCACGCTATGCTGTACACCGTTGGCGTCGACACTGCGAAGGAAGACATCTACACCTGCTTCCAGAATGACAAACCGGGCGTGGGCTACTGCCACTTTTCCGCAGACCTTGATTCGGAGTATTTCCGTCAGGTGACGAGCGAGAAGCTGGTGAAGGTGGTAAAGGACTTCGTGGCGAAGCTGGAGTGGCACAAGAAGGGAGAGCGCAACGAGGCCCTGGATTGCTTCGTCTACGCGCGCGCAGCCGTCGGTGTGCTAAAGCCTGCATATGCGGCTATCCGCAAAAACCTGTTGGAACGCGCCGATGCAGCAAAGAAGGCAGTAGTGGAAAAGGCGGCACCTCCTGCTAAGCCAGTGAATGAAGAGAAAGAGGCCGTAGACGTAAGTAAGCCACCTGTCCAATCAATCATCGGTCGCCGTTCGAAGCGAGTTAAGGTATGGTGATTCGCCAAGATTCAAGAACCGCTGATATGCCTTGGCTGTGAATTGCCTAGATGCAGTGCCGACACAGTTTCGCGCCGGTGACACGGTGCAGTGGAGTCGTTATGTAGCCGAGTACGTTCCCTCGAACGGCTGGTCGCTCTCTTACCGCTTTATTTGCGCGTCAGGGAAGTTTGACGTGGCGGCAACGAATGACGGAGATACCTTCAACGCCACTATTCCCGCCTCCACCTCTGCGGGCTTCTCTCCTGATACGTATACGTGGGTCGAGTTTGTCCTTAGCGAGAACGGAGAACGCCACACGTTGCGCCAGGGAGCATGTGTTGTCCTGCCAAATTTAGCCGCATCTGCGGCGGCGGCAGATCAGAGAACCCAAGCACAACGCAGCTTGGATGCCATTGATGCTGTTCTGGAAGGCCGCGCCGGTGACGGAGTTGAAGAGTATGAGATCCACGGAAGGCGCATCAAGAAAATGTCTGTAGATGAGCTCGTTACTCTTCGCGCACACTTTAAATCCATCGTGACACAGGAAAAGGTAGACCGCGGAGAGCGCGTGCAGCGACGCCGCGTCCTAACCGGTTTTGGGAGGTCTTGCTAGTGGCTATCGAACCGATCGACCTCTCTGATGCGCGTAGATCAATCTTGCCGCGCGTTAAACAGCGCGCACATGACGGATTTGGGCGCCGTTCCTTTAAGGCCGCACAGATGTCTCGGCAGACACGTGACTGGCCAATCATGCCGCAGCAGATCAACGCCATCCTGATTTCGCAGCTTCGGCAATTGCGGGCACGGTCGCGATACCTGCGCATGAATGATCCCTACGCATCCAGCTTCGCAGGCATGAAGACGAGAAACATCGTTGGCCATATGGGTGTGACGATGCAGGCCAAGGTGAAGCAGCAGCGCGGCGACAAGTTGAACGAAAAGCTCAACAAGGAACTGGAGCAGGCGTGGACGACATGGTGCTTGCCGAAGTATTGCTCCGTGAAGAAGGACATGGGCTTCGCCGCCATGCAGCAGTTTCTGCAGGCGCAGACACCCACGGACGGCGAGTTTTTCGTGCAGCGAGTCGTCGATAAGGCCAACCCATTCGGCATGTCCCTGCGCATCGTAGATCCCGATCAGCTCGACGCCGGTTACAACTCGCAAATTCCGTTGCCAAACGGCAACATCATCGTCATGGGCGTAGAGCTCGATCCGGAGTTGGCCCCGGTCGCTTATCACTTCTTTAAGCCGAACCTGTTCTATGGCGCATCGCAGCCTCGCGAGCGTATCCGTGTACCGGCCAGCGATGTCATCCACTACTTTGTGCCGTGGTTCGTTAACCAGATCCGCGGTATTCCGGAGATGGCTCCATCTGCTTACCGGCTAAACATGGTCAGTGGGTACGAGGACGCGGAGGCGCAGGCCGCGCGTCTTGGCGCGACGAAGGCGGGCTTCTTCTACAACGAGAAAGGCGAGACGGAGTACACCGGTGAAAAGGACAAGCTTGACCAGAACAGTTTTATCGACGAGGTAGAGCCGGGACAGTTTGACATTCTGCCCACCGGGTGGAAGATGCAGACGTACGACCCGCAGCACCCGAATGCAGCATATGCCGTATTCATGAAGACCGCGCTGCGAGCTGTGTCCGCTGGCTTCGGCGTGGACTATCCGACGCTGGCGAATGACCTGGAGAGCGTCAACTTGTCTTCGATGCGCGGTGGCATGATGGAGACCCGCGACGGTTACCGCATCGGCCAGCAGAACTTCATCCAGCACTTCATCTGCCGCGTCTTCTCGTGGTGGTTGGAGGCAGTGGACCTGAAGGGCGCTGTAACGCTTGGCAAGGTCACGCGCGATGTAGTCGAGGAATCCATCGTCTGGACGCCGCGGCGCTGGGGATACATCGACCCCATGAAGGACGTTCAGGCGGACATTCTGGCCAATGACAATGGCTTGGGAACGCTCACGAACAGCCTGGCAGAGAAGGGCATGGACTTCGAGGAGACGATCGACCAAATCGCCTACCAGCAGCAGTACATCAAGGCGAAGGGCGTAAAACTCGGAGCGGATCTCAAGGGCGACAGTGCCGGCAACGGTGTAGTGGAGGAAGACGATGGAGAAACAGCAAGCAGCGGGCAACAGGATGGTGGGAACAAGTCAGGCGCCAAGGGCGGTAGTTAGCGGAGGCGCTTTGCGATCACTCGGCGGCGTGAAGGTGTGCGACGCGCGAGGAGATGCGCAGAAGAAGTAGAAGCGAGTGCTTAAGGAAGTGGAGGCGGGCGAATTTTGCCCGCCTTTTCTCTTTACACGCATAGTCGCATCGTGAGCACTGACAAGCAGATTCCCCAGCAATTGCCGGTTCAATATCGAGCGTTCGCGCTGCGGGCGGAGAAGGCGCAGGACGGCGACAACCAGCCCGTCCCGCTTTCGTTCTCCTCTGATAATCCCGTGAAGCGTGTCACTTGGGGCGGCTACTGGTGGAACGAAATCTTGGGCCATGACGCCGGCGAAGTGATTGACGGGCGCATGAAGCAGGGCCTGACGCTTCTGGTGAACCATGATCCAGATCAGCGTGCGGGCCGCCTTGAGAACTGTGCCATTGATGCTGATGGTATTGGTCGCGGAGATGCCTACTTTGGCACCACGGGCTTCGCGAAAACCACGCGGCAGGAGGTCGACGACAAGACCCTCCGCTACACCTCCGTGGGTTACATCATTCACCAGTTGAACCGTGTCGCGGATGCGAACGCCGCAGACGACGAAGACGAGGACTACCTCGGAACTTATCGCGCGACGTGGGAGCCGGTAGAGGTCAGCTTAGTCGCTGTTCCTGCCGATCCTTCAGTCGGCGTGGGCCGCAGCCTTAATGGTGCGGAGCAGTACCCGGTGCGCGGTTTGAGTGCGCCGAAGTCAAAACCGGCTGCGGCCGAAAAAGAAGAGGACAAACGCATGGCAACTCCCGCTGTAGTTCCGAATGTGGAGACGACGCCCGCCGCGCCCGCCGCGCCGACTCGTGACCAGATTATGACCGAATTCCGCGAGATGGACGCAGTTCGTCAGCAGTACCCGGATATTTTCACCGAGGCTGTGCGCGACACGTTCATTGCAAACAAGCGAAGTGTTTCCGACGCGAAGAGCTACGTGCTCGATGAGCAGGCGAAGCGTTCTGCGGAAAGCGCTGTGCGCCCTGATGCAGTGGTCGTCGTGGACGCTGCCGATAAGGTTGAGCCTGGCATTCGTGCCGCTCGCTTCGTGCGATCCATCGCCGCGGGTGGGAAGAATGGTGTTGCAGCTTCTGCACGCTTTGCTCGCGAAGTGTTGAAGGATGCCGTGATTGAGCGTGCTTTGAATGCAAGCTCCATGACAGCCGGTGGCATCTTTATCCCCGAAAACATCTCGGCGGAAGTGATTGAACTGCTTCGCCCCGCTTCCGTGGTCCGTAGCTTTGGTCCGTCCCTGGCGCCCATGGCTAACGGATCCTTCACGATGAATAAGACCACTAGCGGTACGGCGGCCTCGTACATCGGTGAGAATAAGCCCATCCCGGTTACCGGCATGACTGCTGGCGCTGTAAAGCTTTCCGCGAAGAAGCTTGCGGCTTTGGTTCCCATCTCCAATGATCTGATTCGTTACTCCAGCTACAGCGCTGATGCGTGGGTCCGGACCGACTTGGTGCGTGCTATCGCGCAGAAGGAAGACATCTCCTTCATCCGCAGCACGGGCAGCGAGTTCAGCCCGCGCGGCTTCCGCTGGCTGGCGAATCAGGCCAACGTTATTGCCTATACCGGAGATAGCTCGCTCGGCAACGTGACGAATCAGCTTGGCCTGCTGGTCCTGGCGCTGCGTAAGTTCAACACTCCAATGGTGAATCCGGGCTGGATTCTGTCGCCACGTACGGAATACTTCCTCATGAACTTGCGCGACGGACTCGGCAACTTCGCGTTCCGTGCCGAAATGCTGCAGGGCAAGCTCTTCATGATGCCTTACAAGGTGACGACGCAGATCCCGGAGAACTTGGGCGCAGGAACTGCAACCGAGATCATTCTGGCGGACTTTGCTGACGTTGTTATCGGCGACGTTCCGGCCATCAGTGTGGAGACTTCTGGGGAGGCGAGCTACCAGGACGTCGACGGCAGCGCTGTATCGGCTTTCCAGAACGACCAGACGCTGATCCGCATGATTGTCGAGCACGACATCAACGTGAAGCGCGACACGTCCATCGCGGTTCTGACGGGCGTAACGCTGGGATCGTAATCGTAACCGAAGTCCCGGCCGTTGCAGCTAGCTTCGGCCGGGCAAGCATTCCGCAGTGCATCTCCGCAGGAGGAGAAAAACATGGGTTTCTATCAGGATCATGATCTTGGGAATCGGATTGACCTTGCGTATGGCAGCGATAGTGTAGCTGTCACCGCAGGTGGTGCCGGTGACGCGGTGCAGGTGACCAGCCAGTCCTTCGACCGCTTCGCTGTCAACGAGCCGCTCAGTATGGTGGCTGCGATTCGCTACAAGGCTGTACTGGCTGCGGCCGCAACGCTGTCGCTGGCGTATGTCGTTGAGCATTCGGACGACAATGCAACATTCGTCACTCTGACTGCCGCTACGGGTTCGACGGGTGCGAGCGCGGTTGTTGCGACCGGGCCGGCTGGTGGTGGGACGGTGCGTGGCATCGTACAGATTCCGCTGGATCTCGCGGGTGCCAAGGAATATGTGCGCCTGAAGTTTACGCCGGATCTGAGCGCAGCGAATACGGACACCGCGGAAATCTCCGCACTCTTCGTACTCGGCGGCCAGCGCATCCTGCCGGTCTAAAACGTCACTTAACTGAGAGCGGGGCTTCGGCTCCGCTCTTTCTGGAGAATTGCGATGCAGCTTGTGAAGTTCTTACGTTCCTACGAAGCGTATGCCGCCAATGAGACCGCGAAGTTTGAAAAGGCAATGGCCGAAAAGCTGATCGCTGCGGGCTACGCCATCGAACACCGTCTCGAAGCGAAAGCCGCAACGTCCACGGTAGCGGCGGCGAAGTAGAACATGGCTTTCGGCGACAGCGATCTCGACGTGTTCTTCAGTGACTCAGGCGTGCCGGTAATATTCGGCGCGCAGTCAACGCGCGGCAACCTGGACGAAGCAGGATCCGATAACGACATCATCGGCTTGCAAGTCGAGGACACCTCGCATGTGCTGGAGATCGGTCGGGGTTCGCTATCGCCGATGCCTAGGTCCGGAGACGCAATCACAGTGGATGGTCGCGCATTCAGGGTGCGAAAGCAGACGTCGGTGGATGATGGCGGGATCGTGCGTATCTGGTTGAAGGTGGGCTAGTGAACGAGCTATCGATACGAGAACAGATTCTGCGCGCCATTGCCGTGGCACTCGGCGGCGACGGATCGCCAGCAGCAGCGGTATTCCGCTCTCGCTTGGACCAGATCCGCAGCGATGGAGACGAATCTGCGCTCCCATGCTTCGACATCTCTCCCGGTAAGGAGAGAGACGATCCGGATGCTGCAGACCACGATGCATGGGGGCGATTGTTGTCGGTGGATGTGCGCGCGATTGTGGATGGCACAGGCCATGAATACGGAGACGGTGCGCTCGATCCGATGTACCTCTTTGCGGTGCGCTCAATGATGTGCGACGAGACGTTTGGTGGCCTGGCGATCAGTACCGAGTGGACGGGAACTGACGAACCGGTGTTTCTTCCAGAGGGCCGCGACATTATTGGCTTAACTATCAACTTTGATGTCAAGTTTGCTGTGAAACGCGGCGATCCCGCGGAAAAGGGGTAAGGACTATGGCGGCAGGCGCAGCGCGGAAACTGGCAGGACGCCAGGGACAGGTTTACATCACGGACACCGCGGCGAGCGGTACGAAGACGAAGATCGCGAACCTTACGGACATCAAGCTCAGCATTAAAGCCGACAAGATTGACGCCAGCGACCACGACACGAACGGCTGGAAAGACTCACTGCGCGGCCTGATGGAGTTCACAGGCACAGCGGGCTTTCTCTATGTGACCACGCAGGCATCTCGCACGGCGATCTTCAATGCGCTGGTGAATGGCGATGACGTGACGCTGGAATTTCGTCCGGTGGATGCCGTCGACGAAGAGATGTATTCCGGCACGATCAATTTCGATGGCTTCGATCTCGGCGCGGGTAACTCTGATGCGCAGGCAGTCAACCTGTCGTTCTATGGACGTGGTGCGCTTACGGACGGAACGATCGAGGCGTAAAGCTGGCGCGGTGCGAGCTGGATAAGCGTCCAGTGTCGATACCAGGCATGCAGGGCTGGCTGACCCATACGCGATCCGCCCCTGCTTCGGTGAGTCAGTCTCACCACTGCGCACAAGGTGGGCTCGGCGAAGCCCATCGCAACACGAAGGCCATCCGGGTTACCACGGATGGCCTTTGGCTTTGCTCGAAAGAGCGTAAACGCGGCACAACAGGGGTATGCCACAGACCTGCGCAGTGTGCTGCAAGCAATCGTTTCCAGATCGGACCACAGCCAAGCTCCATATGCTCGCCAGCGGTAAAGCCTGGTCGGGAATGGAGCTTTACGAGTGTCCAGTGGGAAGCGGGTTGCACTTCGGACACTCGCGGAAGGCAAGGAAGCGGCCACCGGTGCGCGAGCATCGACGTGACCGCATGCTGATGCTTCCGCCGCAGGCTCTGGCAAAAGAGGTGATGTGTCGATGAATAGTGTGACAGGCGCAGGTGTGATTGAGATTGGCGGCGAACAGCGTCCGATCGTGTTCGATATGGATGCTGCAGATGCACTGTATGAAGCAGTTGGGCCGCACTGGAACCTTTGGCTGATTGAACGTTTCCTGCCTCAGGCGATGGCGAAGAAGGGAGAAGCCGTACATCTCAAGGCTCTGTCGCCAGCGGACCAAATGATTGCGGTCTACGCGCTGTGTGCGGGTGATCGCCGCGACCGAGGTTACACCGAGACGCTGGAGGAGATGCGCCGCAAGACAAAGCCGTTCGAACTGGGCGGTATGCAGGCGGCAATCACCAAGGCTGTACTGGCGAGCTTCGGCGCACCGGGGGAAGGCCTGGAGGTGGTCGCAAGCGCGGACGACGCATCTCCTTCCGACGCACACGCGCAAACGCATGGAATTGGCACGCGGAGCTGAAGTATGCGGAGCGCATGGGGATCCGCTTTGAGGACTTCCGGCGCCTACCCCTCTCGGTGTGGCGCGCCTGTCGTGACGCATTCGCGGAAGCCCAATCGCAGACGATGGCACATCTGGCATGGCGTGCGTCCTGGCAATTGCGAAGTGCCGGTGCGCGGGATGTAAGCGCCGAGACGATGCTTGGCGACCTTCGTTACTTCGAGTCTGCGCTCGGCAAGCCGAAACGTCGCGAGCTGACGGCTGAAGAGAAGTTTGAAAAGTTGTGGGGTCGCGCTGAAAAGAAGCGGACGGCCGGAAAGCTGAAGGCGTAACTTATGGCGATTGGCGGCGGCGTAACAGTTGTCATTACGGGGCAGGATGACACTTCGAGGGTCTTGGACCAGATCGAAGAGAGGATGCGGCGGGCATCCATTCCTGCCGCCGACCTTGGAAGGAAGCTCGGCGATGGCATGGAACATGCAGTGCCGAAGGTTGCCGCTGCCAGCGGTGCCATTCGAGAACTTGAAGGAAGTATCCCTATCCGAGCCGTCGAACGATTTCTTACGGACGTGCTCGGATTGGGCGATGCCTTGCAAGCTGCGTTTCCTGTGGTTGGCGGCATAGCCTTCGGGGCGATCCTTCTGGAGAACATTCAGAAGGTTAGGGAACTTGCGAAAGATGCCCAAGAGGCCGGCAAGAAGGGCGCGGAAGCGTTTGCGGAGTGGCACGACAAGAATCAGGTGGCCATTACGGACCTACTTCTGACCAGCAGCAAGCTGAACGACGAAATCGACAAGCTGTCTGGTCATCCGAACAATGGCCTGGCGACAGCTTTATTGGAAGCGAAGAAGGCAGCAGACGAACTCCTGCAATCACTCAACGCTGACCGCAAGGAGATGGATGCATTACTGAGGGAGCACTCAGTATCAACGCTGCAAAGCATCTTCACCGGGGTTGCAGCGACCGGTAAGCAAGAAGAGGAGATAAGGGCCGACGGGGAAAAGCTTGCTGGTGCGGTGCGAACAGCCAACGCCGCCTACGATAAGGCTCTCGACGAGGCAGGTAATGACAAGGCGAAGATTGAAGCGGCGACGGCCATCCGCAACAACGCCGTAAAGAAGGCGTTTCAGGACCAAATCAATCTATACGTGACTGAAGCAGGCAGACTTCGTAAAGAGCAGTCGGATTCGATTGTGGCGAGCGATCGCCTGGCAGCAAATGGTCTGAACCCAGCGGCGGCGTTGGCGCGCCGTATCGATAACTCCGGTCGCATCGCAAACGTCGAAGGTGCCGCACAGATCCTGCGTGATCGCATGCGAGTTGAAAGCATCGACGAGACGATAGCCGGACAACGCACAACGCTTGGTCAGCTGAAGGGGAATAAGGACTCAGCGGATGCCGCACGCAAGCAAGAAGAGCTGCGTCGCAAGATGCAAGAGGCGCAAGCAAAAATGGACGAGTCTCTGCGTAAGCTGCAGCAAGCGGCCGCGGATGAGTCTCTGCGTCAAGCTAAGGCTGAAAGTGACGAGGAGTTGGCGCAGTTGGACGCCGGGCATAAGCTCAAACTCGTTTCCGATGAGGACTACTATCGCCAGAAGCTGGCGATCGAGGAACGGTACAACGGCACACAGCTTGGTGCTGCGAACATACGACGGGCAGCGCTCAACTCGCAGATCGAAGGCTTACAGGGACAGACATTCAGCGGTCCTGATGCTGGCGCGAAGCTCCTGGAGCGCGACGCAAAAATCAATGATCTGATGGCAGAACGCCAGAAGATTGCGGGGCAGATAGCCACCATAGAAGGCGACTCCGCAAAGAAGAGGATCGACACAGAGACACAGATTCTAGAGTCGCACCGGCGCGATGCCGAGGAGCAATACAGCCGCGCGAGCACGCTGCTGGACGCCGGTAGAAGCAATGTCGCCTTTCGTCAGCGTCGAGGTCTTATCTCCGCCGATGATGCGCGTCTGCAGGGGCAAGCTATCGACGCACAGCAGGCGGACGAGCTACAGAAAGTCGTCGATGCCTATCAGAAGATTGCGGACACCAGCGAAGCTGGAACAGCCGCGGATGCTGTTGCGAAGATAGCTCAACTGAAAGAGCAGATTCTGGAGTTGCGGAATCCAATCGATGAGTCCGCCGAAGCGTTGCGCACCGGCTTTGACAATGCATTCGAAGGCCTCTTTGAAAACATCGATCAAGGACAAAAGGCGTTCGAGAACTTCGCGAAGAGCATCCAGCGGTCAATCACGCAGCAGGTCTATAAAGAACTCATCCAGCCGCAGATCGATGGCATACTCAGGCAGTCGTCGAGCGGCTTAAGTGGTGCTCTGAAGCCTCAGACGAAGCTGCCATCTGGTGTTGATCTGTCCTCGGTGGTGCGACCCTTTGTGCCGGGCACACTTGGAAACTCAGTAGGCGACGTGCTGGGCGATAAAGGAACCACGTCACACATCACCATCGTTCTGCAGCAGGATGTGACCGGAGCGACTAAGGTGGCCGACGTCTTTCAGGATGGAAATAACCGCGACAAGATTATTGCTACGATCGCGGATGACTACAGTTCAGGCGGTATTCTGCGTCAGATCCTGGGTGGACACGGGCTTTAGATACGGATTCCGTTGCGATATATGCGCTGCCAGGCGACATCCCACTGGCGCTCAAAACGATCCTGCACCACGCGTGCCACCGTCTGCACCATATGGAGGCTGGATTCTGGAATGTGTGCTGATGGGACCAGGATATAGAAGGGAATCACATCACGCGCGTTCTTATCGCTGGCGACACGTGCAAGGATGGCCCACCGGCCATCCTTCATCTTTTGCTTGAAGAAGATGAATCCGCGAATGACGCGCTGTCTACCGTTCACCTGTTGGCCCTTACGTCCGGTGTACAGGAATCGGCCGTTGGCTGCGCCGAGCAGGTTCTTGGGGCGTAACTCATTAGGGATGGTCGTGGGCGCGAACTGCCGCAGGTACTTCGTCGGGATGGCGATGAATTGTCCACCGGCATGCTGCACTTTCTCACCGCCGGTTTCCTGACGTCCCAAGTAATCCGGCGCGCCGGTCTGTCGATTGGCTGTATCTGTGTGGACGTCGGCAGTGATGGGGTACGACCTTGAATCGGCTGGTTTGATACGTATGCCTTGTTCGGTCCACGTGTTGCTTAGCTTGAATGAGCTCCGCACATTGCGCTTCACTTCTGCCTGCGCGTCCTGGGCAACTGCCGTAAGTGTGGATGCCAAGGCGAAGGGAATCGAACGCTTCTCCAGCTCGCGCCTCTGCGCTATGAAGCCACTCGCGTCCACTGTTACCTGATACGCCATGCTTACAGATTCGCTCACTTTCACCGTTTAGAGCCAAAGTGCGGGTATGAATTACCTGAAGGCTTATGCGGGCTATGACTTGACTGCGCTCGGTCTGTGGCGCGAAGCGCGCGGTGAAGGCTTGATTGGCATGCAGGCTGTGGCGAACGTTCTCGCCAACCGCGCCGCGAAGCACCGCACATCGTGCGACGAAGAGGTGATGAAGCCTCTGCAGTTCTCGTCCATGACGGCCCCAGGTGACAAGCAGCTACTCCTTTTCCCAAACGGTGCGGACGAGACGTGGCGCAAGGCGCAGCAGCTTGCCGCGGCGGCGAAGGCGCGAACACTTGTGGACCTCACACACGGCGCCACGCTGTACTACGCACCGAAGAGTATCGAGCACTACAAGCACTTCATGCTTCCGGGTGGCGCAGATGTTCCGTTCCCCGCGAGCTGGAACCCGCGCGCCGTTGAGTATGCAACCACCGTAGGAAACCACGTCTTCTTCCGCGAGGTATAGCGCGTGGCCTACGAGACCTTTCCTGATCTGTATAAAGCGCCCGACATCTCCATGAAGGAGACGTTTGACGATCCAGGCATCAAGGACAAGATGGAGGACGGCGCTGTTGCTTCGCGTCCGCGCTACACACGCATGCGGAAGACGCTGAAGGTGACGTATAGCCTTCTGACGCCGGAGGCGCGACGCATCCTCATTCAGTTCATGCGAAGCGTGGGGAGCTGGCAGCCGTTCTACTTCACCGACAACCGCGATGATGCCAACCCTGAGACGTTGACAGTCCGGTTCACGAAGTTACCGGAGTTAGACGACGACAAGTGGGCCGCTGGAAGCAAGCGCTTCAAGGCCACGTTTGAGGTGACGGAGATTTGAGTCAGCCTCTTTCCATTTCAGTCGCGTCATCCGTCGAGAAGTCGAAGCTGGCCAGTAATGTGCCGTGGCTGGCGCTGGCGAAGATTGAGTGGCCTGACGGCTCTCTGCTGCGCTTGGCCCGCAACATCGGCGACGTGCAGTTTGATTGCGGAGACGGTGACGGTGTGCAGACGTACACGGCCTTTGCATGGGAGTTCTCGGAATTGCAGGAGAACTCTGACGGATCCGTTCCTTCGTGGGCCGTAAAGGTTTCGAACGTGAATCGCGCCGTGGAATCACTACTGGAAGAGTATGGCGGCGGCGTTGGTGGATCCGTAACGATCTACGTGGTGAATGGTCAGAAGCTGAACCGCGAACCGGACCTTGAGTTGCCGTTCGACATCACCGGCTGCACTTCGGATGCCCAGTGGGTAACGTTCACGCTCGGCGCACAGTCGCCACTCCGCATCATGTTCGGACGTCACCCATATTCGGCAGATAGCTGCATCTGGCGCTACAAGTCACCACAGTGCGGGTACACCGGCACCATGCCGACGTGTTCCTTTCGCCTCGGTGGCAGCAATGGATGCCGCGCGCATAGCAATCAACTGCGCTTTGGAGCCTTCCCCGGTGTGGATTCAAACGGCCTGCGCGCGGTGACGAGGTAGCTATGCCGAGAGGATATTACCCAAGAAAGCTTAAGCGCACCGGCGTGGTGCAGCCAGACGATAATGCCATCCGATACATCCCCTTAACCAAGGGACTTGTTGCCATTGTGGACGCGGAGAACTTTGACCGCCTCAGCACTTTCAATTGGTCGGCGGATTCAGACTCAGACGGCAGACATTACCCCGTGACAACACTTCCGCGCCAAGGGGATACAAGGCAGCGCAAGGTGAAGATGCACCGCTTCCTGCTTGAAGGAGATTTTGAGTGTATCGACCACATAAACCGTGATCCGCTAGACAATCGATTGGGTAATCTACGCGGCTGCACCTTCCAGCAGAACAGCGCGAATCGATCGCTAAACAGGAATAACACTTCGGGTGCCAAGGGTGTCTTTAAGGTTGCAGGCTACAACCGCTGGCGGGCCTGCATTAGAGTGGCAAAGCGCACTCATCACTTGGGGTATTTCCCAAGCGCTGAAGAGGCGGCCGCAGCCTATGACCGGGCGGCCATCAAATTATTGGGTAACTATGCTGCCACCAATGCGGTGTTGGCCTGATGAAGTGCCGTGACCTTATCGGCGCGCCGTATAAGCTGGGTGGCCGTGGGCCGGAGTACGACTGCGCCAGCCTTGCAATCGAGATGCAGCGCCGGCAAGGTGTGTCGATGAAGATACCGCCATCCCCCGATGAGGAGACGGCGCAGCTCCGTACTATGCGGTTGATCCTACGGTCTGCGTGGCGCGAACTGAAACGAGCAGAGCGCGGGTGCCTAGTGTACTTCCCAAACGAGGGACACGTGGGCACGATGCTGGATGGCTTCCGCTTCCTGCACACAACGAGCGAAGTAGGCCATGCTCACATCGACACGTTAGAGTCTCCGCTTTGGCGCACAAAGCGCCGGTCGTTCTACGTTCCAGCGTAGGATGCTAACCGTCTGCGAGAACCCTTTCAATCCTCAAAGAGATCAACGCTCGATTGCGCTGCTTCCCGCTGAGACGGTTGGCGAAGCTCTAGAGCGTGAAGGGTTAGACGGCCGCTATGTGCTGTCGTGTAACGGTGAGCTGCTGCCACCAGAGCGCAGCCTGTCGTATGTTCCGCAAGATGGTGACGACGTGCAGGCCGTCACGCTGCTTGAAAACAGCACGCTCCGTTCCATCGCAATGATTGGCGTGGCTGCCTTGTCTGTAGCGGCTGCTGCGACCGGCTTTGGCGCGGTTCTTGGCGCGGCGGCATTCCAAGCTTTCGGAGCTTCCTTTTCCACTGGGATGATTGGGGTGTACAGCGCTGTAGGTACAGGGCTCGTGAGCGTTGGCGGCACCCTATTCGTAAGCGCAATAGCCTCGCTTTTCCAGCAGAAGCCCGGCGGCAGTAATTACGGTGTTCTTGGCCCCGTAGCGACTGCGCGCTCCGGCATTCCCATTGCCAAGGGTTACGGCACGATCCGCACAGCTTCGAACATCATCGAGTCGTGGATCGACATTATGGGAAACAATGGCGACCAGCACGACGTCGACGACGGCGCGGATACCATTGGCCGGCAATACATCAATGTCCGCTGTAACTTCGGGTTTGGTCCTGCACGTTCCATCAGCGACCTGCGAATCAACGACCAGGACATCTCAAACTATGCGGACGTGGCCTACTGCATCCTTTACGGCGTGAACGATGAGACGCCGGTGACAGCAAGTGATCCGCGCTGGGTAGTAATCAATCGCACGAACTACGGCACCACGCAGAACGATTACCCGACCACCGACTTCAACACCATCAACAATAACTATCCGAAAGGGCAGCGCGTTCGCGCTGGAGGCCCTGGCGTCGTCCTGCCTGGCCAGCGGACCGACACTCAGAAGCTGACTGTCTATGTCGTCTTCCCCCAGGGAGTTTGGCGATTGGACGACTCGGAAGAAATCAAGCGTGCCGCGATCGATTACGACGTCTATTACCGTGCCTCCGGTAGTGGCGATAGCGGATGGATCCATGTTCCGGCCACCTCAAACGACTTCACGGGCTCGACTCACTACTACTACAACATTCGTCAGACAGTACTGCGCCAGGCGACCATCATTGATGGACTGACGCCGGGAAGGTATGACGTTAAGGTCGTGAAGAACGGCAGCGGCGCTGTGCACAGTGCGCTCGATAACTTCGAGCACGAGAGTAACAAGTGGGGCGATCAGCTATGGGTCGAGAGCGTTCAGGAGACGAGCTACGACACGCTGGCCTACCCGAACATGATCCAGGTGTGCCTGCGCATCATGGCATCAGACCAGTTGGCCGGTGCAGACCTCAACCTGACAGCGGTCATTGAATATGGGCTGCGCAGCAGCTTGCCGGCGGAACTCGCGGGACTCCCTGAAGATACGCCTGCCGTGGTGGCGTATGACGTTCTTCATGACCCTGTGATTGGCGCGGATGTAGCCGACGAGCGCATTGACCTGAACTTCTTTGCGCAGTGGGCTGCGCTTACACAGACGATGATGGATGACGGCGACGGCGGTACGCAGAAGCTCGCGGCGTTCAACGGTGTATTCGACCAGAGCGATCAGAGTATTTGGGATGTGCTGCAAACCATCGGTGTGATGTCACGTGCCAGCCTTCAGCGCGTGGGCACAAAGATTACCGGCTGGCTGGATATGGATGATGACCCGGTGCAAATGTTCCACATGGGGAACATGCTTGCGGACAGCTACTCCAAGACTTACCTAAATCTGGAAGATCGGGCACAGGAAGTATCTGTAACCTTTGCTGACGAAGACGACGACTACCGCACACGCAACCCTCTGCGCGTAATTGCGGATAGCGATGAGAACTCTACCGAAGCGCTGAAGAAGACAGACATCAACCTGCTTGGATGCACCAGCCGCGTGCAAGCCTGGTACTGGGCTGCGCTCCGGCTCCGCGAACTTGAGACGCTGCTGCGGACCCATACGTGGAAGTCGAACACGCAGGCGATACGCTGCCGCACCGGCAACATCGTGAAACTTCAACACGACGTTCCACAGTGGGGTTACGGTGGAAGGATTCAGCAAGGTAGCACCGCCTCATCCATCGTTCTTGAGGCGAATGACTACCCGAACCCTTTGGACGATAGCTGCAACGTGATAGTGGTGCATCCCGCTCTGCGGCGCACCACTGTCACGATTTCTTCTATCTCCGGAAACATGCTGACGGTTTCAGGTTACGACGGCACGACTCCAGTAAAAAGACTCGTACAGGTGGGGATTGACGTTGCGATAACCGTTGTAAGTGCGACAGTGCTGAAGGCTGATAGTGTGTCGGGATTATCCGTGGGGTTCGCTGACTTATGGGATCTCGATGTCATGGAGACACGGAGCGTCTCTGCACTGAAAGGTGATGTCGCAACACTTGAGTCACCCCTTTCCATGGCGCCGACGCCGCTGGATGCTGGATATATCTACCAATCCACCACGAGGCAGGCTAAATTGGTTCGCATTAAGCAGATACGGCGCATGCCGGGAGAGCAATGCCAGATAAGTGCGGTTGATTACGATCAATCCACCTATGACATCCCGGCGCCGGACGGACTAAAAGAAACCCCTCCCACCGGCGGAGGTGGTCCCTCTGCAGGATTCGCCATTATCGGTGTGGCCTCTAGTCCGGCCCAGCCAGGGATCGACGCCACTATTACGGTAAACGTCCGACCAGATGTGGCAAGCACCGGCGTGGTCGTATCCGTCGATCTGACAGCGTTGGGACACAGTACGCCGCTAGTACTCACAGCGGGAACGCCGCAGTCGCAATACACGCCATTCACAGGTAACGCCACAGTAGACAGTGGAATCGACCCAGGAACCTACAATCTGGTCGCAACTGCAACCGACGATCAAGGGCATAGCGCAATTGCAAATATTCCCGTCAATGTGCAGACGCAGCCAATCATTGCTTATATAACGCTGGATCTTTCACAGGTAGGGACCAGGTTCACGGTTGACGGATTCAACCTTATCAACGGTGGATCTGGATACACTTCTCTCTCTACCGCAACGCTTGTGGGAAATGACGGGGACGAGCCTTACGGATCGAAAACGGTAGCTTGCACGCTTACCTTGGATAGCAACGGCTCTATCACATCAATCACAGGTGGAAGCGGAAGTAGCTGGTATGGTCCGCCAGACTTAGACATCGAGCGCTGATTGGGTAATAGCAAATTTCCTCGGATGGCATCACTTCCGGTAATCAGGGATTATGCCGACCGGTTATGTACCCATCACCGCAAACAACATCGCAGATCCTACCGGAAATAAATTATCCGACGGGGTTATTGAAGTACTGGTAACAAACATCAAAGATGTCCCGCTGGTTGTAGCTGCGGGCGGCGGAGGAAGTGCGGTACTTCCGGGCTCGATTAGTCCTATTGTCGTCACAAATGGCGCTATACCTGGTGGCTGCCAGGTTATCGATACATCTGTAACGATGCCAGCGAACTGCTGCTTACGGCTAACAGTGAAGGATGGCGGTGGTAAGGTGTTGCGCGTTATGCGCAAAGTGCAGACGCAGACCGGCGTTACGCTAAACCTGGACACCGCGCAGCCGAACACGGATGATCCACTTGCTCTGATTGTTGCGGGCCCGCAAGGCCCCGCAGGCCCCCCTGGAGCATCGGCGGACATCATTGCTCAGATCGAGGATGATATGGCAGCCTCGGCAGCGTCTGCTTCTGCGGCAGCCGCATCGGCGAATAGTTTGTTGACGCTGGTGCAGCCGGTGTCAACGGTTGCACTAACGAAGGCGGCCGGCGCGTCTCCAGAGGTGATGCCCGCATTTCAGCTCGTTGCGAATCGACGCATTTACTCACCAATCGGTGATTCGTATTACACCTCCGCTCTGCGTCCATGGAGTGCAGGCCAGGGCTATTACGTTGGCGCGATCGGAGGCTTTGATGGCGGGACGGAAGCGCTGACAGCAACCGGGCTAAGGCTTGAACCCTTTTCCGGTACCGGAGCGGCGAGTTGGGGTGTTTGGACGCTGCGTAAGCGCATCCAGACTTCCTTCGAAACTGCGACTGTGGTGGTGGATGCTCTACCGACATACTCTACAGGTGAAGTCCGTGCTTTCGTTGGCATGATTAACTCGGACAATACCTGGATTTTTGCCTGCTACGACTTCAACGGCAATAAGCTCTCTGTTCGCCTGCGAATGTTCAACGGAACGATCCAGACATTGGGAGAGGTGGCGACGGGTAGCAACCTGGCTGCGGGTGACACGATCTCGTGTGTTGTGGATGGCCCATACGTCTACACTCTCCAGACTAAGCCCGACGGGTCGCAGTATCGTTCCTCGATCGTCAATCTTAAGCCCTATATTGATCCTCGCGATGTGGCGAATTTTCTTGAGGGCTTTAACTGGTGCGTTGGACTGCAGTCAGTCGGCAGCGGGAACGGCATCACCTTCAAGAATTTCTCTGTAAGCAATTTTGGCGGTGTTGGGCTACGGGATTACTCGTGGGTAACGTATGAAGACGGAACGCCCTATGAAGAAGAGGGCTTGTTCTACTTCACTGCGACGCTCGGCGGTTACAACGATGGGACGTCTGACGCCGTGTTCGCCGGAAGCCATATGGGTGTGTTCACATTTGATCCACTTAGTTATCGGATCAAGCAGGTTGGCCGTGTTCTTTGGAGTGACACGGCAGGCGCTCTGCGCTATATCTGCGGCCATCATGCAGGGCAGATTGTGTTTGATCGAACACGTAAGTGCTGGATGGTAACGGCTACATCTTTTGGTCTGTTCGATCGCACTGGACTGACCCAGATCGTGGGAGATACCCGTTACACCGCGCCTCTTGTAGGCACACACATCATGGTTGCCAATGCAATCGCTTTTCCGGGGGGCCATTCCACCTGGGACGCGCAATGGATGCTTGTAGGTAGTACCTGGTATGTCGCGGCCACGGTGGATGATGGGACAGGCAAGAGCAAGGTGGGGCTGTATACCGCCGATCTGGCGACGCCGTACACGATTACTGCAGGCTCATTCTTAGTGCATGCCACAGCGAATGCGCGTGAAGGCACAAAGCTGGTGAATACTGGCGGAGGAACCGTGCGGCTGCTGGCTGGCGAAACGAACACGTCGACAGTTTATGTGTATACGCTATCGCCATTCGCAGTTGTGGGCAGTCTCACCACGCCGAACACTACCGCGCTTGGGACTCCGGCGCAACACTTCGATTTGATAGCCAACTTCAACAAGGGCAGTTCAGAATACTTCGCGCTGATGTTCGGCACGGACTCCGTGGAAGGCGTTTCTTATACGTGGGGAACCACTGAAATTGCTCGCAATGGTAACGGTGGCGAACTGGCTGGCTACGGGTTCGATCGCGTTAAAGTAGCCGGAAGAACAACATAGTATTCTTGCTCGCTTAAAGACTCCTCCTACATAAACAGCGCATGAGATTCTTTCGTGCGCTGTTGCCGCTTCTCCTTTGGTTTCCAAACGCGCGTGCTGCGCTTGCGCAGACAAATGCGTGGACGCCTGTAACCGCAACGCAGCTATCCATCGGAAACACGCCGCTAACGGGCACCATCTATATCGCACCGGTGAATGGCTACGGACAGCCGCTGTCAATCACCACCGCAGACGGCAAGTTCGTTTCAGGAGCGCTATCAGCAAGCGTCACGGCGGGCGCGATTGCGAACGGATTCTCCGTGCCGGATCAGTGCACGGCGACGGCGACCACTCCAAACTCACCGGTGAGTTACCAGGTGCAGATTATCGGCACCTCTCCGAAGGGGACCGCGGTCTTTACTATTCCGGCGACTGCTCCAGCCGCTTGCGGATCGACACCTTTCGCGCTGGATCACTACTCAGCCCCGCAGACTGCGGTTGCTTCTGCAGTCGGTATTATCGTGCAGCCCAGCGTTCCCGCGCGGTGTACGGTGCCGTCGATCTATTACGCGCCGGTTAATCCCTCTGCCATTCGTACCTGCGTGGGTGGCGTGTTTGTGAACGTCCAGGGCAGCGGCGCTGGTCTTACATGGGGCGGCACATGGTCGAGTGTCACCGCGTATACATCCGGGACAGCGGTACTGCGTAATGGCAGTAGCTATGTTGCGTTGCAGGCAAGCACGAATCAGGATCCCGCCACGGCCACGAGCTTCTGGCAGCTCGTCGCTCAAAAGGGTGATGATGGCGCACCCGGTGCCACTGGCGCAACAGGTGCCACGGGGCCGACAGGTGCAACCGGTGCAACTGGCCCTGCAGGCGCTGACGCCACGCTTGGTTCGTATGCCTTTGCATCGTTCCCGACGACTGGCTTGACAGCAAACAAGACGATGGTCTTTCAGACCGATGCCACAGCAGCTTCTCCCTGCACGGCTGGCGGCGGTTCGGTGCGTCGTCTTTGTCGCTACAACGGCACGGGCTGGGATCCTGCAGAGTCCTTGGCAAAGGTATCAGCCACTGGCAATTACTCAGACTTGATTGGTGCCCCCACCAACATCTACTCCAACCCTGTACCTGGGGCTTCGGCAGAGTGGAGATTTCTTGAGCAGACGGGAACGACCGTAGCCGATGCCACGCTCCAAGGAAACACCGCAACGTTTGGAGCTGGTGGGGCGGCGCCTACCTGGAACGGGTATGGCGTCTCTTTCCATGACGGCGGCACGACAGCCGGTTCTTACCAGAACATCTCCACGCCGATTACATCCTTCGGTGCCGTCTATATCGGCTTCTGCACACCCAACCTAGCATCTACGACAGGTACTTCCGTTGGCGGAGTTCCTTACACGTCCAATGCTGTCTTGTGGGGGTCTTCAGGAGCAGGAACGGGGCTTTCTCTCCAAAGCTCTAACGGTCAAGGATCCTATGCGAAGCTTGCATTCGCTCCCACGGTGTTCCAGTACAGTGCATTCAATTACCCGACGTATTACACCGGCGCGGTTAGCGGATGCCATGTGGTTGGCTATGTCCCCGGCACCACGGACCACATTTATATGGATACCGTTGAGCAGGCGTACGGCGCTCAGGGTTCAAGCTCTACGGTTGCATCCACGCCTCTGACAACGGGAACCTATCAGATTGGTGCTGGACTCAGCGGGTTGGCGGCCTACTGGCGCGGCGTCATTACATGGGTAACGGTATATCCAGCGGGCGCGAACCATACAGCAGCGCAAGCCGCCGGGATTATTGGTTACATTCAAGCTAATCTCGCGCTTCGTCCTCAGTATCCCCACTATCCCATCCCATCGGGTTTGCGCACGCCACAGTTGAATGCACTTGGCGATTCGCTAACGGCTTCGTTCCTAGGAACGGCTCAGTGGACTACAGCTCTTGCGCTCAACAACTCCTATACGGTCAACAACCTCGGCATCGGCGGCATCAGCGCCGTTGATACGTGCAACCTGCTGGATCAGCGCATCAGCGCCTATACGGCACCAGGTAACACTACGACCTATGTCTGGCTGGGCACCAATGACGTAAGCACCGGCACGCCACCTGCTGTAACTTGGCAGGCGCTTAAACAGTGTGGACAATCGCTGCAGGCTCGCGGTCATCGCGCAGTCATTATGACGATGATTTCCCGCACGGGGCAGGACGCGAACAAGAATGCCCTGAACGCCTTGGAGCGATCCGATTGGCGCAGTGCCTACAACGGAATTGTCGATCTCGCGGAAATTCCTAAACTGGGACAGGACGGTGCATATGCTGACACAACGAACTGCTATCAGCCGGACTCCATCCATCTTCGCGGTCCCGGCACGGGCGGCACAGGAGGTAGCTGCGCAACTCTGTATCTGAACGGCACGGGAACTGTTTATAGCGGCTATGGACTCGTCGCGCAGGCGGTGAGCAATGATGCCAACACGCACGACGGAAGCACGCAATCCAACCCGAACACAACAACGTCGAATGCGTACAACATGGCCTATGTCGATAACTACCTCATTGACACACCAAGCGCGGCCGCTACGCTCAATCTCGTCGACTGCCTCGGTCAGGTCACTCCTCGCACGATCTTCAACGGCAGCGCCACTAATAGCATCACAGTGAGCGGCGTGAACAGCGAGACGATTGCTGGCAGTGCTGTCATCTCGCCGAACCAGACCGCAGAGTTTACTCCGCTTCTAGTGTCTCCATCGGCAGGTGGATGCTCATGGTTGCGGAAATAGATAGTGAGTGAGGATCGAAAAGATGGGGCTGGCTTTGGCTGGCCCCGCTTTTGTTTGTTTGGCGCACATTCTGCATGACATGGGATAACCACCATGAAGCCATGACAACCTCACGGAAATTAGAAATCGGAATCGCCCTACTCGTCGCACTGTTGCTGGTGAGTGCATACATCCGTGAGCGCGAGGCGCGAGTGACAGCAGAGGCGGTAGTCACTGCTAAGTCCGACGCTCAAAAAGAACGCGACACGCAAACTGCTGCTGCGATCGCTGACCTAAAGAAACAGATGGATGCGATTAAATCCGCGCCGCAAGCTGCGCAAGTGATTGAGCGTTACATCGCGACACCGCCGACAGTAGGTGGCCCGGCGTTGAAGACGGTAGATCCGGTTACGGTCGTTGAGCAGGGCGATCTTAGAGGCTCGAAGGTGTACGACGAGCTGCCATCCGCGCCGGACACTGCGCAGCGAGTGATTCTTACGGATGCCCAGGCGCAGACGATTGCAAAACAGCAGATTGCCTGTGATGCAACGCAGAAAAGCCTAACGGCGTGCAGTGCAGATCTTGTCGACCAGAAGCAGGCCACGGCCGCCGCCGTTAAGGCGCTGAAGGGCGGCACATGGATTCAGCGGGTAAAGCGGGTTGTGATTCCTGTTGCATGCGCGGCAGGCGGTGCATTTATGGGCGGCTATTTCAAGGGTTCGCAGGGTGCTGCCATTGGTGCCGCGGGCGCCGGTGCGGCTTGCGCAATCGGATTCTGAGGAGGCGGAATGGGTGAGCTGCTGGAAAAGATAAAGACGTTCCGCTGGTGGACGATCCTGAAGGCGCTGCCGTTCGAGGGCGGTCCTAGCTCAACGAAGTGGGTGTACCTCGCGTGGAACATGGTTCTCGCGGCGGGCTTCTTTGCATGCGTGCTGTCGCTTTGCTTTGTCCACGTTCATTCACACGAGCACCGGGTGGATGCGGCGTTGGTGGGGCTGATTCTTGGATTGGCCGGCACTGGTAGTACCTGCGCAACCGTGGCGCTCAACCATCGCCGCTCAAAGAATGCGGAAGTGGTGATTGCGAAGCAGGAGGGCGGGGCCAATGCCTCCTGAGACTACTTCGTTGCAAAGAATTGAGCGCATGATGGAGCACCTTCTAATTCAACTGCTGGGCTCCGTCGATGGTGATACGGAGCATGGACGGTTGCCCCGTGTTGAGGCGGAAGTGGCCGAGCATGACAAGCGGTTGCGGAGTCTTGAAAACATCTACGTCCGCGGGACCGGTGTGACGTTGGCTATCGTCGTCGGTTACGAGCTGTTTAAAACTTGGTTCCATAAATAACGGAGACGCATGCAGAAATCTCTCGATAAGAAGGTTGTGGCAGGGGTGGAGCGGGCGTTAGCGACGAAGCTGTCTCACCGGGACATCGCTATGCAGTTCGGTATCTCCGTTGGAAGTGTGTCGAATATCCGCTCTCGCATGGCGCAACCCTTGAAGGCTACGGGCGTAAGCGCAGATAAGAAGATTGCCACATATCACTGGCGAGACTTCATCGAGCCCGCGAAGGCGATGCAGCGCTTGAAGAAGTCGACCTCGTGGTCACAGGACCAAGCCCGTATTGCACTTGGCGATGGTAAGTCGCCTGTCATCCTGTGCGGCTTCGGCGACCAGCACATCGGCTCGTACGGCGCTAACTACGATGGCTTCGTGTCTATGACAGAAGAGATTGTGAAGACGCCGGGGCTCTACATTGCACTCATGGGTGATTTCGCTGAGATGGCCATTAGGCTTCGCGGCGTCCTTGAAGTGACGAGCCAGGTGCTGACGCCGGAGATGCAAGAGGCGTTTATGGAATCCTGGCTGGACGAGATCCAGCACAAAGTCGCATTTGCAACATGGGACAACCATGCAGTGATGCGGCAGGAGTCACAGGCTGGTACGTCTGCCGTGAAGAATCTCCTGGCGCGCCGGTGCGTGTATCACAACGGCATCGGCCACTCGGACATCGTTGTCGGTAAGCAAGTGTACAAGGCGGCGGCCAGCCATAAGTTCCGCGGCGGCTCCATGTTCAACCGCCTTCACGCCCAAGGCCGGTACGTTCGGCAGCAGGCGGCAGACCGCGAACTGGTATTCATGGGTGACATCCATCAGTGGGCCTTCTCTGCCACGGAGGACGCAGGTTCTGAGCGCGTCTACATTACCGGTGGAACGCTCCATGAGAATAGCGGCTATGCGAAGCGGTTCTTCAGCCTGACGACTGCGGCGCACTATCCGTGTGTGGTGCTGATGCATGACCGTCACGCCATGATCCCGTTCAAATCTATCGCTGAGGCACGGATATTTGTCGCTGGGTGGGAGTCTTACCGTGGATAGCCGGGATGAAATCTATCGGAAGGCGCTCGAAGATGCTGACAGGGAGCTTAGGAAGCATCTTGGTCCCGTTCATCCTGCGCGACTCGCGGTAGCTGCACTCGCAGGAGAGAAGTCCGCGCTGGTCCCGTAGGAGTCCCGCATCTATTTGCGTTGCTGCTTTATTCTGTTGTAAGTGGAGTGTTTTCTGTGGCGTCCCCGACGGGATTCGAACCCGTGTTACCGCCGTGAAAGGGCGGTGTCCTGGGCCACTGGACGACGGGGACGCACTTGCGCTCGAGCGTGGAATCACGCTGTGCCATCTCCAAGATTAGTCGTATCTGAGCTCAATGTCAAAATTTGCGAAACGTTCTTTTGAGGAACGGTGCTAGTCTCCAGTGGAACGCAAATGACTCACACGCACAGTCAGCCCACTCGCCGCTTGTTGGATGTATTGCAGGTAGCATTCGTCGTCATTTTGCTGGTGTCGAATCTCCTCGCGCAGAAGATATGTCGCATCGGCGGTTTGCCGGTTTCCGGTGCGATTTTGCTCTTTCCCATCACATACATTTTTGGAGACGTCTTTACAGAAGTGTATGGATACGCAGCATCGCGGCGGGCCATCTGGCTTGGTTTCTTTGCGACGGCATTGCTCTATGTCGCAGCAGCGCTGACGATCAAGCTGCCCGCCGATCCCAGTTGGCACAATCAAGAGGCCTTCTCGACGGTCTTCGGATTCATCCCCCGCATCCTTGCTGCAAGTCTCGCCGCCTTCTGGTTTGGAGAATTCGCCAACAGCTACGTCATGGCCCGTCTGAAATTGCTGACTAACGGGCGTTGGCTTTGGACGCGTACTGTTGGGTCCACCGTAGTCGGACAAGCAATCGATACAAGCCTGGTGGTGGTGCTGACGTTTGGCGGCATAGTGCCCGTAAAAACGATGACCTTCATGATTCTCAGCAGCTACGCGCTGAAGGTTGGCTATGAAATATTGGCAACACCGCTAACGTATGCCGTCATCTATGCTTTGAAGCGAATTGAAGGCGGAGAAAGTTTCGATCGACATACGTCCTTCAATCCGTTTCGGTTTTCCGAAAGAAAGGCTGCTTCCTCCACAGAATGTTAACGACATACTATGACCGCGCGGGTCAGTTGGAAATTGGTGCAGAAGGTGATCTGAAGGATGCCGCATGGATCGATCTCTATGCTCCTTCCACTGAAGAAGAGCAGCGCGTTGAAGCGGAATTAAAGATCACGATTCCCACGCGAGAAGAGATGCGTGAGGTGGAGAGCAGCAGCGCCCTTTATCACGAGGGAGATGCTACCTATATCACCGTGCGTGCAGTGGAGCGGGGAAGCAGGGGAGAGCCAGGACTGACAAGCTTTACGCTCGTCCTGGTTGGGCAGCAATTCATTACGTTGCGTTATGCGGAACCTAAGTCGTTTGCCCAGTTTCTCACGCGTACACACAAGCCGGAACAGGCATTTCCATCGTCGCAGTCGTTGCTGCTTTGTTTGCTGGAGACCATCGTAGATCGCGATGCCGACATCCTCGAAGAGATTGGTGATGCGTTGGATCCCATCTCGCTTGAGATCTTCTCGCGTGATACGTCGACGTCAATGGAAAGCATCGCGGCTAAGGACTTGAGCCAGGTCTTGACGCGCATCGGGAATGCAGGAGAGCTTGCAGCACGCGTCCGACAAAGTCTTCATAGTATCGGTCGCGCTCTGCCTTTCTTGAAGCTTGAGATTGAGAACGATACGGGGCTGGATACAAGGCTGAAAACACTCACGTTGGATGTGCAGTCACTGTTGGAGCACGACAACTTCTTGCAGACGCAGATTCAATTCCTGCTTGATTCCAATATCGGTCTCATCTCCATTCAGCAGAATGCAATCATGAAAACACTCAGCGTAGCGGCCGTAATCTTTCTGCCACCTACGTTGATTGGTTCTATTTACGGAATGAATTTTGAGCACATGCCAGAATTGCACTGGGCTCACGGCTATCCGTATGCCTTGGGTTTAATGCTTTTGTCCGTCGTTTTGCCTCTCGCATTTTTCCGTAACCGTCGCTGGTTCTAATGAAAATAGAAGTCGGCTTCACATACATATCGTGATACGATATGTATGTGAAGCCGACTTCTAGTGATAAGCAACTGACGGTAGCACTGGCAGCCTTTCGGGCTGATCTCCGCCGCTTTCTGCATTACAGTGAATTGGCTGCTGAAAAAGCAGGGCTTCTTCCACAACAACATCAGCTTCTGCTGCAGGTGGCCGGGGTGCCGCCTGACACGCTGGTTACGGTTGCCTATATCGCCGAACGGCTGCAGTTACAACACAACAGCGCGGTAGAACTCTGTAAGCGCTGCGAAGCCGCAGGCTTTCTTGTACGCGACAAGCTAAAAGAGAATCGGCGATACGTGATTCTGCAGCTGACGCCATCCGGTAAAAAAATGTTGGGGCGGCTCTCTAGAGATCACGCTCGCGAACTGCGCCTCTGGGCGCCTGAAATGATCGCCTCACTGAATAAGATCATCTTGCTCGATGGCGAATCGGAAGGAGAGATAGAGTGACCTTCGAGAAGCCCAGAGGAGGTTGGTTAAGCCGTTCTCTTCCGCTAGTGCATGAGGATCTTTCCAGCACGTATGAACGGAATCTCCATCGCTGGTTGATCGTAGCTCCCATTGTTGGCGTTACTGCAGGGTTGGGAATTACCGCAGTTGCAACTGTTCTTCTGCGCTATGTCTGGCCCAGCGTGCTTGCTTTGTACCTTGCGCATCATTGGATCATCATTCCGGGACTGACGCTTGGCGGCATCGTTACTGGACTACTGATGCAGTTTGGAACGCCTGATCCCAATCTGCATTCCACCGAAGAAGTGATCGAGATGTATCACGAGAACGATGGGAAGATTGATCTGCGTTCAACACCTGTGAAGTTGATCGCGGCAATTACTACCGTTGGTTCTGGTGGAAGCGCCGCATTGGAAGGCCCGGCGATCTATGGTGGTGCAGCCATCGGCACATGGGTGTGGTCGCGATTGCGGAAAATTTCCGCATTAGGACTGACTTCGCGTCATCGTCGCATCTTGTTGCTCTGTGGTGCTGCGGCTGGTATGTCCGCGGTCTTTCGAGCGCCTCTTACGGGTATCGTCTTTGCGTTGGAGATGCCCTACAAAGATGACATGGCGCACGAGGCGCTTGTGCCATCTCTGATTGCATCGGTCGTTTCTTACATGACACTTGGTGTCTTCTTCGGCAGCGAACCACTATTTGCATTTGCAGCTTCATCTTCTTACACGCCGAAAGATCTTGTGTGGTGTGCGCTGTTGGGAATGTTGATCGGTTTGATCGCTATGACATTCGTCATTACATTCCGCAGGCTTCGTCGGGCCATCGTCCAATGTCCGGTTGCGCACTGGATCAAGATGGGAATCGGTGGGTTGGCAACAGCTTTATGTGGTCTTGCATTCTTGCATTTCTATCCTGGAACTCTTGTTCCGCTTGGTCCGAATTATGAAGCGGTACGGATGATCATTGGCCAGAATCACTCAACGCCGGAGTTGTTGTTCTTCACCTTGATGAAGCTTGCGGCAACTGCTTGCACACTGGGAGTGGGCGGCGTTAGTGCAATGTTTGTTCCGTTGTTTCTGAGCGGTGGAAGTCTCGGTGCAGCATTCGGCCAGAGTGTCGTTCACACACAGACCCTGGGACTGTATGAAGCTGTAGGAATGACATCGTTTATCTCGGCAGCGTACAAGGCTCCGCTGGCGGCGGTAGTGTTCATGGCTGAGACAACAGGCGGTCACGGATTCTTGATCCCCGCCCTCGTAGGCGCAGCGATTGCGTATGTGATCTCTGGCGATGCATCCATATCACCAGCGCAACACGTGCACTCCCGCGCTGAATCCTAAAGCTATCCAACAACTCAACTCTGCAATAAACAAATCAACCGCTTGAATTCTTCATTGTTCATCGCTCCCTTGCACCTGTTGACCGATTGTAGGTTGCCGCCCACCGAGTTACCGGATCCCGCAGGTCCGAGAATGAGCATGCCCGAAATGCGCTTCTGTATCGAATGAAGCGTTATCCTCAGAGCCAGAACCTTCTCAAAAACTCCATGTTCCTTCTTTGTCGTTTCCTCGGCATCTTCGGCACATCCTGGTTCACGTTTAGCAAATCAGGAATGTGCCCTGACACCTCTGGTCGGGTTCAATGTTCTTGATTGAAAAGATTCGTGGAATCCATTTCGCTCGCAAACCGCGGGCCCAGGTGATACTCGCAATGCCGACTAGCCCGTAGTCGGATTGATGGCCGTATCCCTAGACGCTTTCAACGCGGCCACTTTTGCCGGCATTTGAGCTACCTTGCTTCCTTGCCTCGTTGCAACTTTCTTATTCCGAGCGCAGCACGATATCCCACTCGGCTGCCCGGACAGGCTTTTTTGATGACAGCAAGACTCGGTAGATGGTGTCTCCCCAACTCTTGCGCAACCCCGTATCCGTTAGAGTTCTTTCTTCCCATGTGGGATGCAGTACGCCGCCATCAAACTGCATAACCACTGTTCCTTGGCTGGACGTATGAAAACGTAGCGTATTTGCCCCATCCACCACTGGCAGCACCGGCGTCATAAATGCCAAGGCCACCGGCACTTCATCCTGCAGTTCAAATTCTTCCTGAAGAAGAATCGATCCATCGGCGCGATCTAATGCCACACGGCGATGCCAGCGATTGATTCTGGCCTCGGCAGGAAATGCGCTTGCCAGATTCATGCTCAAACTTACCTTCTGTGGTTCTTCCGCGAACGTGAGAGATGTAGCGCCCATACCTTTCTTCTCACTCTCCATCAATCCGTTGATCAAAGGCAGGTTGTGATAGGCCGACTGCATCGTCCAAAGCGTGTAGCGTTTTGAGCTGAACGTCAGAGCGCTGTATGCCTCCACGCCGACGTCAATAAACAATGGCCTTCCGTTGTGAAAGATGATGAAACTGCCGGAATCATTATGGCCGTGGCTGCGTGCATTCGGCGCTGCCTGCACAGACAGATAAAAACCACGGTCAGAGCCTTCTACCTGGCGCGCTGTCATCAATCCAAGCGCCGGATACCAGGCGTTTCTTACCAGCGCATCTTGTCCCTTTCCCGCTTGCATTTTAGAGATCTCTGCAAGATCGAGAACGTCTCGCATCAACTTCCCCTGTCCCTCGCCCGCGAAACGCTGTTGCTGGTTTGAGAGGAATGTGCCGAAGGACTGCACTGTTGTATCGCTTGCAATGCGGCCCAGGCGATGCAATAAAAGGCCGGAATAATTCAATTTGGGATGAGCATCCCCGTAGTTCACATAATACGAACCTGCGATATGAGCATCGACAATGTAATGCACCATGCGCTGCAGGAATATATTGTCCTGTGTGACTGTATCTGACCGTGTTGCCGATTGCATGAACGAAACACAATCCAGATAGGACCCAGTAGCAACACTCCAATACGCCGGTCCTTCATCACATCCACCATCCAGAGGCTGCTCAGACAGATAGTTATCAAGCACTTTGCATGCTTTGGTCGTTGCTTCTACTTGTCGTTTGCGATCTGTCTCCATCAACAGATTCGTCATGATCCAGTTGGAGCAAATCCACGGTGTCCAGTTGTTCAAATGTCCCGGATGCTCCGACAATCCCATCCAACTGAAGTCAGTCCGTTGCAACGCCGGCGTAAGTACACGTCGTTGAGTTTCCAACGCAACCCGCTTCTGGATCATGGGTGAAACCGAGTTCAGTTCTGAACCAAGAAGATAGCTGGTGACTGACAACGTACTCGCGGTGTCACCCGCGAACAAGTCAATAATCGGATCCTGAACATCCGGTAATCCAACGCCGGCCTTCTGCATGCCCAGATGAGCAGGGACACCCCAGAAGCTTTCCTCGCAGATAAGCCACAGGCCATCACTAATAGCACGAAGAAAGCGTCCCTTACCTTCCGCACACTCTGCGAGCACCAGGCTACAGAGCGTCTGTCGCCTGCGAAAGTACACCGCTTCATACTCTGTACGATTTCCCTTTTCACGAAACCCCAGGAACAATGATGCAGGCAGCACGTCCCATCCGGATTTCGCCGCCTTCTCGCCAGTAGAAATCAATGCAGAGCGTACATCGTCAGGAACCGCCTGCCACGTTGCCCGGTCGGAGCCGCGCGCGAATGGTTTCCATTGTTGAGGTCCCGCCAAATGTTGATTCAGCATGCTCTCCGTGAAGATAGGAACCAGCATTCGCTTAGGCGGTTCGGAGCTCGCTATTTGTGGCTGTACTCTGCTGCCAAACATTGCAGGAGCAGTAAGGAATGCCGCCGTACCGGATAGCATCGCTCTCCGCGTCATCATGAGGTGTTCTGCCATCACACATCCTTCTTGCGCGTTATCAAATTACGGTCTCAATACTACGCATCAAAAAAGTCGATTTTGAATGGCATTAGATTCATGCCACTCAAAATCGACAACAGGGAGGAGGCCCCTAAAACGTTAGGCGTGCTGTTAATTGAATCTGACGCGGAGTCCAATACGACGAATTCAGGTACTCAATGCCGGAGGTTGCGCTTGGATTAATGCTCCCCTGGATATTGAACGCGTTGAATGCATCCATATTGACGCGGAAGTTCACCTTCTCCGTAATTGGAAATACTTTGAAGATGGAGATGTCAGCATTCCAATTCATCGGTCCAAGGAGCACGGTCTTTGAGAATGGATTGACTCCGGCGGGTCCCGGTGAGTACGCCACTGTCGCTGTCGTCTTGTTCGCCAGCGCTACGGGGACGTTATTCGTTCCATAGTTTGTGTTCGAAGCCTTTGCGGAGCCTCCAGAGCACGTGACCGTACCGGGATCAATATTTACTGGTGTTTGATACGGCTGATATCCCGCGGGGATACCAGATACGACGTTTGCAGTGCAGGGATTACTGAGAGATAGGGGAGCAATATAGCCGTTAAACCATTGATAACCGGCAAGGCAGGTGCCACTGGTGCAGTCGGTGACTTTGCGCTTGTGCTTGTAGATTTCAACCGACCCCATGGTGCCTGTCCCCTGAGGATTAACGCCTCCCCAGTTTGTTGCTGTGGGTTGAAAATATTGCGAGACAACGCTACCGGAGTACGCGATCTGGAAGCCGCCGACAAGCTCATTCACAAGCCGATTGCTATTACCAAGAAACTTCTTGCCACGACCAAATGGAAGATCCACCAGGCCATTGAAGCCTAGATGATGCAGCGGCGTCGCTGTATCAATCATGTAGTTCTGCAGACGATTCAGTCCATCGTAGCTGGAGTCTTTCAGTATGCCCGGAGCATAGTCGGCAGCGGGATAAATCAGTCCGTCGCGAAATGCATTGCCACCCACACGCATGGATCGTGCAAACACGTACGAAATCTGAAACGCGTACCCGTTCTTGTAGAGCCGCTGATAGTTCGCCTGCAGTGCGTTGTAATTGGCATAGCCGTTGCGGTCATCCCGAATCAACCCGCCATAGGTCTTGTTGTTATACGGATTTAATGCCACTGCGGAGTACGTGCCGCCCGGTGGGGTGGTGCCCGTGCTGACATCCCATACGTACGTGGACATTGCGTTGTTGAACATGTACTGCTGATCCAGATTTGTAGCGCGCTGGAACACATAACTGACGCGTAGAACAGAACCGAATTTCAGAGGCTGCTCAACGGTGCCATTCAACTGGTTGACCATGTTAGGCGGGTAATGCGGATTCAGTACAAATTCGGTCACACCCGGCGTGAGTGAATTGACGGTTGCAGAGTTCACCACGCCCGAACTGTTCTGCCCTGCGATCACCGACTGCGGTGCACGCAGCATGTAATTATTCAAGCCATCAGGTGATTGCGCGCCCGTGGTATAGCTCTGCGAATAGACTGCGGAGAACGGCGCATTCGTCTTTGCGGTTGCATAGAAGTTACGCAATGGAATGGGATACGAGTAACGTCCGAAGCTGGCACGCAACACGGTGCCACGGCCTGCTCCTAATGGAGCATAGGCAAAGCCGATACGCGGGTCGAAGATGGCGTTGTTCCCATAGATTAGATGCGGAGGCAGGCCCGCCGCCTGCGCCGTTTCAAACACAACGCCCAAATTCTGCAGATTGGTGATGAGCGCCTGAGTTGTATAGCCTTTCGCAATCAGCGTGCTTAGCGGTGTTCCCAATACGACGCTCCGTTGTTCATATCAAAGCCATTGATGGCATTGATACGCTCCGTTGCAACGGGATGTGCTTCCCAACGCAAGCCAAGATTGAATGTCATCTTCTCGGACACATGGAAGTCGTCCTGGAAGTATGCGTCAAACTCCTGATCGCGCCAGTGTTCGTAGGGAGGGTTCAGGCGCGAGCTATAGTTGGATGCATACCCAAGATAGAAATCCGCATCTGCTGATCCGGTATTTGCCACTTTGCCATAATTCGTGCCCGACGTCGGGTCATAAAGGCCTGTTCCAAGTCCACCAAATGTAACGCCATCGGCGGTCCTATCCGGCAAAATGCCGAGACGTTCATGACGATAACGTCCACCGAAAAACAGCTGATGCCGCCCCAGCGTCTTTGTAAGGTTTTCATCAATGTTCGTGATGATTTCCGGACCGCCCCACTGAAGCTGCGTTCCGCTAAAGCCGTACACCATACCGCTGATCCCAGGCATACCGGTGGAACCAAAATTGTTCGGCAAGCCAAGTTGCGCTTCGTAGTTTTGATCCGCCCCGTTGGGTGGCAGATTGGCCCACGTTGTCTGCCAAACATTTCCAATCACCGTCTGCGACACAAAGGTGGGTGAAAAGATGTGCGTAAATCCGAAACCTGCACTGTTGCTCTTGGTCGTCGACACGATCTGATTGCTAATGCCTGCCGGAAGTCCGCCACCGGCGACCGTTGCCGCATACTGCGTTGTGCTGTAGGGACTGAGTGTGCGGTTGTTGTAATAGGTGTAACGAAGGTACACATTGTTCTTCTCATTGAACGTGTGGTCTACACGCGTAGAGATAGTTGGCGCATCAGTATTCGTCGTAGCCGGATACGAGATATTCGGAGCCTGAAATGGATTTGCGCTGTTTGTCGGAAGAGGCGTAATCGCATTCAGTGTCTTGGCTAACGGACTGAGGCGGTTCGCAGGAATCTGATTATTGGCAAATGGCGTACGACAGTACTGATTCGCTTTGCCGCTTGTGCTTGGGCAACTAGCCGCAGCGTATGTCGTATTCGGATCGTACAGAGTGACGGCGGCACCGCTGGCTACCAGACCGCTAAAGTCGCCATTGCGCATCGCCTGCGTTGGTACATATCCGTTCGTATAGCTTCCGGAGCGAAGAGAGTAGCGTTCATAGGCAAGGAACCAGAACGACATGTCTCTGCCATCGTATAGCTTGGGAATCAGCACTGGACCACCAGCCGAAGCGCCGAACTCATTCCGGATAAGACGCGGGGCAACAAAGTTCGCAGGGTTCGCTCGAGAACGGGCCACGCCAATGGCATTGTTGCGGGCTGTTTCAAACAAGCTGCCATGCAACTGGTTTGTTCCGGACTTTGTGGTCAACACCGCGGTGGCAGGCGTCGCATACATGGCATTGGAGCCGCTGGTCTCCACCCTCACCTCCTGAATCGCATCGGGGTCCGCCTGCGCGGATTGACCGCCGATATTGCGGTTCGTCATCGGGGCACCGTCCTGCACATATTCAATGCCGGCGGCCAGCAGGCCGTTCGCACGTGTACCACCAGACTCCAGCCCTGGCGTGGTGAGCCCCGTTAAGGTCAAGATGCTGCGGCCGTTCATCGGCAGCTGGTTGATACGGGCATTGTCCAGCTGGTTGCTGATGGTGCCACTGTTGTAGGTCGCAAGCTGGATCGAATCTGCAGTTACGGTGATCTTCTCCGAGCTGTCTCCAATCGTTAGAGCCGGACTGACCGTAAGAGTCTGCGCAACCTGCAGGTCTACGCTGCGTTCGTATTGCTTCATGCCTGGAGCGGAAAACGTAACGGTATAGCTACCGGCAAAAAGGCCAGGTAAGGAATAAAACCCGGTGCTATTGGTAACGGTATCTGTCGTCTGCCCCGTCTTCACGTTCAGTACATGAACGGCTGCGTTTGCCATAATCGCGCCAGTGGAATCTGTCAGCGTTCCTTGAATCGTTCCCGCTCCACTCTGCGCAAGGATGTTTCCATTCATGAGCAGGCAGGCAAGTCCAAGGGTAAGTCTTGTTTTCGTTTTCAACCGGGGATCCTCCAAATCAGATCGCAGGAAATGTCGCAGTCTGAGAATGGGACGGATTCTTCGTGATGTGAAATGGATTGGATAGGTGCGGTACGGCAGCGTCCCGAGGTATCGCCGGAATCTCCTTGCAAATCAATAACGTAACACTTGATCCCGAAGAGAGTAATACAGGGGTATCGAGTTTATTTATTAGCTTCTCTACGAATGTTTACAAAGGCTGAACCACAGATTTATGCTTTGCGAGTGGTAACCGACCCCCAACTCGAATGGTCACCTGCCACACAGTCGGATCACGAACTGGTTCTGAAATCGCTGGACTCAGTTCTGGCGAGCCCCACCTTCCGCAGTAGCCGCAGGTATCCTGCCATGCTTCGCTACATCACAGAGAAGACCCTGGAAGGACATCCCGAACAGTTAAAAGAAAGAACCATTGGCATTGAGGTCTTCGGTCGTGATGCGGACTACGATACACATGAAGATCCCGTCGTTCGCATAAGCGCCAGCGAAATCCGTAAGAGGCTGGCACAGTTTTACCGCGATGCCACGTTCGAGCATGCGATTGAGTTTCGCCTTCCCTTGGGCACCTATGTGCCTCAGATTCTGAAGCGCACGGATCCCGCCACTCTCCCGCAATCGGCTACGCCCCTCGTTGAAGTACCAGGATTCGTTGAACGTCTGCGATCCAACGCTGCCGCGCGTCCGGTGCTTTGGTATGGGATCGCAGCATGTTCCTTGCTCGCATTCCTGCTTGCCGGGTGGAGCTATTTACGATTGGCGAGCAAATCTGACTCCGGTCTGGTGGAACGAGTCTGGATGCCGCTGCTTGAGAATCAGAACCCTGTACTCATCAGTACTGGCAGACCAGTTAATCCAGTCACGGTTGGACCTGAACCTGCGGACATCAACATTCAGGACCACATCATTCGTCCAGAGTTTCGCGTCTCGACCACGACAGCCAAAGCCATCGCGAACATTGCCGGCTTTCTTCAAATCCACAAGAAGCCGTTTACGATCCATGACTCTGAGTCCAATGTGCTCTCAGACTTTCATGAACGCCCCATTGTGTTGGTGAATGCAAACGACAACAAGTGGACGTTGCAGTTGATGAAAGATGCTCGCTTTCAGTTCACCCCGGAGAACGTGCGCAGTATCACGTATATCCGTGACGCCAAGCATCCCACTATGCACGATTGGAACGTCGATTTCCTGCAGCCATTCCACAAGCAAACGGTAGACTATGCGATTGTGTCCCGCTTCACAAGTTCCACAACGCACGGTCCGGTTTTTGTAATTGCTGGCATCAGTTCGAATGGAACAGAAGCAGCAGGCGAGTTTGTAGTGGAACAAGACAAACTTACCGAATTGTTCCGCCAGGCGCCCGCCAACTGGAGCGGCGAGAACTTTGAAGCCGTTCTGAAAGTGGAAGTGGTGGATGGGAACACTGGAAATTCTACGGTCATCGCCAGTGAATTCTGGTAAATGACGTTAGGCGATCAAGATCTTCAACCCATATTCACGGAACGTAGGTGATATTCGCTTTGAAACCTGCGGTATGTACTGAGAATAACGGGGGATATTTGGGTGCTTACCGGTGCAGGGAAGACAGCCAAGCGCCGCTGCCGAATATCCACATCGCTGCCGGAGAGGCATGATCCTCGCTCGCTGGATAGCTACCGTCGTTTCATGGCGATATATCGATATTTATAACAATGGTATGAATATCGACGACCTCGAATGGGTTCCTACCGTTTCAAACTGGAGTCAGACCAAGCTGTCAGTTGCCTTGGCGTCAGGCATGCCTAATCTTTCCGTGGTTGAATGCGGCAATATACTGGCTCGGACGATCGAGCGTCGGGGCTCTAGGATTTTCCCTTTACCTGCTTTGGCCGCATCTGAGCCACACCACTGACAAAGTCGGCTCCAAGCTTGGAGCGACGATGATGTAAGTTGTTGTATCTATGGTGCCGGGAGGGGGGCGAACCCCCACGACCGCAAGGGTCGGCGGATTTTGAGTCTGATTTTTGGCCTTTTGCAGGGTGTTGCACCGTAACGCATAAGATCGCATCAAACGTCTTATTTACAGATAGATACAAGAGAATTTGAAGTTGCAGTGCGACGCAGCCAAAAGCAGAAAAGTTGGAAACGAACAGCCATCAAAACAGCCACTGGCTGTTTCGGCGGATTAAGGTCCGAACGGGTCTCGGAGCCAAATTTTACGAATGATTCTGATTCGTCGCGGTGGCTGTTTTGATGGCTGTTCGGAGGCGGCGAACCGGCCACTATGCGAAGCGAATTGAAGTCTGAGGACCGCTCGTTGTGTCTGCATTTTGGCATTGAAGGCCACGGAGACTCGGCTTACGCGGGAGTGATTTTCCCGCCCAAAGCCAGTGAAGCACGCAACGTATCGTTGATGCGTGTCTGCCATCCGTCTCCACTTGCACGGAGCGCTGCCATCACATCGGCATCCAACCGGATTTTGACGGCCTCCTTGGTGACTTCCTGTTTGCTTCCCACAGGACGGCCTCGACGGCGCGCAACGATCTGCTCGGGCGTGTGAACCCGCGAAAACTTGCCCGCCTTGGCTTGTGCCAGGGACTCGCGCAGCCCCGGCAGCGCGTGACCTGCATCGTCTTCAATTGCGCGGGCTACCTTGTTTACGTCCATCTTCTTCAGTGTCTTCACGGCTTCGCCCCTCGTTTAATATCCTTGGGTTTTACGTTCGCTTGTGCGGCCTTGGCGTAGACCATCACAAGCAGCACAATCTTCTCGGCTGTCAGGTGGAAATAAATCACCCTTACTCCGCCGCGCTTTCCCATTCCGGAGCGGCTCCAGCGCACTTTGCGCGCCCCGTCCGCTCCTGGAATGAGATTGCCAGCATCCGGGTTGGCGGAAATCCAGTCGATGAACGCTTCGCGTTCCGTATCGCTCCATACTGCCTTCGCCTGCTTCTGGAACTCGGCGGTCTCAACGACAGTATGCATGAATTTATTGTACACCCAATTAAATAGATCAAGATTTAGGAACTCGACGAGATCGCGGCTGCTACTTTCCGTATTGCTACGACTCTAGCCTCATACTTGGTTGCGTTAGATATCAACGAAGCGCGCGCGTTCGCCAAGCCAGCCTGCTACATACTCGAAAGCAGCGTTTTCGCGTCGTCCTTGCAGGTCGTAACGCGAAGTGCCGATCTGCGGACCATCTCCCAGCACTCTGTCAATGGTGCGCCTCATGGCCTTGGTACCCGCGCCTTCTTCATGCGCACGCGCTTGGGCAGGCGTTCTTCATCGAGAAGAAGGCCGACATCGTCGCGGCTCACATCAATGAGGCTTCTCAAAGGATCGCCAAAGCCCAGAACGAAGAGCGCCATCGCGTAAACGCCGAGACCGACTCCGGGGTCTCCCTTTTCAACGCGGAGGTAAGTGTTTTTGGAGACACCCATTCGCTCGGCTACAGACAGGACTGTAAGTCCCCGTTTACGCCGCGCGGTCGCAAGATCGCTGCCGAACTTGATCAACGATCGCCTGACAGCGGGAGGAAGAACATCTGAGACGCCTGATCTCATATAAGGCTCCATATATAAATCCTTATGGCGTTATATGGCCCAATATATAGGACTTTATGGAGTACGTTCAAGGTTCTGTAGGCTGATATCGACGATGTGGATTTTCCCAGCAGGCGGGAGCGGTTTGTAACGCTCGTTCAGATATGCGGCATTGATGAAGCGAGTGGTTTCGTTCTCAAACGTGCCAGCCCCACCATGGATATGGCCGAAGATGTGAACTCGCGGCTTCTTCCTTTTGACCACATCGAACAGTTCCGCGCATCCCAAATGTGCTTCCTTGGGAGCCGTCTGATCGAGAATTCCTAACGGTGGGCCGTGTGTAATGAGCACGTCGAGGTCGTCGGGAATCAGCTCCCAATATCGTTCCCCTGAACCACGCGGGTACATGAAGGCCCAGTTCAGGAACTCAGGAGTGTATGGTGAGCCCCAGAACGTCACACCGTCAAGCGTGATGCCCGTGTTCTCCAGATACGTGGCATTGGTCAGCAACTCTCTGGCTAGTTGAGGAGCATTCTCAAAGTACCTATCGTGGTTTCCCCCGCAGACTAAGCGGTGCTTGAAAGGCTGATCTCCCAGCCAGCGATTGAACGACACAATATCCTGTACGTCATAGCCGGAGTTCATGAAGTCTCCCGCGTGAACGAGAACATCTCCATCAGGAAGACGGTCAACCTTGTCATGAAGGCCGTGCGTATCGGAGGTCACTACGAGTCGCATCGGGTTATCTTCCTCATATTCCAATTTCCTGATCGTAAGTTGCTAGTTCGGCAAGTGCGGCAAGCCGATTCTTTCGTGCTTCTCGCGCCTCAGTCTTGACCTTCATCACAGACCGAATTTCGTCGAAATGCCACGGACGAAAATCGTGCATATCGACTCCAACATCCATCGAGAGTGAAAGAGGTTCATCGGGTAGGTTGGCGTGCGAATGCCCATAGAGATGCCAAGCTCCCTGCGCATGGTGTGGCCAAACTCTCATAGCGTAGTGGCAAAGCACGATCCGCTGCTTTGCCACATTGACCTCCGACAGAACACCCCAGGAGGCGAATAGCTGCTGTTGCTTGCGCGTGGTCTTGTCGTGATTACCTTCTATAAAGTGGATCGTTTTGCACGCCAGCCGTTTTCGATAGGCAATAACCTGCTCCTCTCTTCCCATGCAGAAGTCACCAAGGAAATAGAGCACATCGTTTGGCTTTGCGCACGCATTCACCCGCTCCGCAATCGCGTCGTCCATCTCCTGCGTATTTCCGAAGGGACGTTTGCAATAGCGAATGATATTGAGGTGTCCGAAATGGAAATCCGCTGTGAACCAAACATTACGCATAGAACTGATTCCTACAATCACAGAGTCTACCGATAAAGTTCCGCTAGCGTATCCGCAGTTCCGTCAGAAAGAAGAAGCAGATTGAGCGATAGACCGAGTGGCGCATAAATAATCCAACCTACACCGACAGGGTTCAGTAAGAAAATCCTGGATAGAGGAATGCGCTGCGAATGGTTTCCGCGTCGGCTTGCGAGACACCGCAGGCGCGAACAACGTCGTACCAATGGCTGACTTCTTCACGCATCTTGGCGACGATCCTCTCTGCCTCCTCCTTGTCGAGAAGAAAGCGCGCGTGCTGCGAAAGGATGTTCTTTGCGTTTGCGAAGCGTCCCTGGTCGCCGCATTCCATCGCAAGATCCCGACGGTCCTGACTGACAACCGGCGAAGGCGTCAAATCGTAAGCCGGCGATAGGGCCCAGTTCAGATCCTTCGCAAGAAAAGCATGGTTACGAGGATGGTCATCGAGGTTGGAAATCAATGCATTGAAGCATATTCGGCGGAATAGTTCCCGCGCGTCTTTTTGCGGTTCGGCAACAAACCGCCGCAGCTCTTCCACCAAGAGGACATACGACCAACGCGAACGGGTATCAGGGGCTTCATCCGCACGGAGTGCGGTGAGACCGCTTATCATCCGTGCCCGCCTATAACCGGCATCACTCCTTTCACGGTCAAAACGCTTGATAAGGAGTACGTCTTTCCTTCCTACGGTTTCAACGCGGCTTTCTGCGGTGGTGATCCCACAGCGGCGGGCAAGACGCAACATCGCGTGTTCGACGCGGGTATTGTTCCACCGATCGTCCGGGCGGTTGAACTTGGCAATCCAAAGCCCTTCGTCGTCCTGAACGACAGCCTTCGGGCGAGCGCCACCCATCGAGGTTCCAAGGAGTAGTAATTCCTGCACCTGCGGCGCTGCAGGGTCATTGGGAATCTCATCGTTGATGAGTTCTTCCGCTACCTCTTGCAGCTTTTCCAGATCGAGTGTTTTGTTGAAGGCACGCAGTGGAGCAGGCGGTGTTGGATTGAGACCAAAACCGAGAGCGCCCGCGCGGTCGTCGGGCGACTCCAGTAGATAGTCCATCTCTCCCAGCATCGACTTTTGAGCGTGCTTCTCGATGACGCGGCGGCCCCAGAAGTCGGGACTTGCATCGCGTAGTGCTCCAAAGACACCGTTGAGCTGCACCGTTTCATAGGTGTTCCTGGAGAGTTTCAACTCAACAGGGTCAATCGGAACGGCACGAGGGTTCTCAAGATACGACCGACCGTAGACAAAGCGCCCGAGCGGAATACCCGTCCGATTCTTGTCCAGCACAAACCGCCCAGCAGTTATCGGCGCAACCTCGCCGGGCAACGTGATGTAGACGAAGCATTCAGACACGGCGCTAGAAGTCATTGTCGAGTTCTCCGCTCTTGCGCGCGCGCCGGTTCTCTCTGCTCGTTGCCAATGCAAGGCCTTCTGTGTCCTGGAGAGGATCGGCGAGCTCCTCGAAGGGCGAGAGCAAGTCATAAGCCCAAAGCAAGGCAGCGTAGACAGCCACCCCGGTGGAGGCTTTGCCGCTCTCGGCATCCCGGATGGCACGCACTCCGGTACCGATCTTTTCTGCGACTTCCTCAATCGTCAGTTTGCGCCGTAGCCGCGCTTGGCGAAGGTTTCTACCAATTTTGGCAAGGGCCTGTTCGACAGCATATGGGGGGGCCATCATCAGTTTGTTAGGAGTACCCATATTTCCTCAAAAGCACGCTAAACGCGATAAGGTGCTCTTGAGAGCATATATTATTCTGTGTTCCCCTACAAGTCATTTGTGCCCTTGAGAGCACCACATCAATCATCCTACCCCTTCCGTAGGATGGTCTACGGACTTGCTTGGTCCTGAAGTCGCTTGTCGTTCGGCAATGGCAATCTAGAACAGCCGATGGACGCATCCTGACCATACGGAACCATAAGCACAATACCTCAATTTTTTTGGAGGTATTGTGTGCCATTCAACTCGGTCAATCCACTTTCCGCTACGCCGCACACTTCACCCCACAATTCGCTCGGAACACTACGCAACGATGTGTTCGGGATGATCACCACGCGCGTACTTCCGCAAGTCAGCGACGGGAATCAGAACTCTTCCGCCGATTCTCCGTGTCGGCAGCCGCCGATTCGCTATCAGGTAATCCAAACCGCGCTGGCTGATCGATAGCAACTGGGCTGCCTCTTCACGACTGACCAGTAGTTTCGCCTCGGATGGAATGACGACTCGCGCCGGTGGCTTCTTGTATCCGTTATTGATCGCCTGCATCATCAACCCCTTTTAGTAAAAGTCTCGTCGTTCTCACAAACCCAATCCATATCCCATGCCGCGCTCCAACACACGCTCTGGTGACGGGCCAATCTTCTGCGGCACTGCCGAGAGCGTCTGTTCCGGCTGGAATGCGCTCTTGTGTGAAACATCGTGACTCAAGGCCCGAGCCAGTTTCTCGCGGTCATTGGTAAATATCTGTGCGTCCCACTGCCCGCGCGAGATGGAGACATAGGCCATGCGGTGATTCAGCAAATCCTTAGCTCCTAGCTCGGTATCCGCATGAATCAGCACACGCTCTGCGGTCTGTCCCTGGCTTGAATGACTGGTGACAGCGTAACCGTGGTCGATGTGCGGGAAGCCACGCATCCCGACTTCAACATTGCGTCCGCCATCAAGTTTCAAGTGCATCGAACCGTTCGCGCCGATGTTCTCAATGCTGGCCAGCTCACGATTGGCAATCTTCAGTTCTTGATTCGGTGCTGTGAACTGAATGCGATCACCAATGGAAAACGACTTCTCTTCAACTCGATAAACGGAGACGCCCATCTGACGGCGTGGATCGTAGGTCGTCTGCTCCCCGTTCCCGCATAGAACTGTAAGCAGATTCTCCTGACCGTCCACGGCAAGAACACGGGCATACTCTCCCTTCCCAATGCCAGTTTCTTTCGATGTCCGCGAATAGTGCAGTACGTCGTTTGGCTGATACCGCTGCGCCCAACTGCGATCCGCGCCGGTCAGATCCTGCCGTGGGACAAGCACTTGCATCGCATGTTCCCGTTTGCCAACAATGCCTTGCTCTTGTAGCTCTCGATGAATCGCGCTGTTGATCTCGGCACGGGAGCGATTATCCGGTGATACGACAAGCGTGTTTTCCGGAGAGGCTGCATACTCCCGCGCTATCGCAGATATTCGCGCTTCACGTCCGATCACTTCATGCACGCGGCCCTGGATGTCGAGACTTTCGATTGCTGCTGCGACACGACCGTGTGCCAACATCTCGACAGCCTCTTTCAATTCAGGGTCACGCTGTCGCAGAATTTCATCCAGCTTCACCGTGTGCATCCCGGCTTCTTGAAGCTGTGCGAAAGGGCGGCCAGCCTCTACACCTTCATGCTGACGTACATCGCCAACGAGCAACACACGATCATTCCGATGAAGACGCGAAAGGAACTCGTGCATCTGCCGTGTGGACGCAAGAGAAGACTCATCCAGCACGAAAAGGCGCTTCTCTCCCGTATCGGGTCGTTCGCCCTTGGCTAAATGATGCTGAAGCGTCGATGTGGTCATGCCCGCTTCAGCGAGTTTATGAGCGGCTCGGCTTGTAGGTGCGAATCCTTCGACATGGTAGCCCTGTGCTTCAACGCCTTCGCGAATGACAGCGAGGGTCGTTGTCTTTCCTGCGCCTGCGACACCATCCAGCCCTACAACCTTCTCCCGGCTGAGAAAAATATCATCGACTGCGGCAAGCTGAGATTTGCTCAATTCGGAATGCGAATCTTCGATACGGATTCGCAGCACCGGCGACACCAGCATGGAACTCTCATACCTGCTCTCATTGCTCTTCTTCACAATGCCCACTATCTCCCACTCCAAACGAATCATCTCGGCTGTTGTGTACCGAGGAGCAGCCCTCCCGTCTGAGCGCTCAACCAAGCGGAACTCGCCATGACGTACCCGTTGCTCGAACTCCTGGCGAACCTCGCTATATGTGGATTTGCCCATGCTGCGATCCATCGCTGCCTGCAAGATGCTGCGCTCATCCTGCACAGCCGACCTCTCGAAGACATGGTTGCGCGAGTAAGTCATTGACTGCTGCGCCGTCTTTTCGTGCTGCTGTTCGACTTTCTGGCCATGCTCCCGCGCTTGAGCAACGACCTGATCCGGTTGATTGCCGAACTTCACAGCAAGCTCGCGATGCCGCTCTAGCACCTCTTCGCGCGAAAGCAGGTCTTTGCTGTCTCTGGTGCGATGAGCCGCAACCTGGGCAGCTCCTGCACCTTCGCGCCCAATCTCATGCAGGTGCTCTTTGATCTGCGCACGCCGAGGACTCGATGCTTCCAGATACTCCTGTGAGTATCCCTTGATTTCTGGCTGTCCATGCTGACCACGCTCGATCTCATAACCCAATCGTTGCAGACGCATGGCAAGTTCCGAACGATACACACTTGTTGCGTACTGCTGTGACTGAAAGAGGCTGCGCTCCTGCAGCGCACGTGTCTGACCGCTCTCTCGCTCCGTGATGTTGAAGATCACGGCGTGGGTGTGAAGCTGTGGCGCTGCATACCCATCGACAGGCCGCGCCGTGTCATGCTCGAAGGTTGCTGCGATGAACTTGCCTGTTGTCTCAGGTGCATGAACATTGCCAATGCGAGCTTGGGTGTAGCGTTCCAACTCATGCAGCGCTACGCGAACGCTCTCTCGATGCGCCTCCCGTACACGCTCATCGCCACCCACGAGTGCAGTGAGAGAAACGGACTTCGGTGTAGAGAACGTTGCATCCCATCCTGCTCGATGCTCCGAGCTGGTAATCTGCTTGCCGTACTCGTTTTCGTAGGTTCTTGCTGGTTGATGCTTGATGAGCTGTGCAGCACTCTCTGGATGCTGGCCTTCGCTAAGCAGTGCAAATTGTTTATCAGCAACCGAGCCTTGCAAACCCCACTCATGAGCAAGTGACCCTTGCCACTCACTGTGCCCCTGCCGATCACGACTCCAGTAGTTCTGCTTCTCGGATGCGAACTCTCTCGCATGATATGTGCGGGCCTGTGTAGCAGACAGCGCTTTGGAGAGAGTCAACATGCAGAGAAACCTCAACACACGATCTGCAGCATCTCGCAACTGCTTGCTGCATAGCGTAACCCGAAATGTGGAAATATAGGACGAAATTCTGAGAAATATTTTTAGCGTCTTAGCTACAAATACCCGCATAGATATTGAATAAAACAGTGATTGCATCTCTGATTCGTCGCGTATTAGTGAGTCGATTCGCTATCGCATAACAGACGAATCAGCACACGAATGCAGAGACACAAATGAGGTCAATCAAGGTATCTTTGAGGCTTGGATGTAAGAGGATATTGAGGGCGGAATGGTGTGCTTTAACTCTTCGATAAAGCTAGTCGATCCACTGCGACTCATGCCACGGTTTAGGTGGCCCATCACCGTTCCGAATGGCTTCTGCTCCAGGGAAGACTAAGCGGCGCGTTGGCTTCACAGGAGAGGCTGCTGGAACAACCTGTTTCTCATATCTCAAAGGCGTGCCAGCTTCAGCGCGATAGGACTTCGCATTCGCAGACATAATGGCCTGCTCTTTTGGCACTGATCGACGGCTTGAAAGACTCGTCTTTGTGTTGGCAATGAGACGCCCTTTCCAGTCGTTCACCTGTTCTTTGCAGTGCCTCCAAAGAACAGGCATATCGAATATCAAGTCGTCTCCAAATGGGCCTGCATAAAGCTGTCTCCATTCTTCGACAATTTCCCTCTTCATCAGGATCACTCCAAAGAGGAAAATGAACGGAATGACGACGAGAAAGAAGAGCGGCTCGGAAAGCACTTCCCGAAAGGTTCGATTGCCGTAGAAGTATTCTTTTAGGAATCTCTCCAGCTCAGATGAGTTCCAGTTTTGGACGGGCATCTCGACCAGTTGAGTCCAGCCGGCTCGCCTGGCGGAAGACGAGAGTCCAATCGGAACCAATCCCGAGCCATTCGAGTCAACATCCTGGTCAATGAGCGGTTCACTCTGACGACCGGGAGCAGCCTTGTAAAGCCACTGGATTGGGGTGGTGCTTGCGGGCTGCTGAGTACTCTTAGAACTCTCCCAATAGGTCACCAAATAGTAAGCTTGAAGCGGCGGCAATTCCCATCGGAACCACACTAGAAACATCGCCAATGCAAGAGCTGGAATCGACCCCAGAAGCAGCGCGGTTCTCCAGGGAAAAACTCGCCGAAAGCCAAATCTTTGCACTGTGCTTTCCCCCTTCTATTTGCCGATGCTTTGCGACCGTCTTTTGGAGAGGAATTCGCGCGCCTTTTGCTCCTTAATAGAGTCGGCGTAAGCGGATATCTTGCGCATGTCTTCGGAACTCAATGGTCCCTTCGATGCCTGGGCAAACAGGTTCAATATGAGATCCCGCATCCCCATAATCTCTGCCAATAGAAGGGTGTCCGTTTGCTCTTCTAGCGGGGCTCGTGAATGGGCGAGAGCGGTATCACGTAGCCACTCCGACACCCTTTTCCCGGCCTTCAAAGCTGCCGCCTCGATCTCGTCAAACTCGGCTTCTGTAAGCCGAGTCGCGATGGATTTCACGCGAGAGGCATCATTCGGAACGGGAGATACCGATGCTGACGCTGCTGGTGGCAGCGATTTCGTATCGAGCGAGGACATGAGCAGTACCGCCTATCGAGACTTCTCTGGTCTTCGCTTGGATGCGTTCTTGGCTACTGTGGTTTCTATTGCTACGTCCGTAGAAGGCCCTTTTACACAGGTCAACAGCGATAGAAGATCACGTTTACGCCCGTGAACGAGAAAAGCAAATCCATTCCAGATAAAGAAGTTAGCGGATTCCGCTTTGAAGACGCTCCACAGCACCCATTTGGGGATGACGTGTCAATCTTCTTCCGCTGCGCAGCAGCGACTTCAGTGAGATGAGCCACCGACTGCACAAGAGCAGTCGGTGAGACGATCATTCACCGTCTCTAACCGACCGTTTCTGGTACAGGTTGTGGGATGTACACACGCGTCAGAGGGAGGAGCGCCTTATAACGCGGATGCAGTTCTTCATAATGAGCCAAGATGAGCTGAACCAACTCAGGGCCGTCTATCATACGCAGGTTGTTCCTCGATCTAGCCCATTCAATAGCGTTAGGATGAAACCCTCCGAGGGCGACAAAGAGTCCGTATTCTCCTTGACCCAGTGTGCCGAAATGCTCTTGAACTTTTGGTCTTCCAATCGGTCCATGGCCACTCTTCGCCTGCACCCTGATTATAGGTGGCATGAGACGAAGCTCATCGCGATATGCCGTAATATCGATGCCTCCGTCTGTCCCCGGCTTTCCACCCCCTTCGGTTCGGTAGCCCATTGTCCCGAGCAGATCTTTAAGGAACTCCTCGAACGGGGCACCCTTCAGATGTTTGTCTAGTTCACCCAGAATGAAGTCTTCCGTGCTTTGAACCGCCTCAGCGGCTACGGTTGCAGTCTCCTCTTCGTCTTGCTCGTCGGACAATACATTTTCGCCTTGAACGGCAAGAATGAACTCTTCGCCATAGTTCTTGATTTGATACAGCGTGAGAGCGGAGCCGTGTTCGTTCCGCGCACCTGCGGAGACGCTAGTCGGGGCTACGACACCGTCCCATTTCACCTTGTGGACGTTCGGATATTCTGCACTCAGATCGGGCCGGAAATCGTACTCCTCCACAATCCGACCAACATAGAATTTTCGGTCGATTTTGGAACGGTAGACCACCCACTCCCCGACCTTCATCTCGTGGATGAACCGGAACAATTGGCTGCCGGCATTGATGATGTATCCCTGCGGCTTGTCAGGAAGAATTTGAGCAACAGCAGCTTTGAATGCATCACGTGTGGGAGCTAACTTGCGGAGGTCACCAACTTCCTGCCAACCTATTCCCACGTATGACTGCTCGCGGGCCATAAAGTCTCCGCCCGCGCCGATATGGATGCCCCAATACACCTGTTCTGCCATAGCTCTCCTACTAATCAGGGCCAGTTTACCCTCTCTTGCTGGCAGAACGCGACGACCTCGGAGCTCCCCGCCAGAGTCTTTCTAATCAGCTAAACAGCGAAATACTAGAAGCGTTTTTGGCTGACGAGCGCATCGCTATTCACTGAGCATTGCATCATGATCCATTGTCTGCATCTTGAGGAGATTCTTCCTGATGCACGCGTCGAAAAACTTCTTCAGCAAGGTGTTCTTGAGCGATAGACCGAAACTGCTTGTCTGTCATGACACGTTGGAAGATTTCATCGTTGCCTTCCATTCGTTGAATGAATAGGTCGTCGAGAATTCGGCCAAAATACGTAGAGAAATTGGTGAGGTTGTTTGCCTTCGCGGCCTCTACGATCTTTTCATTTGTTTCCGCTGTGGCGCGAACTTGATCAAAGAACAGCTGATCTGCAGGTGTGAAGTCCGTACCGAAGCGCTCATTGAGTTGCTCGACGAGAGTCGAGAGGGCCACTTCAGCATCCTTCTCGCGTGCCGTGCCAACGTCGGTTGGCCCTTTCAGCGGTTCCGCTTCGCCCTTTGTGAGGTCGATTGTTCCGTCATTGACCTGCTGCAACCGGAAGAACTTCAGCGCTACATCGTCATCAAGAGTGAAGCGGCTTCCGTCTCCTGGCTGCGGCAGCTTGGGTCCAAGGCTACGAATGAAAGCGTAAAGCTGTTCCAACTGTTCATCGAAATAGGGCAGGATTTGCGAGAGGAAGCCGTAGAGGTTCCGGAACGTGGTCAGCAGGCCGCGAAACTCTTCTTGCACCTTCTCTTCACGTTCCTTGAATCGTTGTACACAGCGATCCAAAACGGCATTCATGAGTTTGTGGTCTTGGCCGCTTGGGTCGCGACGAGACTTGAACCACACTAGGGCAAAATCCAAAATGTCCTGCGGCGTGAAGATCGCGAACTGAAGCAGTTTGTGGTGAAGCTCATTCAGCTTTTGCGGATCGGCATTCTCTCCCATCAGGGTCGCTTGGTAGTACGGCTTGAACGATTGGAAGATGTCGGCCTCTTCGTTTCTGAAGTCCAAAACAAAGGTCTGCGTCTTGCCCGGTGCGATGCGATTCAGTCGAGAGAGTGTTTGCACGGCCTGAACACCCGCCAGACGCTTCACCACATACATCGTCTGCAATAGAGGCTGATCAAAGCCCGTCTGATACTTCTCTGCCACAATGAGCACGCGATAGTCTTCACCGGCGAAACGTTCTGGAAGCTCCCGCTCCGGAAGACCATCGTTCATGCCGACCTCAGTAAAGGTCGCTCCCGGGAGATCGGGATCTTCTACGGTGCCCGAAAACGCCACCAACGCGCGAATGCCCGTGTATCCCTTCGTCTGGATGTAGCGGTCGAAGGCTTTCTTGAACTTTACGGCAGAAAGACGAGACGAAGTGACTACCATTGCTTTGGCGCGACCGCCAAGCTCATGCAACACCTTCAAACGGAAGTGCTCGATGATCACCTGAACGATTTGCTCGATGTTGACCGGGTGCAGTTCCAGGAATCGACCGAGTGCACTGGCTGCGGCACGCTTGGGGACTTCGGGATCATCCTCCACCTGCTTTATGAGGCCGAAGAAGCGCTTGTACGTGGTGTAGTTCTTCAGCACATCGAGGATGAAACCCTCTTCAATGGCTTGACGCATCGAGTACTCGTGGAACGGTGAGCTCCCGGACGGTCCCGGCTCATCGAATACAGCCTTCGTCCTGAACTTCGGGGTTGCTGTGAAGGCGAAGAAACTAAGGTTCGGCTGCCGCGCGCGACCCATCATCTCCCGACGAATATTTGCCCTCGCTTCGTCGGTCAGCTGATCGTCCTCTTCTTCGCTGAGCTGCGCGGCGATAGCGTCGGCGATCCCGTCCTTGTTCAGGATGCCTTTGAGTGCCGCGACCGTCTCGCCGGACTGCGAACTGTGGGCCTCATCCACAATCACCGCGAAGCGTTTGCCCGTGGTGTTCAGGTCAACGCCTTCGCCCTTCTTCTCCAGGGTGCGGATGGCTTGGCTGATGAATGGGAACTTCTGGATCGTGGAGATGATGATCGGGGTTCCCCCCGCGATTGCCTTCGCGAGCTGCTGCGTATTCTCGTCGATCTTTTCTACGACGCCGGTCTTGTGCTCGAATTGGTAGACGGTGTTCTGTAGCTGCTGGTCGAGCACACGCCGGTCTGTGATCACGATGACGGAGTCAAACACCTTCGCGTCATTGGCATCATGCAAACCAGCCAAACGGTGTGCGAGCCATGCAATGCTGTTCGACTTGCCCGATCCTGCCGAGTGCTGAATAAGGTAGTTGCACCCCGATCCGTGCGCCCGCGCGTGGGTTGTGAGTTTGCGCACGGCGTCCAGCTGGTGATAGCGCGGAAAGATCATCGCTTCCCGGCGGACAGTGCGCTTACCCTGGGCGGTGTCCACAGTTCTCTCGCTGATGTCCAGGTGCATGAAGCGCTGCAGGATGTCCAGCAGGCTATCCGCACGCAGCACCTCATCCCACAGGTAGTGTGTCTTCCAGTTGTCCTCCACAGGAGGGTTGCCGGCGGCGTAGTTATGACCGCGATTGAATGGCAGGAAGAGCGTCTCCGCACCTTTGAGCTCGGTGGTCATCCATGCCTCGTCTGGATCGACGGCGAAGTGGACAAGCGCTCGTTCCTTGAAGCGAAAGATCGGGTCGCGTCCGTCGCGGTCGGTCATGTATTGCCGCCGTGCGTCTTCGGCGCGCTGACCTGTCAGCGGATTCTTCAGTTCAACCGTGACCACAGGAAGCCCATTCAGGCTCAACACGACGTCGAGGATACAGCGACGGGGAGTGCCTTCCGGCTTTTTGAGGACGGTGGAGGTGAATGCAACCTGGCGTGTGATGGTCAGCCGGTTCGCAGCGTACAGCGCGGCGCTCTCCGGGTTCATGCTGGAGTTGGGCTGGAAGTAGGCGAGGCGGAATTCCTTACCGTAGCACTTGAAGCCGTGGCGAAGGACGCCGAGTGTGCCCTTGCTGGCCAGTTCCTTGGTCAGACTGTCGATCACTGTCGGAGCGGTGCGGTCCTTCAACATCGCTTCGAGCTGCGCCCAGCGAGTGGGTTGGCTGTCACGGATGAAGCCGATCACATCATCAGGAAACAAAGCTGCCTTTGGATCGAAAGCCTCCGGCGCACGCTTCTGGTAGCGGTCTGCTGAGATGAGGCCGTGTTCGATGGCTCGCTCGAAATCGGTTTCCGTGTGACCAGGCATGATGTTCCCCTAAACCGTTCTAACCGAATCGTTGTCCAGCGTATCAAGAGTCAATTTCGCGATTTGATCGTAATGGTAGTGACGAATGGAAGGGTCACGGGCTAAATACCTACCAGCTTGATCCAAGTACGCACCTGGGTTTTCATTCTCGGTTAGCACAAACTTACGAATTCGGATTCCGCGATCATCGCCAGTATATTGACTTACCACCTTCTTGAGACTGGCACACCAATGCACCCCGGATTTTAGCTGTTCGATGATAGACGATGGGTCGAGGCTCTTCGTTTTGAACTCGAACAGATAGGCATTGATGGCGCGTTGATAGCACTGGAAAACTACAAAGTCGCAGCGTTTAGACCACGGGCGTCCGTTGTCATCGAGAAAATGGAATAGCCGTTCCTTGGGCCCATCGAGCTTGATCGCGAATGCCTTACCTTCGAAGGGTAGGGCGAGCTTGCGAGTGACTTTCCTTGTTGAGCCTTCGCGAAAGTATTTTTCAGTGAGACTGATAGTTCCCGATGCACCCTCGTCAACTATGTAGTCGTCCGATAGGTACGCTCGAAGATGATCGAAGTAGCTTGATGCATCGAGGCTCATTGAAGTCCCTCGATCTGGCCCGTGACTGCGGCGGTGATTAGGGCTGAACGATACTCCTTCTGTTTCTCAACTGACAGCTCAACGTCGCTTGATATACGCGAGATAGTCCGTAGACGCTCACGGAGGTTCGTCGAGATCAACTCTTGTTCGGCAAGGGGTGGAAAGGGAAATCTGTAATGCCTTAGCTGTTCAGCAGTGAGGTGGTCGATCGTTGTCTGATTGCCCCCAGCGACGAATACAGCATTTGTTGTAGCTGCTTCCATGACAAAGTAGAAGAACTCAGCTGTGTCTTGACTCTTGTCGAAAGAGCGGAGTCGGTGTAACGCCTTTTGGTAGTAGCACTCTTCTAGTTCCCCGCGCCAGATTGCTGCACGACCAACGTAGCTACCACCCTCATTTACAAGCAAATCACCCGGCTCAAGTCGATAGCGCGTTTGAGCTTCAGGGGGAAAATCCATTTTCGGCAGATCAATGACGTTGATCGTGTCCCACTGAACATCGAATACTCGTAGATATGGTTTCGGATGGTCCCCAGCGGAGCGTTCAGCATTCAACATCCGACCGAGCTGTACTTCATATCGATAACCAACAGCAGCAACTTCCCAATAGGCGGGGATTTGACCGAGCCAGTCGATGCCGCTGTCTTTCATGGGCGCGGAAGGATTGAGTCCCTTGGTGACAGCCTGGGTGATGATGGCCTGACGTTTCTCCGCCAGCCGCTCCAGTAACTGCTGCTTCTTTTCGATTAGGGCATCAATCTGCGCCGTCTTTTCGTCGAGGAATGCTGCGATTTTTCTCTGCGTTTTGAGCGGTGGAACGGCTATCACCGCATTCTTCATCGCATATTGCCCCAGCCCAAAGCGCGTGACGCCATTCGCTGATAGCTTGAACTGGTCATTTAGTGAGTCTGCTCGGCACAGCCAAGCAAGGTAAGCCCCGTCAAGGCTTCCTGTTTGCGGAGTGAAGATCGCTAGATGGTATCCGCATACTGCATCGGGAATGTCTTCGGCCACCAATGCGGGAATGCCGATGTCGTCCCAACTTTCGCTGTCTTTGGTGATCAGTACCTGCCCGGCACGCAACTTAAACTTCTCTATTTCAGTCTTGGTAGCCGTGCCCTCCATCAACTGCAGGTCAGCGGTGATTCGGTCACGGTAGTAGACGTCCGTATAGTTGCAGAGACGCACAGGGATTTCATCCGGGCTCGCAACCTTATCGACATTGCTCGTCTGAATGTCCGCCACGAATTTGACGCGCGAGGTCGACCACCCAGATGGAAGGGACGCATAGTGCTTTTGCGCTATCTCATCCATGTAGCTCATGCACCTAGCTCCCTGAGTAGCCCGGCTATGTCGTCTTCAATACTTCCGATATCGCTCTCAATCTCCGCCAGCGGCCGCGGCGGCTTGTACACATAGAAGTGACGATTGATAGGAATCTCGTAACCCACCTTGGTCTTGCTGTAGTCCACCCACGCATCTGGCACATGCGGCAGCACCTCGGCCTGCATGTACTCGTCGATCGTCGGCGTCATCAGCGCGACAAGATCATCGTTACGTTGGTCAGGGCCGAAGTGCATCGGCAGCGGTAGCGTGGTGCCAGCGGGCAGTGGGATGTTCTCCGTATCGCGCAGCTCGCTGTCCGGCTCCCAATTGCCATCGGCGTCGTAGCAAATCTCCGCCTTCGGATCGCGCTCGCCCAGCGCGTTCAGGATAGCTTTTTTAACCGGCGCAGGAAGTTTGACCTTGCGCGCCTTCGCAGCCTCCTCCAGGTCTTCGAGGAAGAGCGCACGATCCTTATAGCGGCCCGTGGGACTGAGTGTGCGCAGGACGGCGCGAATCGCATCCTGATGAGCCTGGCCCGCAGCTTCTTCCTCGGCGATGGTCTTGGCGTCCTTGCGCTTCTTTGAGACAGCGAGGTTCGCGAAGGCGGACTGCTCCTCCAGCAATCCGAGGCGCTCTTCCGTGCCCTCAAAGTTCATCCGCAGCGGGCGCTCTACCGTGACCTTGAGGAAGCCGAACTCACGATTCTCAAAGTTGCGGCTGACAACCCTAGATTCAGGCTGGCCGTCAATCTGCACGGTCTCGCGCTCGCCGTCCTTGAAGTTGCCGTAGAGTTCAGTCAGCCGGGCAATGTGACCACCGGGACCATCGGTCAGCTCATTGCGTTTGTTGTTCAGGCTCTTCTTCATCTTCTGATAGAAGCGCGTTCCATCGATGAGCTGCACTTTACCGCGCCGCTCCTGCGGTTTACGATTGGTGACGAGCCACACGTAGGTAAAGATGCCGGTGTTATAGAAGAGCTGATCGGGGAGGGCGACGATGGCATCCAGCCAGTCATTTTCAATGATCCATCGGCGGATGTTGGATGGGCCCGAGCCTGCATCGCCGCTGAAGAGCGGAGAGCCGTTGAAGATGATGGCGATCTTGGACCCCTCGCCCCCTTGTTCGGGAGACGCCTTCATCTTCGAGATCATGTGTTGCAGGAAGAGCAGCGAGCCATCATTAATGGCGGGTAGACCCGCACCGAAGCGGCCGGAGAAGCCGAGCTCCTCGGCTTCCTTTTCCACGACCTTCTGCTGATCCTTCCACTCGACACCAAAAGGCGGATTGGCCAGCATGTAGTGGAACTGCCTGCCGGAGAAGCCGTCTCGGGTCTTACCGTCGCCCAATGTGTCGCCCAGGACAATCTGATCGGTCTCCTCGTCCTTGATGAGCATGTCTGAGCAGCAGATGGCCCAGCTTTCGTCGTTGTATTCCTGGCCGTACAGGCCGAGGTTCGCGGAGGCGTTACCAGCGCGGATGGTCTCCTCGGAGACCGACAACATGCCGCCGGTACCGCAGGCGGGATCATAGATCTCGCGGTAGATACCCGAGCGGTACACGTCCTCTTCGCCGGTGTAGACCAGGTGAGTCATCAGGCGAATGACTTCTCGCGGTGTGAAGTGGTCTCCGGCCTCCTCGTTAGCCTGCTCGTTGAAGCGCATGACGAGGTACTCGAAGAGGTATCCCATCTGGATGTTGTCGATGCGATCTGGATGCAGGTCGACACCCGCCATCGCCTGCACGATGGAGTAAAGGCGGTTGCTGCTGTCGAGCTTCTCGATCTGGTCGCTGAACTTGAACTTCTCGAAGATGCGGCGGGCGGTGTCTGAGAATCCGTTGATGTAGGCGACCAGGTTGGGAGCGATATTCTCGCTATCGTCCAACAGTTTCTGGAAGGTGTAGGCGCTGGTGTTGTAGAGCGGCTGCTTGCGGTCGGCATCGACGACCTTTGTGAGCAGGCGCGGTAGAGCCTTTTCGGGCGTTCGGGCGGCCAAGAGCCGTTTGTGCTCCTTGAGGACCGCTTCTTTGGTTGGTTCGAGGACGCAGTCCAAGCGGCGCAACACTACCATGGGAAGCATAACTAGCCGATACTGCGGCGGACGGTATGGCCCACGCAGACGGTTGGCGATTTCCCAGATTTTTCCGGCGATCTCTTTATGGCGTTCGGTAAGCACTGGCCTCTCTTACTTGCGATGGCTGTTCTGTCGGATGTATTGATATTCTATATCCGCTGAGAAGGCCAGCGGGAGGATTCGATGCGTGGAGTATACGAACATCCAATCGACAGCGGCATCTGGTGGATTCACTACTATGCGGCGGGCAAGCGTCACCGTGAGAAGGTCGGTCGCAAGTCGGATGCCATCAAGCTATACCAAACGCGCAAGGCTGACGCTGCGGCTGGACGGAAGCTGCCAGAACTGCGGAACTCCAAGGTCCTCATTCTGAGTGAACTCATTGACGATGCTTTGGAGTTCACAGCCCACCACAAAGATCAGCGCGGATACATAAGCAAGGGTGAGATTGTACGCGGGGCGCTCGGCTCTCGCCCTGCCGCTGAACTGACTCCACAGGAATTGGAGCGCTGGCTCCGCACCCGCTGCAAGACTGCGGCAACGGCGAACAGATACAAAGCTTTCATCTCCCTTTGCTATCGCGAGGGCATCCGGAACGGCAAAGTCTCGATCAATCCTGCTCGCTTAGTGCGCCAGCGCAAGGAAGGTGCTGGCCGCCTGCGATTCTTGACCCGCGAGGACTTCGACCGACTACATGCGGTGATTTCGAAGCGCTTTCCGGAGCACGTAGCCGAGTTCGTTGTAAGCGTGCATACCGGGATGCGGCTCAGCGAGCAATACTCCTGCACCTGGTCCCAGGTGCATCTTGATCGCAAGACAATCGAGCTCACGAAGACAAAGAACGGCTCGGCGCGTTCTGTCCATCTGAACTCCGATGCCATTGCAGCTCTCGAATCACTCAAGCGCCCACGACAACATGCTTCTGATCCGGTGTTCCCTCGCGAAGGCAGCAAGGGCCGCTTCGACACCCGTTCATGGTTCCAGCCTTGCCTTGTGGATGCTGGCATCAGCGAGTACGTCTGGCATTGCAATCGCCACACGTTCTGCTCCTGGCTTGCTATGGCAGGGGCGAGTATCAAGGAGATTCAGGAAGCTGCGGGCCATAAGACGATTACGATGTCGGCCCGGTATAGCCACCTGTCGCCGGCACACCGGCTGTCAGTGGTGGAGCGGATCGCGTCTGGAGCGAAGTAGGCCTTAGCCTCTTGGTGACATTCCCCTGAGATTCTAGTTCTCGACCTATACTTCCGGAATCCACTAACAGGGAGTCGCAATGTCGATTCAACGTCTCAGGCAGGTTTTAAGCTTGAACTTCACCGTCTCGATCGACAGCTCTCAGGCTACCGTCGCCAAGGTACGGCAGCTCGCCGCCGCACGCGAACAAAGCCTAGCCGATGCAGGGAAACCCCCTTCAGGTGCGAAAGCTGCCCAACTTGTTCCCGCCTTGGCTAACACGCCATTGATGACGTTTCGCGCAATTGACTTGCTTCGTAAGACGGGTGAGTTGACTACTCCACAGTGGGCCAACATGGCTCGACTAAGTGCTAGTTGGGCGACTCGGCGGTACTTTTGGGCAATAGCGACTGCAAATACTTCGCCTAGCCGATTCCGGATCAACGAGGAATGCAAGGATCTGGATTTTCATCAAAAGACACTTATGTCCGATGAATTTGGAGTAGGCTTCGCTGGTCTCGCTATGGAAAGGCTCTTCAACAGCAATTCATGGGTGGACGTCTCAGTGGCCCTAGCCGATCGCACGAGGTATCAGAATATCCGCCGCCAAGGACGACTCCAACCTGACTATCTGATGTGGCAGGATATCCCAGATGCTCCGTATTACGTTGTCGAATGCAAAGGAAGTCAAACGCAAAGAGGCGTGTCGATGGACCAGATCAGAAGGGGCCTCGAACAGGTTCCGGCTCTTCGTTTCGGGCTCCAAGGCCGACCCGTGGAAAGGTTGGTGGTCGCTACTCTTTTACAAACCACCAATACGACAGTGTTCATTGTGGACCCCGAAGATGACGAGACTGAAGAAGAGCGCAACAAACGCATCAAAGTAGAGGACTCAAAGGCGACATCTGAAAAGATTTCTGAAAACATCTACTTCATCCCCGATCCAGAGCATTTCGAAGAGAAGGCGACCGATGCAAGATCAGCTCAACTTCTTAACTGGGCTGGTCAGTATAGATCAGCCGCAACTGTCGAGGCCCGCATCGAAATAGCACCGCGCACAAGAAACGTTCTGGAGAACAGGCCTGTGACGATAAAGGAAGTGGGTGAAGTTCGGTTCGACGGATATCGAGTACCGCTGTTTCCAGAACTCGGAATTGGAAATCTTAACTTGTTTATCGGCGTTGAACACGAGGTTCTCGAATCCGCGACGCATGTCCAAGGCGAGGTTCGTGCAGCGATCAGAGAGCGAAGAGAAACACTCGGCAATCTTCAACGAACGCACGACACCGGTAGGGTCTCCATTGGCCCGTCTGGTACCGTACTCGCCATTGAAGGGCTGGACTAAACGGGTTTGAAGGAGCATCTCCGTTTTGCAGCTCTCTTCTCGGCCGTAGAGTCATGACATTCCCCGGATGTCGAGATGATCTGCCGAGGTTCAGGAGTCGGAGTCAAGGCTCTGCGACCGCGAAGCGGCGCGCGCATGCGCGGCCTTGACGCCGATCCGACCTCGGCTAAGCTCCAAAAATCCGGGGAATGTCACTCTCTGCAATTCATTGCAGACTATAGCGCTCACAAACAGCCATTCGGCCACTTCGCAGAAACGAACAGCCACCAGAACAGCCACCAATGAAAATGACCTCTCGCGCCGGAGAGGTCATTTTCCCTATAAGTCTTTTATTATCTTGGTGCCGGGAGGGGGGGTCGAACCCCCACGAGGTTGCCCTCGGCGGATTTTGAGTCCGCTGCGTCTGCCAGTTCCGCCATCCCGGCGCTCGCTACTTTGATTGGTGGGCGAGAACACAAGTATCGCATCAAAGGGAGCGGTGCTGCAAACGCGCACGAGTTCAAGACCCGTATCAGCGCAATAAGAAAAGCTCCATGAAGCCGAGTCGAACTCGGTCTCATGGAGCTGCATGTGTTGTGGATTAGCGGCTGCTGGGGGACGCGGTGGTCAGGACCTTGATGATGGGCTTGCCTGCTGGCGTTACGGTTACTCCGCCTTCGCGAACGATTTCGGTTGCTGTGATGTCCTTGCCATAGACGGCTTTGTTTGCATCGTCGTCGGTGGCCATCGATGCGCTACCGAGGGACGCGCCGGCGAATAGGCCACCCTTTGCGCGGGAATATGTCAGGACATCGAAGTTCGTGTCGTTGGCGCCTACGGCCTTAGCGCCGCTCGGGCCGGCGACTGCGGTTGCATCGGCACCCAGCTTCAACTTGCCGCTAAGCAGTTTGAGGGCGCTCTTCTTATTTTCAAGAAGGATGACATAGTCTGTCTCTGAGCGGCCAAGCTGCACGCCAAGGCTGCCTACGTCGAGTTTGTACATGGCAGGAGCAGACCAGGCACGATTCATGTCCACACCACTCCGGCAGACAAGTACACCACGGCCATAAGTAACGCCGATACCCACGCCCACTTTCTTAACGGCTGGGAAGACCAGCACGCAGACAGCGCGGTCCAGATACGTCTTTGGGATGGCATTTTCGTGTGCAAGCATCTGGCGTAGCACTTCGGCTGAGGTGCCGAGGCGGTCGTCGATTTTGTTTTGGGCAAACGCGGGAAGCGCCGTGCCAAGCATGAGTAGCAGTAGTGCGCGAAATGTTTTCATGTACTGGCTCTCTCCATTTGCTTCCTCGGAAGCGATCTTCTCTTTTGCTCAAACACTATCGGGCTACTTCTCTGCAGCAATACTGGCAAAACATGCAGTGGGATGTCTGGAACGTATCAACAGGTCCAATGAGCAGCCATAAAACTTTCCAGCACGTTGTCTCTGACAGATAGAGATAACGTGCTGGAAAGTTGGATCGGTGTTCGAGTCGTCTTCGTTTTCGGTGATTCAAGAAAAGCGTGGATCCTCCGCAACCAGACGTTCACGAAGGGCAAACCGCACTAATTCAGCGTTACTCTTCAGGCCAAACTCTTCCATGATTTTGTATTTGTGAAATGCAATCGTGCGTACTGCTACATCGAGAACAGCTGCAGCTTCTTTCATAGAACGTCCTTCGGCAAGAAGCTGCAGTACTTCGCGTTGGCGTGGTGTCAACTCTTTATTTTTGGTTGGCTTCGGATTGCGAATGAATTCATCCATGAGGGGCTGCGCGATGGAAGGTGTGACATATGTTCTTCCATGCAGGATGGAACCCAGTGCGCGCTTTAGCTCTGTGCCTGCGGATTTCTTGAGAAGATAGCCCGAGGCCCAGCTGTGCAGAGCAACGGAGGCCACATCCGGATCTTCGTTCATGGTGACAACAACAAACTTAGTTCGCGGCAGCAGTTTTTTCAGTTGTTGACCGGCATCAATGCCATTTAACAGTGGCATGCCAAGGTCAAGGATTACTACTTCCGGCTTCAATTCCACGGCGCGTGCCAGCAGTCTCTTGCCATCATGGACAAGATCCAACACGTGGTACTCCGGCTCGAGAAGCGCTCGCAAAGCTTCTGCGATGAGGATATGGTCGTCCGCAATCAGAACACCAGGCCGATCCACGGTGTACCCCTTTCTCCCACCTCGAAATCATTCCGCATTCGCTCTTGCCTGCATGACCGCGTCAGGGGAAATCAGGCGGACTGTTTATCTCAGATAGCCACATGTATAGGGAGAGAAACCGAGGAACCCATGCCAGTGGGAGCCTCGTTCTTCAGTATCCATGTTTGAACTGCCTGTTACTTGACCACTGAGCATAGCATCCGTGAAGGGATATGCACCTGTAAGAACTGGCAGTAGTGACTGAAGAGGAATTGCAATGTGATGTTGCTGCACGCATATGGTATGCGAGTTGCATCGAATCGCCGTATCCAGCAGGAGGGGAGCAGTGGTTATCAGTGTTCTCGGGAGCGGCGGGCCAATGCGTTATGCCGTGCTGAGGACCGGTAAACAGTTGTGTGCTATCTGTCGTTCTTTTCGCATTGGGTTAAGCATCTTCATTATTATGGCGATGGCAACATCTGCCTTTGCTTCCAACAGGCAGAGTAACGACAGGATTACGCTGAAAAATGGTGACGTGATCACCTGCGAAATTCGCTCCCTTGAAAAAGGGCAGCTCACCATCAAGCAGCCCAATGCAACTTCGACCGTGATTTTGGATTGGAAGAGCATTGCAACCCTCCAATCGAAGCAATCGTTTGTTGTCGTTGATAACCACGGAAAAACGTTTAGCGGGACGATCCACCAGGACACGACCGATTCCATGCTTCTGGTGGAAGGTGTCTCGTCTGCATCCATACCTCATCATCTGGTTGTAAGCATTCAAGAAACCGATACAAGGTTCTTTCGCAGTTGGCGCGGCGACATTGATCTGGGCATGAACTTCGCTCAGTCGAACTCCCAGAAGCAGCTGACGCTGCAGGGCGACCTGTTTTCACAGACGATGAAGCGCGTCATCGGTGTGAGTGCAAGTACACAGTTCACGAGTCAGTTGGAGACGAGCAACACGCGTGAAACGGACATCAAGGCGGAATACTTCGTGCAGCTGCGACGAACGCGTTGGGCGGAGGGGGGCATCGCCAACTTCCTCTCCAGTTCAGCACAGAAGATCAACCTGCGTACGTCTTTGGGAGCGGCGCTTGCAATGCGTCCGATCATCAGCAACAAGACAGACCTTACCTTCATTGGTGGTTTTGCCTACACCGTTGAAAACGACTCCTCACAAGCAACAACACCACGGTCCAACAGTGTTGATACTGCATTGGCTGTGCAGTATTCCACCTTTCGTTTTGATTCCGTGGATTTTGATACCACGGTGTGGGTCTATCCCAGCCTTACGCAAGAAGGCCGCGTGAGAATGACGTTGAACCAGGATGTCTATGTGAAGTTTTACAAAGACTTCTATTTCCGCGGTAGTTTCTATGACAACTATGACAACCGTCCTACGGTATCAGCACCTACGAACAATCTAGGTACTTCGCTGACAGTGGGATGGTCTTTTCGCTGAGAAGCGGAAGGCTGCCGAGAGGTCTGGCAAATCTGCCAGTGGCATACGACGGTGTGCCCCGATAGCTTGACGGGGTGCAGTGGTAGAAATTAGCCCCGCCTTATTGCTCGTGTAAACAACTTCCGCGATTCATAAGAAAGGGGACGCCCACTATGACAGGAATTCGTTTCGGCCTTGCCCTGACAGTGGTTTTGCTTTCACGCATGTTGCGCGCGCAGAATGCTACTCCCGTTGCATCTCCTCAATCCGGAGGCAATGGTTCACCAGTTCTCTTTGGCACGAATGTGGATGTCGATCAAGGCGCAAAGAGCAAAGGAACAAGTCTTGGTCTGGGTGCTTACGATTCAAAGAAGAAGGATCAAAAGAAGAAAAAGCATCGTGGTGAATTTGCGTTTGCCCCAATTCCTTTGGTGAATCCTTCCATCGGAAATGGAGGAGGCCTTGGCATTATTTACGCCGTCCATCTGGATGGTAGTCCGGAGTCACCGCCATCTGCATTGGGCGCAGCCGGTTTTATCACTTCAACCGGGAGCTGGTCAGCCGGTGGTGGTGGACAGATTCACTTGCGCAACGATAAATACCGGATATTGGTAGCAGTTGGCGGTGGCAAATTCAATTACAACTTCTTCGGTATTGGGGCCAATAGTGGCAACAGGAGTATTCCGCTCTCGCAGACATCGAAGGCCTTCCTTTTAGAACCAAAGATGCGCGTTTATCGGGATTGGTATTTAGGTCCGCGCTATCACATCATTGGCAGCACCGCTGGCTTGAATTCAACGACGTTGGATCCCAGCAAACTTCCTGTTCCACTGCCTTCTACCGTCAATCTTCGGACGGCGGCGCTGGGAATCCGATTGCAGCGAGACTCCAGCGATAGCTCGTTTTATCCCACGAAGGGGTCGTTTTTTGATGTGCTTTCAGATTTCTATGCACCCCAGTTGGGCGGCACACGGACATATCAAAATCTGACGCTCGCCTATAACAAATATTTTCCTCTTGGGCCGAAGAACGTCCTTGCAATCCATGCTTCTTCCTGCATGGTGACAGATGGAGCGCCATTCTACGATGTGTGCGAACTGGGCATGTCCAAAGACCTTCGCGGCTACCAGGTTGGACAGTTTCGCGATGATCGCATGCTGGTGGGGCAGATGGAATTCCGCAGAGATCTGTTCTGGAGAATCGGGGCCACGGCATTTGCTGGGGCGGGAGCAGTTGCGCATGACTGGGGTGGGTTTGGCAATTCACAACCGAAGCCCGGCGGAGGTTTCGGGCTGAGGTTTGTCCTGGCCAAGCGTAATCACATTAATCTGCGGGCGGATTATGCGTGGGGTGATAGCAGTCATGCAGCCTACGTCAGTCTGGGCGAAGCTTTCTGATGTCGGAGAGCGATTCAACGTCTGCCACGGCGAGCACCGATAATACAGATCGACACTGATTCAACAAACAATGCGGGCCATGGTTTTGCCAGCAACCGTTGCTCTGTAGCTCTTTCGCTCTGGTCCAGTCAGACGGAGGAGAGCGAAAGAGCTGACGGAAACGGCGCCGTCCGAGGATTACGTGCAGGCGGGCGTCCGTATCACGGGCATCGCTCCTGGTTTCGCTGTTGGCCATTGCACTGGCCTGGGGCTGGATTTCAAGGACTTTCAGCAGCGCGGAAGCGAGATCGTCCCGCACAAGCGGGAAGAAGCCTGTAAAGGACCAAACGGCAAGGAAGAAAAGGCTTCCACGTGGAAGATGAAGTTCTGTATGCTTCATTGCATCCAAAAAAATCCTGTGTCAATGCAGGCTGCGCGTTTCGCAGTATGCAAACTGTCTTTGTGCACAGTTGCGGACGAAAGTTCGTCCCAGCAGGATGGGATGCGGGGGAAAGACAGCGTGCAAGAAGTTTTGCATCGAGCGACGGTGCTGTGTGTGGATGATGACGCAAGCATAACCCTCCGCGTGCGCGCCATGCTGTCAGATACATACGACATCGTCGCAACCGCCAGCGATGGCGTGGAGGCCTTAGAACAAGCGCTTAAGTTGCGCCCCGACTTTGCCATCCTCGATATCTCCATGCCTCGGATGGATGGACTGGCCGTAGCGCGACATATGCGTAGGGCAGATTGCCCCACAAAAATCATCTTTCTGACATTGATTCAAGACGATGACTATATAGAAATCGCTCGCAAAATTGGCGATGGATATGTCTTGAAGAAGAAACTAACCACCGACTTAGTTGCAGCACTGCAGTCTGCTGCTCACGGCAAGTTTTACTGCTCCATATGGAACAGCAAACGGTGATATGTTACTGATTTTTGTAGGTTTTCTGACATATCACTATGCCTGTTAGATTTGACAGGCCGCCTTACTCTAATTTCATGCACAGCAACAAATATTTTGATGTACGCTATTCGCGAGCGCATATGCACGGAAGAAGCGGAACGATCGCAAGCGTCCTCATCCCGCAATGCCATCCGACAGCCCCGTATCCTGTCGAATCTAAAACTTTGCTGATCTGAAGTCCGTTGAGTGAATCCCCTGGGTTACACGCCTACCCTGACGTGTGCACGAATTGAGGACCTTATGGATAAGTCTGCGAAGGTGTATGCCAGTCATCGATCGTTTGTTCCGTGGTCGTTGAAACAAGCAAACCATGGATTTCATAAGCTAACCGAGCGCTCACCGATTTACAGTCAAGATGCACATGATCCAGTAAGAAAGGGCATCGATGCATTCGCGCGCCTTCACAACTGCGAGTATGTTGCATGGTTGTATCTTCTGGATGGTGGCCGTCTTGCGCCTGTGTATCCTTCCTCACCGAACTCCGTCTTGCTACGTTTTCTGAATGGGGACTTTGACGATCTACAAGGGATTCTGGAGAAGGTTAGTCTTGGAATCCCAGTGTTTTGGCAACGCAAAGAAGCCGCACCACATATATATCCCGTTGACAGTCCTCCGGCTATTTCCGCAATCAACTCGATGATGGCCTTTCCGCACAGCCAGGACGGATTTGGTCAGACGGTTCTCATTCTTGCTTCTCATCGTCATGAAATCGCATGGTCTGCAGATTTTGCTGCGCAGGCCAATCTGTTGCTTGATCTCATGGTTCATGCGGAACAAGCGCGTCGGTCAGTGGAGATGGCGCATTCATCGACGTATGCTGCAGAATTGCTCCTGTCGTCCGTCCCATTTCCCTTGGCCATGTTGAATGCTTCAGGACGGTTTCTTTCTGTAAATTCGCACTTTGAAACTGTGTTGGGATATGAGCAGCAAGAGCTATGGGCAATGCATTACGACGACCTTTTCGCACGGTGCGCTGGAAGCGCCGTACGCAAGAAGGAAAGTGATCTTCAAGCAGGATCTCCGCATGACCGAATGTTGATTCGGAAAGATGGATCTACGCTGTTGGCAAATGTCGTTATTACGACAATGGAGAACCTTGGAAGTCGCCAGCTTGTTGCGCTAAAAATCGTTTCTGGAACAGAGTATGGAGAAAGGGAGTTAGAACAGCGTAAGCGTGAGATACGTGTGCTTACAGCACAGCTACTTCGTTCTCAGGAGGACGAACGAAAGCGTCTTTCGCGTGAACTCCATGACGATATCGGACAGCGACTTTCGCTGGTAACCAGCCAGATTGCTTCGCTGTCTGACGATTCATCGCAACTGCTGTCGGATATGTGCTCAGGGCAGTTGAAACATATTCGCGATGAGTTGGATACTCTCTGCACGGATCTGCACGAGATGTCGCACAACCTTCATTCCTATAAGTTGCAGCACCTTGGTTTGGGACCAGCGATGAAGGCAATGTGCAGAGACTTCGAGCGCCCAGCCTTCCATGTGGATCTGCACATCGATGAGTTCGCGGACCCAATTGCCGAGGATATTGCTCTCTGTCTCTACCGGGTATCACAGGAGGCATTGAACAATGCACTCCATCACGCGAATACGGAGAAGGTTTGCGTCATTATTACTAAGCTCGGGACAACTTATTACATGTCTATTCAGGACACAGGCAGCGGATTTGACACAGGAGTCGCCAAGTCTGGACTCGGATTGATCAGCATGACGGAAAGGGTCAAGTTGCTGAACGGAGAGTTCCGAATTCATTCCATGAAGGGCCGCGGGACGGAAATATGGGCGTCCATTCCTGAAGGAGCGCGCGCGAAGTCTGACTTGGGATTGATGATGTAACTCACTTCCAGGAGCGAGTTACATCATCAATTCGTAGAAGGTGAAGGGGATCAGGAGGTCTACTTAGCAGGTGGAAAAGTCTTGAAGAACTTCGCCACAGACTTGTTCATCTTGTCGATGTTCTTCTCAGGTTTTCCGGAAAGATCTCCGTCGCTTACACCGCGCCAGATAAGTTTCTTCGTCTTCGTATCAAACATCGCAACAACAAGCGTGCCTTGCCGTGTGTTGTAAGTAGAGGTGGTGGCTATGCCCGAACCCCAACGCCAACCGCCACCAGAGTAAAACGTCTGTTCTTCCTGTTGGTTGCGCACCTGGCCGAGCGCCGCAATCGCGACATCGCCACCATCGGCAACCTTCGTCCATCCCTTTGCCTGGAGCTGTTGATCCACAGAAGCCTTGATGCGATCAGCCCAGAGAGAATCAACGGTTTTGACTTGTCCCCAGCTGTAGGTGTGGTAAGAGTTGAAGTTTGTGGAATGGTCGTAGTCCACGCTGGTTTTCTGGGCAGACACCGCAACCGTGGAGGACAGTGCGAACAGAAGCATGGCAGACGCGTGCAGGGTTTTCATGGAATTCATCCTTGAAATGCCAGTTAGAGTTTACGGTTGCACCAGATTCCATGAGGGATCCGGGTCAAAGCTTGTAAGTGTCGGAGCAATCTTGGCAGTATCGGGTCCAAGATCTTTTTCATAAGTACGACCATGCGAATCAGTCATGAATGTCATCACACCGCTGGACTTATATCCTGCTGGATAGGCAAGAATGGCAAAACCTTTGGTGAGTGCACCGTTTGTGAAGTAATTGCGCGCGCCTCCCGGCGCATGCGGCCCTTGTGCGATAAGAATCTTGTAATAGTAGCCGCCATAAGGCGCTCGCTTGGCACCCGATGGGCGAACAATGCCATAGCCCTGATCAGAAGCAGCCGCCAACAGCGGCCCTGCAGGACTTTCGGTATCGTTCCCCTGCGCTTCCCAGTAAAGACCATCATGGAAGCCTGGTCGGCTCCAGAAGCGAGCTGCATAGGCACCTGCCGGCACTCCATCATGGGAGGTCTTGGCGTAGGTGCGTTGCAGCTTCACGAGCTGCAGAGAGGCTTCCATCGCATCGTATTCGTTGCGCCCCACGCGGCGGAACAGCAAATTCTGCTTACCAGCGGCTGAGTCGAAATACCATCCGGATGCGCCTTTGCGAAGAGGAATAGGCGCAGGCCATTGCGTAGGACCAACCACGAGAATCCGGATGCCGCCCGGGCCTTCCATCAGTTCGTGATGATTGTCGTAAGCCTCCAGAAATGCTTGTATGTCGGCTTTGTCTGATCCTGGATCGCCAGAGTTCAATAGATCACGCCCTGTGGGACCTAACAGCTCCGTAAGTGCTTTCGTATCGTTGTTTCTAAGCGCGAGTACGATTGCGTCAGTCGCGGCTTGCGGCGATGGATAGGTCTTCTCATGATCCTGCGCCAGCAGGGAGAAGGGGATTGCCAAAGCTGTCGTGATGGCAACTTTGGCGACCCATGAGGTTAGGGAAGTATTGCGATTCAAGTTCATCTACGACCTCCGCGTCGTCCACCGCCACCGTGGAATCCACCACCACTGCGGGCTCCGCCGAAGCTGCCAGCTCCACGAGACTGCGCCTGGCGGGTTGATGGACCGTTACCTGGATGGAATGATCCACCCATATCGTTATGGGGCTGCTGGTAGCCAGAGTGGGACATTCCCTGCGGGCTGCCACCTCCGCGCTGCGGAGTCTGCATAGCGCCGTAACGGTTCTGCCCGCCACCATTGGGTGGCGCAGCCCGACCAACATTTCCGTTCGGAGGTGCGCCACCGCCGCCGTTAGGAGGACGTCCGCCACCACCGTTGGGGGGCATGCCACCACCGCCATTTGGTGGATGTCCACCGCCGCCGTTGGGAGGTCTATACCCCCCACCACCATTGGGAGGATGTGGTCCATATCCTCCGCCACCATTTGGACCATAGGGGCGAGGTCCGGGGCCAGGTCCGGGAGGCCCCCAGTGCGGCGGTGGTGGTCGCATGGGCGGGGGCGGCGGCGGATGTCCCCAAGACCAGCCCCATCCTCCCCATCCCCAAGGGTAGCTATTATTCATCCACGCACCGAGGGCGATACCTGCGCCAAAGCTAATGACTGCAGTCGCAACCACCGCCCCTGTGCTGGGGCCCGGAGGAGGCGCTGCGTAAACAACCGTCGGGTTGTACTGAGGCACATATACAACCTGTGGGTTGGCCGGTTCGATGACGATTGTCTGCTGGCCAGAGGTGGTTTGCACCTCGACCTTCTGTTGCGAATTCGTCTTCAAATTGCCGGCTTTTTGTGCCTGTTTGCGCAGAGATTGAATGGTGTCTTGCACCATCTTCTGATTGGCCTTGTAGGCATACCCGATCTGAGCGTAGTCATTGACATGCTGCGCCATCTGATCGAGTACCTGCGGGAAATTCACAAGGGCAATGAACGCAGGATCAAAATTCTGTTGCTGCGCTGCGTTGCTTAGGGCCTCGCCTGTCAGCCCCTTTTGCTGATGAATCCAATTGTCCACATTGACGATCTGCTGAGGGTCGCTGGCTGCATTGCAGATCTGCGATAGCAACTGATCTGGATACAGTGCCACCGGTGCCAATAGCGTGCGCAGTTGATCCTGCGTCGGCATCGTTGTCGTCTGTGTTTGTGCTGTGGTCGTCTGCGCACAAGAAACCGCTGGCGCCATCACACTCACCGTCTGAAGTGTGAAAAGTGAAACGATCAGCGGCGGAACCACGAAGCCGGGGTGTCGCATACTCATCCTCCACGCGGATTAGGTGAAACATCCGCGCCCTGTAGAAAGTGACAATAAAGCGGTGTCGCATGCGCAAAAACTGTCATAACGTACAGTTCACGCAGCTTTCTTGAGAGCCAGTTTTGTTTCAGAAAAATCAGCGACAAAGTGCACTATCTTCGGTCAATCCCAATTCGGACTACGGATTGAGTCCGACCAGAGAGCCATGTGTTTTCGATCTGGTTTTTGGGGCGACGGCTGTTGCGCGGAAATGTTGCAGCTCTTTCACGAGTGTCTGACCTCTCCATCGCTGAGAGTCTGCCTGCGCATACAGAGAACGGGTAAGTCCGAAAATCTGCGTCTGTAAATCCGGGCTGGCATGTAAGGTTACAACGTCGCTGAAAGACTGGCCTGGATACAGGCGGGCGAACCACTGTAAGAGGCAGTTGTAGGTTATGGGCGCGTCATCTTTTTTCGCTGCATGGATTAACCGGTGAAAGTAAGCCGTTTCCGATTCCTGCTGCTTCTTCCGTAGGGCAACCACACGAGGTCGTAAGGCCTGAACTGTTAGGTACACGAAGTAAATGATGGCCACGCAGAGTATTCCTTGCAACGTGATCACTGCAATCCGTCGCCAATGAATGCTTGCCTTCCTCTTTGGTGCTTGTTCGGTTTGTTCGTTTCGCTGTGGCGGTGGAAGCTCCGCAACCAGGCCGGGGTTGGTCGCCGCCTGGAAGGATGTCGGCGGTAATGATGCCGTCGCCAAACGGTGCGTATTGAGATTCCACCACTGCAATTCGATGGCGGGTAGCGTATAGGCGCCCGGCTTTTCTACGTAGTATTTGGCTGTTTCAATACGTTGGCCATAAACGAAGTCGCCACGTGGCGTTTTCTGATCGCGCACAGCGGGCTCGCTGCTGTAGATGCGAAGACCATCTGGTGCTGCAAACTGCAGCGGAGGAATTAGCATCGCCTGCATCTTGCTCGCGGTGATGGTAACAGTGCGTTCGATGGTGTCGCCGGCCTGAATCTTCTTCAGAGAACGTGACCACTTCTCCGTGATAGTCAATTGCGTGGTCGGTAGAAAGTAAGCGAGACCTCGAGCGGCGGCAGGGACGTCTGCGTGAAAGCTGAGAGTGGGAACCACAACTTGTGCCATGGTGGTTTTAGGCGGTGTCTGCGCATAAGGGACAGACAGCTTGATCGTGGGCAGACGGAAATCGCCGGCCTGCTGCGGATAAATCACGTATGTTTGAGTGATCCCAAAATACTTCGCGTCACCGATCTGCGTATTCGAATTCTCAGGCCGATCTTGCGGCATAACCACCACCGCATTTTCCATTTCAAATTCAGGGAAATCCGGAGAGCCAGTGAAGTAGTTCGGCACAAAAACAGAAACGATCAACTTGACCGGCTGCCCGACCATGATGTTCTGTGACGGCTCAAAATGAGCACGTACCACGGGCGATTGTGCTAGCACATGCAGGGAAGTAAATAGGATGATAGCCAGAAGAAGACGTCTCATGGACGACGCTCCTTCGCATCCTGTATCGCAAACCGTTTTCGAAGAAAGTCAGCAGGCGAGGTTTGAATATTTCGCATCCATATATCCGCTGTAGTGACCGGCTTGATATTGGTACGCGTCCTCTTTCCCTGCTTCCCTTTGTCGTCAAAGCGAACTTGATCCGGCGGCAGATTGGGAGCCTCCTCGACTTGTTCCTTCTTCTCTTTCTTTTGCTCTTTGGGCTTTGGGATCAACGACTGTACAAGCGCAAGATTGTCTTTCGCTTCCTTCCAGTCAGGACGTCGCAGCAATGCCTGATGAAATGCTTCAACCGCTGCTGGATATCTACCGCTGTGTGCCAGCGCGTCTCCCTGATTGAACCAGGCCTCTGCGCTATCGTTCAGGGCGAAAGCATTCAGTGCTGCATCGTAATCTCCCATGCGAGCCAGAGCGAGGCCGCGCCACATCGGGTCTTCGAAATGTTCCGCGGCTTTTTTGTAATCTTTTTTTTGAAAGTAATAACGACCCTGCTGATCGGGTGTCATCCAGATATCCATCCATGAAAAGTGCGACGACGTGTCGGGTCCTTCCATAGCGAAAGCCGAGGTCGGCAGCAGCAGAGCAAATGCGAACAGCGCCGCCGTCCATCGAATCGTCCACCCTTTGCGAAACCAGAAGGCACTCAGTACAGCGAGCGGTATAGAAAGCAGATAACCCTCATCAATCCATCGCGTGCGCGTGTTTTTCTGTTCCAGCAGTTCCATGTGATGCTGCGTGTGATGTTGAATCCACTGAATGTCATCGTCGTCAGGCGTCAACGTACTTGCATCAATGCCGTCACGGCTCAGGGCACGCAGAGCAGCAATATCCAACTTCGAGAACACACGTCTTCCGCTGTGATCTTCCAAAAAGTGAGAAGGCCCATCCTGCACAGGACCACCCTCGGATGTCCCTACCCCAAGAACCAGAATTTCATCCGGTTGGTCCTGTTTTTTTGTGAACTGCTGAAAGGAAGGCAATGCGCTTGGTTCAATGCCATCCGTAACGAAAAGGATCGTACCGGGAACAGTTTCATCTTTCACGAAATCCTCAATGGCATGCAGCGCTCTCGCAGAATCCTTGCCTTCATGCGGCATTAGGTTGGTTCTGAGCGTGTCCAGATAGATATCGAACAAGGATTCATCTGTAGTGAAAGGGAGCACCATGTATGCATGGTCCGCATAAGCGAACAATGCAGTACGGCCGCCATTGCGTCTATGGATCAGGTCACGCAACTTCAGCTTCACGCGTTCAAGTCGTGTCGGATTCAGATCCACGGCGTTCATGGTTGTCGACAGATCAAGTGCAATAACGAGTGGTGCCTTATCTTCTGCAAAAGGAGGTTGTTCGCGTCGCCAGGTAGGTCCTGCGGCGGCGAGTGTCCCCAGGGCAATTACCAGCGATAGCAGATGCACCGGACGAAAACGCCAGCGATGTTTGCGTGGAACAATCAGATGATCCAGAAGCGCTGGTTCAATCAATCCCTGCCACGGACGGCGAGCATTCTCTCGCATGAAGAGCGAGGCATAAAACACAGGAATAGCCAGCATCATCCAAAGCCAATGCGGTCGCAGGAAATGGAGAAGCTGCCACCATTCACGCAGACTCATAAGCGCACTTTCAGCATGGCGATATCAGTCGCCTGCGCGCCCGAGGCGTTCTGTGTTCGACGGTGCCACAGACTCATCCCAATGCCAATGAGAAGCATCAGCATGTTGTATCCCACTATGAGCAGAAGAGCTGCACCAATAGGAATCATTGCCAGTTCGCGGCGCGGTTGATAGCTCAGCGTCTTGAAGTTCTGAGGTGTGATCCGATCCAATTCGCGATAGGCACTTTCCAACTCGGCTCGATTTTCACCGTGGAATACTTTGCCACCGGTAGAACTCGCAATCTGCTCTAGCGCGGCATAATCCATCTTGTCCTCGCCGGTTGCATGTGGATCACCTAGTCCAACTGCATGGATCACAATGTGATTCTCTTTTGCAATCTCGGCAGCACGCCGAGGAGGCATGCGGCTTCCCGTATCGTTACCGTCTGTCAGCAGAATCAGAACACGCTGCTTTGCGTCGCTTGCATTGAATTGCTTGATTGCAAGCCCAATGGCGTCACCAATCATGGTCTGAGGTCCAGCCATACCAGCATCAATCTGTGCCAGCATCTGTTGGCACGCTTCATGGTCCAGAGTGAAAGGAGTTACAGGGTATGCCGTTTGTCCAAAGACAATCAATCCAATTTGGTCATGCTTTCTACGACGGATGAAATCGGCAACCACTTGCTTCACAGCATCCACGCGACGCATCCGTTTTCCGTCGGGCGTATGGAAGTCGGGTGTCTCCATCGATTGTGAAATATCGAGTGCCAACATCAGATCGCGTCCCGGTTCAATCTTTTGAACGGGCGGTTCAATGTACTGCGGTCGCGCAAGGGCTACAACGATCAGGGCCCAACTGAACACGCTAAAAATTTTTTCCAGCCAGTTTGTTCTTAAGATCACTGCTTGATGTTGCGGTGTCAGACCGAGAGACGATGCCACAAAATGAAAGAATGTAATCCGCAGCGAATCCTGTTCCTCACGATAGGGCGGAAGCAGCCAATACAGGACAAGCGGAAGCGGGAGAATCGCAAGTAGCCACGGATGCTCAAGCCGATACATGCTTCTCCCCCTTTCGCGGTGCCTGGTGATGCTCTATCCAGAGAGAAGCGGCACTCCGTATCGCCGATTCGTCTTCACGAGACGGCTCAGCAGTCGAGAAAGCTAACATTTCGAGTTGACCAGCAATTGCACTGTCGAATGGAGCTTGCTTCACGGATGCATTCAGGAATGTCAGCCATGCAGACCCTGTCAATGCCGCAACCTGTGTGCGAGGCCATGCAGATAATGCGGTGCGTTTCAGTAGTTCTGAGATATGGCGCACATCGGTATGTGCAAGTTCATGCAATGCTTCTCGACGATAACGATCTTTTCTCCAGCGATGCCAAAGAAATGAGAGCAGCGCAATCAACAGGATCGCCAGAATAGAAAGGGTCGCGTAGGACCCCACCGTTTGCGGACGCCAGGACGGCGGTGGTGGCTGATAGAAATCATGTAGCTGTTCCAGCGGGGCTCTCATAGCCGCCTCCGATGGGTGGCGACATGTCCCAATAAATGGCGGATTTGTTGTGACACATCCTCACTGGTGGAGAGTGGAAGAATCGGAATATTCAACTCGTGTTGCCAGGACAAGACCTCGTTTAAGCGTTCTTCTAAGGCCATATGCAGATCGTCACGCACTTTCTGTTTCTCCAGATGGAGTTCGATCTGCAGCGCTGCATTGGAAACAACAAAACGGCTACGGATGGCAGACGCGAGTGAAAGAGGATCGTAAACAAGGCAGCAGACCACATCGTTTGATTGCGAGAGATGGAGCAGAAGATCGCGCGTCTTTGCATCCGCACCATCGAAGTCGCTTGCAATAAGAATGAGCGCATCGCGCGGACACAGGCGCGCCGTCTTCTCCAGCATTTCATTCAATTTTTCGGGCGCAGCTGGTTGTGTCTGTGCACTGTGTAATTCCTGGTTGAGTTTAACGACCCGATCCAATATGCGCAGCACGGTGGCACGACTACGTCGCATGGGAACCTGCTCACTGCCAGTGTCGTTGAACACATACGCACCAATACGATCTCCCTGGGAAAAGACGCGCCATGCAAGCAGTGCCGTCACTTCCGCAGCCACGACAGACTTCATGCTGCGACTGCTGCCAAAGAACATATTGATACGTTGATCCACGAGGACCAGCGTGGGCCGATCTCGCTCTTCTGAATACACACGGACGTATGGCTTCTGCATGCGCGCAGTGACATGCCAGTCGATGGATCGAACATCATCGCCAGCCACATAGTTACGGAGCTCTTCAAAATCCAGACCGCGTCCGCGAATATGGGACGTGCGACGGCCAAAGAGGAGACTGCGAACTGGTTGACTGTGGCGCAGCGAGAAGCCGCGCGCACGAAACTCTAACGCGATGAGGGAATCGAGTTCCGCGTATGCGCCCATGCACTTCTCTTAAGCAACAGCTACTAGTTGGACAACCTTGTCGATGACTGCATTTGCAGTGATGCCTTCTGCCTGTGCGTCATAGCTGAGCAGAATGCGATGACGCAAAACATCATGCGCGATGGCTTGTACGTCATCAGGCCGAACGTAATCGTGTCCCTTAAGCCACGCATATGCACGGGAGCATTTGTCCAACCCAATGGTTCCACGCGGACTCGCGCCTATTTGAATCCACTTACGCAGATCTTTGTCGTAATGTTCGGGCGTTCGTGTGGCCTGAATCAGGTTCACAATATAGTTCTCCACCGCATCGGCCATATGGATCGCATGAATCTCTTTGCGTGCGTCGAAGATTGTCTGCTGAGAAACTTTCTGTAGTGTTGCCGCGCTCCCCTGTGTGCTGCCGTCCGTCTGCTTTTCGTCACGCACCAAACGCATAATGTCGCGTTCGGACGCTTCGGCAGGGTAGTCCACATAAACGTGCATCAGAAAACGATCAAGCTGCGCCTCCGGCAACGGATAAGTGCCTTCCTGCTCAATGGGATTCTGTGTCGCCATCACAAGAAACAACGGGGGGAGTGGGTGCGTTATTCCTGCTACCGTCACTTGCCGTTCTTCCATCGCTTCCAGCAACGCAGCCTGCACTTTAGCCGGTGCTCGATTGATTTCGTCGGCCAACACAAGATTGTTAAAGACAGGGCCGGGTTGAAAACGGAATTCACCTTTACCTGCAGTTGTGTAATAGACCTCCGAGCCTGTGATGTCTGAAGGCAATAGATCGGGTGTGAACTGGATACGCGAGAGGCCAGCATCAAGGAATGTGGATAGCTTCTTGATGGCGCGTGTTTTAGCCAGACCGGGAAGCCCTTCCACCAGAAGGTTCCCGTTTGCCAGCAGCCCAATCAAAAGCCGTTCAATCATGGCTTCCTGGCCAAGTACGGTCCGGCCTATGTCGTTGGTAAGACCAACAATGCTGTCATGAGGAGACAAAATACTCTCCAATCCCGAGTAGTTCTCGGCAGTGCAGTTGCTTTTGGTGAGGCCGGGGCCTCTTTCAAAACCTCCAGTGAGGAGGGGGCTTTATGGTTCCTCATTGTGCGTGGGGCTGAAAGTGGTAACCACTGTTCGAACTGACAGTGTGGCCGCTGTCGAACTCTCTCCTATGATTGCCGCACAAGCGCTCGGGACGCTGCTATAGGTTCGCGCGTGCCGAGGAATTGTTGAAAAAGAGACGTGCATTGCAGAAGGTAGCCTGCAAACAAGAAGCCGCACATAGTCTGTAGTCCTCTTAAAATGCTTCTCTCACGGAGAGTCGATGCCGGCAGCAACAATGATTGCGACTCAGAAAAAAGCTACGGATGCAACAATCGCGTCTCTGCCGAAGCGCATCACGCTTATCGTCGCACTTGCCCTCTCTGGCATCTCCGCCCTCATTTTTCAGGTTCTTTGGGCGCGTCAACTCTCGTTGGTGGTCGGCGTTGAAGTGTATGCGATCACCCTCGCAATCTCCGCATTCTTCGCAGGAATCGCAGGTGGAAGCGCCCTCTTCGGACGCATAGCCGATCGCGCAGCATCTCCTCTTCGTCTCTACGCAATCCTTGAAGCCGGCATTGCTGTAACTGCGGTAGCCGTCACTCTGTTGCTGCCTGCAATGGCAGTTGTGTATGCCAGGCTGCAGGATCACATCGGGTTGTTTGCTCTGGCCTTGCCTTTTGTAGTTGTGAGCATTCCAGCATTGCTCATGGGAGGAACGCTCCCTGTTGCTGTTCGTGCTCTGCAACCGCAATCTCTGCGCATTGCGGTGGAAGGTGGTTTCCTCTATACCGCAAATACGATGGGCGGCATCATCGGTGTTTTGATTTGCAGTTTCGCCCTTATCCCTTGGCTTGGTCTTCGCGGTACTGCACTTGTCGCAGCACTCCTCAATCTCGTCGCATGTGCTGTAGCGTGGCGACAACGAACGGAGAGCGAGCACAAGGCAGAGAAAGCAACCGCAGTAGAGAAGCGCCACTCTTCCTCTGCTATTCCGGCTCATCTCCCGCTCATCTTGTATGCACTTGCTGGAGCGGTTGCGCTTGGGTACGAAGTTGTCTGGTCGCAGGCCATCGGGCAGTTCGCAAGTACGCGCGCATTTTCCTTCTCGATTGTGCTTGCGGTGTATCTTTCTGGCCTCGCATTGGGAGCATGGTTTAGCTCTCGGTTCGTGAAACGTGGATTGGATTCGTGGGGTACGTTCGGCCTACTCATCAGCGGTGCGGGGATGATCTCCATGCTGGAGTTTTCTATGATGGGTCGCTGGACTGTACTCGCACAGCTACGGGTTGGTAGTGCCGTTTTGAACGCTACGGGAAGCGATGCCTTGCGCATGTACGCAAGCTTCGCAGCAGCAGGCATCGGTCTGGTATTTCTTCCTACTCTCCTATTAGGAGCCGCATTTCCCCTAGCACTACGACTCATCGCTGGGAAGTCTGGCGCAGGCAGTGTTGTTGGAAACGCATTAAGTGCTAACACTACAGCAGGAATCTTCGGCACAATGATCACGGGTTTCGTGATGATCCCAACGCTTGGTGTCGTACGAACGCTGGCACTGCTTACCATCATCGCTGCAGCGATCGGTGTAGTCGCAATACTTTTCGCCACACATCGCTGGATGAAGTGGATCGTGTGTCTTACTGCTGTGTTGACGATGGTCGCAGCCGCGATGACACCTGCGAACCGCCTTGCAGATTTGCTTTTGTCCACGCGCGGCGGAGGTGCATTGGTTTTCTATGAGGAGGGACGCGGCGCAACGGTTGCAGTGGCTCAGCAACGTTCCAGGGACAACGTATTCCGTCGCCTGTTCGTGCAGGGCGTATCGAACTCCGGCGATGCCATGCCGTCCATGCGCTACATGCGTTTGCAGACAATGATCCCATTGTTGATACACAACGGTGAGCCGAAGTCTGTCATGGTGGTTGGATTTGGTACAGGCATTACGGCTGGCGAAACACTGCGCTATCCGGGTCTGACAACCCGCGTGTGCGCCGAGCTGTTGCCTTCCATCGTGCGCGCCGGAAAGATGTTTCCGGAAAACTATAACGCGTGGAACGATGACAGACTAAACATCCGGGTCCGTGACGGACGTCAGGAATTGATGCGTAGCAATCAATCCTACGATGTGATTACGCTGGAGCCACCACCACCCTCTGCGCAGGGAGTTGCTAACCTCTACTCATTTGAGTTTTATGAGTTGGCGAAGAAGCGCCTGAATCAGAATGGAATCCTGGCACAGTGGCTTCCCATTGCCACGCAGAACGAGCAGCAGACGCGAGAGTTGGTGCGTAGCTTCCTGGATGCATTTCCTTATGCAACACTTTGGACTACCGAGTTGCATGAGATGTTGCTGGTAGGTTCTCCACAACCCATTCGCATTGATGTCCACAAGCTGCAGGAGCGCTTCGCGCCGGAAAGCGTTGTGGCAAGTATGAAGGGAGTCGGCATCGATTCTCCTGCTGCGGTGCTCGCAACATGGGTCACAGATCGTTCCGGCCTGGAGCATTTTGCGGGCAATGCACGCGCTGTGACAGATGATCATCCGCGCATCGAGTACGGGCCGTGGGTGCGTCAAAATGAAATCGCGCGTGTATTGCCCAAACTGCTTGACCTTAGAACAGACGTCCCTGCAATCGGTTCGGATAACGAATTAACAGCGGAGATCAAACAAAGACGTTCTGCGCTCTTTGACTTCTACACCGCAGGGCTTGCGGCGTATGCTGGCGATCGGAATACGTGGGAGCAGACGATTCGCCGTGTCACAAGCGTCGACCCCGAAAACGCCTACTATCAATGGATCATAGGGAGAGAGTAGTTCGGTACGTCTTTTCATATTTGATCTGGCTCCTCTACCTGTTAGTTGTGACAGTACGGTGTCTCTGTGCAATCTGCGATACCTGAAGCACGAATGACTTTGCACGCATCCGCAAAGTCCATGGAATAAGGGTTCCCATGAAAACTTCGAAACGATCTGCGTCCAAAAGAAAAAACAAAAGGACTGCGGCTCCGTACATACTTGCTGGAGTGTTGTTGATTGCTGCTGTCGCAGTTGCAATTGTGATTCGTAAGCCGGTCAACACCACCGTCGCAGTGAATGCAGCTTCGGCAGATGGACAAAGCACTCCAGCCTCTCAAGATACGAAGGCTGATACAGAGAAACACGATGCCATGCAGCATGATGGCCAGAGCAATAAGAACGAGCCAGCCTTCCAACCGACTGTGCTGAATACAGCAAAGCCACCCAGTGCAACTCCCGAGGGCATGTCATGGATCCCCGGTGGGGAGTTTTCCATGGGAGCGCAAGCCCCGGCAGGCACTAACGATGTCGGCATGAAAGCAACCTATGATTCCCGGCCCATCCATCGGGTCTATGTCGATGGTTTCTACATGGACAAGACGGATGTCACAAACGCGGAATTTGCCAGATTCGTTAAAGCAACAGGGTACGTCACAGTTGCGGAACGTAAGCCGCGAGCAGAGGACTATCCAGGAGCACCGCCAGAAAATCTGGTTGCAGGTTCCGTTGTCTTCACTCCGCCGGATCATCCTGTGTCGCTTGATAACTACTTTCAGTGGTGGCGTTATGTTCCTGGTGCAGACTGGAAGCATCCGCAGGGACCAAGTTCAAACATTGCTGGCAAAGACGATTATCCCGTGGTGCAGATCGCCTACGAAGACGCGCAAGCTTACGCAAAGTGGGCAGGGAAACGTCTTCCCACGGAGGCCGAGTGGGAGTTCGCGGCTCGTGGTGGCCTTACAGGTAAACCCTATGTATGGGGAGATGAATTCCGTCCGCATCAGCACTGGATGGCCAACACTCACGAAGGACATTTTCCCGATACAAACACTGGCGAAGATGGTTACGTAGGAACCTCCCCGGTGAAGCACTTCGCCCCGAATAACTATGGTCTATACGACATGGCGGGTAATGTATGGCAGTGGACATCGGATTGGTATCGTCCCGATTACTACAAGCAGTTAAGCGCGCAAGGCGGGATCACTCGCAATCCACAGGGGCCTGATTCATCATGGGATCCTTCCGAACCAGGACATAAGAAGAAGGTCCACCGCGGCGGATCGTATCTTTGCACAGACCAATACTGCTCACGCTACATGCTCGGCACACGCGGCAAAGGTGATGTAGATACCGGTACGAACCACCTTGGATTTCGTTGTGTGAAAGCTGTTGGGCCGAATGCATCCATGATGGCTGCGAAAGAACCTCAAAAACAAGTGCCCCCAAAATCCTAAGCCTAGTGAGGCGAGCATCATGTTGATTCGGGTTTCGACGATTGTGCTGGCATGCAGCCTAATTCTTTCAGGATGTCAGAATTCGCCTGACGTAAAAACCGCAAGCGTGGACCCCTTGCCGTCATGGAACGACGGTCCTGCAAAGAAGGCCATCATCGATTTCGTAGGCCAGGTCACTGCCAAGGGACCGAACTTCGTTCCGGTGGAAGACAGAATCGCCACCTTTGATAACGACGGAACTCTATGGGTAGAGCAACCGATCTATACCGAGGCGATCTTCACCGAAGCGCGCATTCAGCAGATGGCAGCGGACCATCCAGATTGGAAGAAGAAGCAGCCCTTCGCAGCGGTGTTGAACCACGACGCGAAAGCACTCGCCGCAAGCGGAGAGAAGGGAACTGCGGAGCTTCTGGCGGTTACCCATACCGGTATGACGGATGAGCAGTTTGATGGGATTGTGACAAGTTGGATGCTGAATGCAAAACACCCTCGTTTCCAGCGACCATTTACTCAATGTATCTATCAGCCCATGGTTGAGCTTCTGCGTTATCTGCAGGCGAACGGTTTTACCAATTACATCGTGTCCGGCGGTGAACAGGAATTCATGCGCCCCTGGACAGAGAAGACCTATGGCATTCCGCGCGAACATGTCATTGGAACGCAGATGAAGACGGAATTTGTAAACAATGGAGAGTCTGCTGTCCTGATGCGTCTGCCGCAGCTTGATTCGATGAATGATGGTCCAGGCAAGCCAGTCAATATCGGTCGATTCATAGGCAAACGCCCCATTGCTGCTTTCGGAAATTCCGATGGCGATCAGCAGATGCTGGAGTACGCTACCGCTGGCAATGGTGTGCGGTTCGGTGCATTAGTCCACCATACCGATGCGGCAAGAGAATACGCCTACGACAGAACGTCGAAAGTTGGAACTCTCGATAAAGCATTGGACGAGGCGGGTGAGAAACATTGGACGGTTATCGATATGAAATCCGATTGGAAGACAATTTTCCCCGGACAATAACACAACGAATTTCGCGCGATCTGGGTAAGTAGATTGCCGATCTACTTACCCATTATGTTTTCAACGAACGGTAACGGTGTAAGATTCGCCCGCGGTGGGACGGAAGCGATAAGCGAATCCTGCCTTGGTAACCGTTACCTCCTTCCCTGAACGATCCTTCACCACAATGTTGCGCGCTCCCCTCAACACGGCTGCAACAGTGATACGGATCGGACGCTGATCATTTGGCAACGATAGGGTGGCAGCACCTTTGGGAGCGATGGGGTAGATGCAGGCAAAAACATCCTTGTCCTGCTTTTCCAGCGTGATTCCCGTTCCCCCAACGAACAAAGGAATTTTCTCTACTGGCAGTGCAAAGGCACGCAGTATCTGATTGCCTTGGTAGATGGTTCCCGTTTCAAAATCCATCCATTCGCCAGCCGGAAGGTAAATGTCCCGTGTTGTTGCGGTAGCGTAATCATTACCGTATAGCGGTGCTGCCAGCAACGCTTCGCCAATTAACCACTCATAACGTCGATCGGTTGCGTTTTCATGTCCATAGACAGCGATGTCGTTTGGGTAGGCGATGGGTAGTGGTGTCATCGTCCACGGATATCCATCCGTCGCAAAGCGACGGCCATATTGGAAGAGATATGGCGAAATACGGTCATGCAGTTGTGCTGCTTTGCGCATTACGTTGGCAACCTCGGGACGGAAGCTCCAAGGCGGTTCTCCCATTCCCATGCTGCTGTGCAGCGCAGCCCACATGGCATTGCGCATCATGTAGGTTTCCATCTGCGGCGTGCGTTGCGTATTAAAGTGGCTCTCGCCAAATGTTCCGCCAACAATATCTGGATACACCAGAGGGAAGCCTGCATAGGCTAGCGCTAGCGCATTGACCGGGCCGCGATCCTGATCCTGGTTGTAGTTGAAGTCGTTAATACGGTGCAGATCGCCATTTGAAGAGAGATAACCATTGCGCTCAATGATGAGTTGGTTCTGTGCCATTAGGCGATCGTTGGTTGGATCTACCTTGTCATCGCGCAGAGGATATTTCCCGTAACCATAGAAGTCTTCCTTCCATCCGCTCACGCCGTAGTCCTGCCACTTCTTAACCAATCCCATGTACCAATCCAGAGCGGCAGGATTATGCGCATCCAGAAGGTAGTACGGCATCTTGGGCCAGCCTCCTGTAAAGGACTCTGCCTTTCCATTAGCATCTTTCAAAAAATAGCCATGCTTAACGCCTTCTTCCGAATAAGGTCCTGTCGTGATGAAGGTGATGCGAAGGCCAAGCATCGAGACAAGACCCTCTTCTTTGAAGTGCTGAAACATGCCGCGCGGATCAGGATACTTTTCCTTGTCCCAGTAACCGAACGATGTGGTTTCATGCATCGATTCCGGTTGTGCAGGCCAGAAGCCGGAACCCACCACAATCCAGCGAAGAGGGAATCCATCCTTCAAATAATGGTCGATGCTATCTGTATCGGTCTTCTGATTGGTATCCCAGCCAAGCGCGCCAAACGCTTCCCATCCCACACCAAACGCGGCATACTTCGGTGTCATCACTCGGTATCCCGCGGCATTCCGGGCAGCCAGATAAGCTGCATAAATTGCATGAGGATCGCCGAAGAAATAATGCATGCGGACATCGCCATGGGAGTGTTCCACGCCCTGCACAATCTCGTCCTCGCTAGTGTGAACAACCTTCCGGTAGGGATCGATTAGAAGTGTCGCGAAGCCTTGTTTGGGATAAATGATGAAGTTGCTAACAAGCCTTGTAAGCCCCTGACCAGACAGGAAGAGATCGTCTTTAAATCCTGTCACGTCGGTGTTGAATTGTTTGTTCTCAAGCGTGGAGAACTGCTTTTGTTCCACAGCATGATCTGCCAATCCATAAGCGGGCGATGCGCCAGCCGTGACGAATCGGACTTCCACCCCGTCATGTGTCGGATGGAGCGTCAGCGCAACGTGGTGGGGCTCAATCCGGATGGAGAGAGTCGCTGCTTCACCCGCAGTCGTCTTGCCATGCAAGGTGCAGGGCGATACTGTGCAAGTGCCCGCCAGCGTTAACGGACTTCCGTTGATCAAAATGCCAGCGGTAGGAGAAGCAGCGATTGTTTTGCTGCCATTGCCCTCCATGGAAAAGCGCCCCCCGGAGCGTTCCGCGTGAAACACAATGCCGGAGGCGGAAATCTGAATACTGTTCTGGGCAACGGCGCTGAAAGGAAGCAGGGCGGCGACAGCCATGACAACTGTCGAAGAACGAAAGCAAAGCAAGGTCCATCCTCCAGCAGGCGGGGCGAAACCTCATTCAAATCCGCCTGGTTCTTTACAGGTTTAACGTTTAACATGTACTCTCTTCGACGTCAGCTTGACAAGTTCTTTTTCCTTCTTGAACAGACTGGATCACGACCGTATGCATGAACTGAAAGACACAATCGGCGCCACTGGGGCCAGTACAAAGGCCGGGCCGAGGACATTGCGCCAACGGAACATGGACGCTGATTTTGTTGTGGTCGGCGGCGGACTTTCAGGTGTCTGCGCTGCTATTACCGCAGCACGGCAGGGCGTAAGCACCATTTTGGTACAAGATCGCCCGGTGCTTGGAGGAAACGCATCCAGCGAGGTTCGGTTGTGGGTATTGGGAGCGACTTCCCACATGGGCAACAACAATCGTTGGGCTCGAGAAGGCGGCGTGATCGACGAGTTGCTGGTGGAAAACATGTGGCGAAATCCTGAAGGGAACGCCGTTGTGTTCGACTCCATTCTGCTGGAATGGACGTTGCGGGAATCCAACATCACGCTGCTGCTGAACACCGCAGTTGATAGCGCCGAGACGGCAACCGAAGATGGTCGCATTACAAGTGTGAGTGCATTCTGCAGTCAAAACCAGATTCGCTACAACATGGCTGCGCCGCTCTTTTGCGACGCATCCGGTGACGGCATCCTTGGATTTCTTGCAGGTGCGGCATTCCGTGTGGGGGCGGAATCGCGCGCGGAGTTTGGTGAATTGCTGGCACCCGAAGCAGAGGATCACTCACTGTTGGGGCATTCGCTCTACTTCTACACGCGCGATACCGGCAAGCCTGTGAAGTATGTGGCGCCCTCATTTGCATTGCAGGACATCACAGCAATTCCGCGTTTCCGTGAGCTACGTGTGACGGATTCTGGATGCCGTCTGTGGTGGCTGGAGTATGGCGGTGCTCGTGACACTGTGTATGAAACGGAAGAGATCAAGTACGAGCTGTGGAAGGTCGCTTACGGCGTCTGGAATTACATCAAGAATTCCGGCGAGTTCCCTGAAGCAGAAACGTTGACGCTGGAATGGATGGGAACCATTCCAGGTAAGCGTGAAAGCCGGCGCTTCGAAGGCGACTATATGCTGACGCAGCAGGACGTAATCGAACAACGCCACCACGATGATGCCGTTAGCTTCGGCGGATGGGCCGTCGACCTGCACCCCCCCGATGGTGTTTATAGCCAACAACCGGGCTGCACACAGTGGCACAGCAAGGGTGTCTACACGATTCCGTATCGCACCATGTACAGCCGCAACGTGCCTAACCTGTTTCTTACAGGCCGCATCCTTTCCGCTTCACATATAGCGTTCGGTTCCACGCGTGTGATGGCTACGTGCGCTCACAATTCACAGGTAGTGGGCATGGCAGCAGTGTTCTGCAAGCATGAAAAGGTACTGCCGCGTGATCTCACAAAACCAGAGCGCATGACCCGTCTGCAGCAGGCTCTGCTTGCACACGGCCAACACATTCCCGGTGCGCATCTACACGATGAGCAGGACAAAGCTCAGAGCGCGAACATCACGGCTAGTTCAACACTGAAACTCGCTGAGTTAATACCCTCTGGTGAATGGGAGGCATTGTCGCAGCCTATGGCCCTGCTGGTGCCATTGGCTGCAGGCACTGTGCCGCGGTTTACATTGCCTGTGCGGGCAAAGGTTGCTACTGAACTCCGCTGTGAGTTGTGGATTGGCAGCCGCGAAGGAAATACGACTCCCGATGTGAAACTGGACGCGGTGGCTGTCGCATTAAAAGAAGGCGAGCAGGATACAGTGATTGCATTTTCCGCAGCCATGCCCTCGTCCACTCATGCGTTTGTCATGCTGCACACTAATGAGGATGTATCTGTTGCATTGAGCACAGAACAGATAACAGGAATTTTGACGCTTGCTCAGAAGATGAATAAAGCCGTTGCGAAGAGCACGGTGCAGTCGCCGCCGGAAGGCTCTGGTGTGGATACCTTTGCATTCTGGCTTCCGACACGCAGGCCCCAAGCGCGCAATCTGGCTATGCGATTTGAACCAGCACTTGATCTCTTCGCGGCAGAGAATGTACGCAACGGAATTGCACGCCCATGGAGCGGCGTGAATGCATGGCTACCGGAAAAGAATGATGCGCAGCCTATGTTGAAACTAACGTGGGATGAACCTCAAACCATTCGCCAGGTCGTGCTTGGTTTTGATACGGATTTTGATCATCCTATGGAGTCCGTCCTGATGGGACATCCGGAGCGTGTGATGCCGGCATGTGTCACCGCATTTGAACTCCGCGCGGACGATAGCGTTCTGGCTCACGTAGAAGAGAACCACCAGACGCGTTACACATTGGCTCTTGCAGAGCCAGTTACAACCGGAGAACTCACCATAACGATTGTGGGTCATGGTGATGCGATACCGGCGATCTTTGAAGTACGTTGCTACTGATCGAAAATAGGAGAGCGCTGTGGAGAAGCAGAACAGCCGGATGAGCGCGCGGCAGTGGCAGTTGGTGATATGGCTTTTTCTGATTGCCCTGGTGAACTACTTTGATCGTCAAAGTCTTTCCGTAGTGGCGCCGCGCATGCAGGCGCTTCTGCATCTGGATGACCAGGGCTATGCGCACATCGTTAGCCTCTTTCTTTTTGCTTCTGCCATTGCCTATGGCATCTCAGGATTCATCTCTGACCAACTTGGCACGCGTCGTTCCATGGCGGTCTTTGTGGGTTGGTGGTCTCTCGCAGAAGCTGCAACTGCCTTTGTGAGTACCGCGTGGCTTCTTGGTCTTGCTCGTTTCTGCCTGGGGCTTGGAGAACCGGGGCTGTGGGTTGCTGCCCCGAAGGCAGTAGGAGAAACCTTCGACGAGAAGCGACGTCCACTGGTGATCTCCATTTACACAATGGGCGCAACTGTGGGGGCGATTGTTGCGCTTCCCATCATCACAGCGGTCACAACGCATCTTCCATGGCGCTCTATTTTTCTTCTGGACGGTGTTGCAGGTTTACTTCTCGTCCCTGTGTGGTTCTGGATCTACCGCGGCAACGACGGTGCCACATTGCAGCAACCCGCGAAGGCCGGTGCCATGGCGGTGTTGCGACGTTCTGCAACATGGAAGTTATTGATCGCACGCAGTATTACTGATCCTGTCTGGTACTTCCTGCTGTTCTGGTTTCCGAAGTATCTACTCAGCGCTCGCCATCTGCCTTTGGGATCTGTCGCGAAGGTGGGATGGATTGTCTATGCAGGAGGTGGCCTTGGCACGCTGATGGGAGGCTTGATTTCCGGGCGAATGATTCGTTCTGGAATACGCCCGGGCATCGCCTATCGGCGCATCATGCTTGTCGCAGCTTGCATTGTTCCTTTGAGCCCTTTGGCAGCATTCGTTCCCGGAACACTTTCATCCATCTTGATTGCTGCGTTGATTGCATTCGCGCATATGGGATGGCTTGCAACGCTTACAGCGGTGCTGGTGGATCTGTATTCTCAGCAACAGTTAGGTAAGGCGGCAGGTCTGATCGCAATGGGCAGCGGTTTTGGTGGAATGCTTTCCAGTGAGGCTGTTGGTTATCTGGTGATGCATGGAGGTTACACGCCGGTATTTTGCTTGATGGCTGTGTTGCATCCCATTGCCATTACGCTGCTGTGGCCGGTGTATACCAGCAGGGAAGAAGGTCACATGCCACAGCAGCTTGAAGTGGCTACGGAAGTTCCGTCTTAAATAACTGCTGCACCACGGGGTAACTGTCCCGCTTCTGGCGAAGGAAGTCCACCACACCCCAACTGCGAATGCCGCTGTCCGGCGTGCCACTAATGAACGAGCGATAATCCGCCCACGTCCACAACGAGCCGCCAATCATCCACGGTCTCGCCTTCATCGCATTCACTGCATCTGTAATGTCTGCTGTGCGTTTGGGATCGTGTAGCCCGGGCTCTCCCATCTTCCCGAATTCCGTCACAAAGATTGGCTTATCTGGATAGAGGGTATGGACGTGATCGAATGCCTTCGCATAGTTGCCATAGGTGTTGATAGAGACGAAATCGCTGTACTGACTTGCATCATCTGCGCCTGTCTTCACTGCAGGATCGCCGGTGTAGCGGTCCGCAAATGTAATGAGACGAGTCGGATCAAGTTTCAGCGAGAACGCACGCATGTCTCGTGTCCAGTCTTTGCCTTCCTGTGTGTAGGATTCGTATTCGTTGCCCACACTCCACGCAATGACCGATGGATGATTCCATTCCTGCTCAATCATCTCCTGCTGTTGCTTTTGAAAACGCTGGCGAATATCAGGGTCAGCCATCTGCCACGCGCTCATGTTCCAGTTACCAGCTTCAGGAATGATCAACATGCCGTGCTTGTCTGCATAATCCAGCAACGCGGGCGGTTGAGGATAGTGCGCAATGCGCATCATGCGCATGTTCAGCGCAAGCATGTCACTCATGTCACGTTCAATCGTGGCGTCAGATTCAATCAAGCCGTCGATTGGATCTTCGCCGACACGATTCGCACCGTACAGATGGACCGTCTTGCCGTTAAGCTGCAGCTCCGTCCCAACGACTCGGATATCGCGTACGCCAACCTTCGCATCCAGCGCATCGCCGGCTGTCTGTAGATGCGCATCGTAGAGGAAAGGATCGGCGACACTCCAAAGGTGCGCGTGAGATAGCTTGCCTGTCCAGGTAAGTTCCTCATCGCCATTGGCGGCGATCCGTCTATGAGGGAACGACACAGGCAGTCCAGCGACCGTTCCCGTGATGTCGGCTGTGCGGTCGGCATTGCTGCCGTTGTGGGCCCATGCGTGCACAGTGATGGTCGCGTCGCCGGTCTTTAGGTCAGGCTTGGCATCCACCTTCATGTTGCGCAGATAGACCGCATCCGTCACCAGCAGGCTCACTGGCCGCACAATGCCGCCATAGGGGAGCCATCCCACGATCGTGATGCGTCCATTGTTATTGACAGAGGAAGGATTCCCCGTAGCCAATGCAGGAATGGAACTCACCGTGGGAATATTGTTCGTTTCAACCAGAATGCGATTCTTCCCGGGCTTCAGCAGCGAGGTCACGTCATATTCAAAGGCGGTGTATCCGCCTTCGTGCGTACCCAGACGCTTACCGTTCACCCACACCGTAGCTACGTCATACACTGCGTCAAAATGAAGACGGACCACCTGACCTGGCTTGAGCGATGGCGCATCGAAATCGCGCTGATAGAGTGCCGAACCAATGTAATGACGCCACCGTTCCGTACCGGTCCAGCAATGTGGAACTTCCACGGGAACCGGATTATCCAATGTTGTTTTGAAGGTCCAGCCGCTACCGTCCAATGAGATGCGCTCCGCGGCGAAGGCTGTGCTGGCAAGCGTCATCAGGGCAAGAGCAGCAGCGGTGGTGCGAAGGTAGTTCATCTTTTGTTTCTCCTGTGTTTTCTTCCGTAAAGAAAAGCAGGACGGAGAAGGAAATCTCCGTCCTGCAGAGTGGGAGGCGTATTCCAATCCTTAGAAAATGATCTTGCCTGCAAGCTGCAGCGAACGTCCATCGGCAGCTGAGCTGATCACACCGAAGGAGGAGCTTGTATTGCATCCACCCGCCCCTGCTGTGGCGCAACCGGCGCTGACACCGTTGCCGTTGACCACGGGGTTGGTAGAAGCACCGAAGCCTGTTCCTGGCATGCCGAAGTTCGGATGGTTCAGGAAGTTAAATGCTTCCGCTCGCAGTTGTAGTTTGAATCGACCATAGATTTCTGTCGTTTTAAAGATGGAAAGATCGAAGTTCTGTGTTCCCGGTCCACGAACATGAGGCAGGGTACGCGGAACATTGCCAAAGGTGTAGTCATCCGGGTTCTGGAAAGCCAATGTGTTGAACCACGCATTGATGCTTTGGTTCTTGTTCACTACGCTCACACCCGGTACGTAGTTCGGACGCGTTGCAGTGCCTTGTGAGTTTGCTCCGGTGATGACGAGCGGTGTACCTGTCTGGAATACACCGATCAGATTGAGCTGGAATCCACCAACCACTCGATTGAGCAAGCCACTATGCAGATCGAAATGCTGGCCCTTACCAAAAGGCAGGTTGTAGAGTGCGCTGATTGTGGCACGCTGTGAAACATCTGACGGATCCAATGAGTATTCTGCTGCACGGTTGTAGGGGTTCTGATAGCCGTTGTTCGATGCCAGGCCATTTAGATACGCCAACGGCGAGTTGACGCTGTCTGTAAGCAGCTTGCCCATGGTGTATCCGAAGAGAACGGTGAGACCGTTCTTTGCCTGCCGCTGCGCCGACAGTTCTAAGTAATCCGCGTGCAGGTTGCCTACATGCGCGTTGTATGTAGAGATGGTGGAGTAGTACGGAAACGGATTGAGCAGCGTCTGACGTGATACCGTTGCAGCTCCGAGTGAACCTGCGAACTTACCGGCATAGGGATTGGCAACCTGCGTTTGCAGATACGTCTTACCCAGATAGAAGTAGCTGGGATTCAGCGAATTGATATTCCATCCGCCTGCGGGAAGATGAACACCGTGGTTGCCAACATACGTAGCCTGTAGCACAACGTCATAAGGAATTTGGCGTTGCACACTCAGTGTGTACTGCTGCGATTGTGGTGATTTCCATGCACCCGGCGTCTGATAGCCCACGGATTGACCCAGGAAGCCGAGCGGGCCGTATGATGCACCACCAGGCTGCAACGGATCGTAGGGGAAACCGTTCTTGAACTGGAACGCAGGTTGGTTGGTGGTCGCGTTGTAGTTTGTGCTGGTGGATGAGAAGCCATTCGTCTGGCCGGTGTAGATGGAGTTGAAGAACAGTGGATAGTAGATTCCAAAGCCGCCGCGCAGGACTGTCTTGCCATCACCCGTAAGCTGATAGGCGAAGCCAAGGCGTGGGCCGAAATCGCGATAGCTCTCCGGCACGAAGTTGCGACCTACACCTGATGTATTCGCATACTGCATGATGCCGGTATAACCGCCAGAGCTGAGTGTTGGATTGAAGTTGCTATAGCCATTGTTCTGCTCGAAAGGCTGCTGTTGAAAGTCATAGCGTAGGCCAAGGTTCAGTGTCAGTCGATCTGACACTGACCAGTCATCCTGAACGAAACCAGACACGCTGAATGATCGGTCTAATTCACCCAAATTTGTAGTGATGCCTGCGGAACTGACAGCACCCGCAAGAAACGTGGCGTACGTATTTCCAGAGTTTGTTGTACCTGCTGCAGCAGCGGCACCGGATGGATCCTGCGTAAGACTTGCTGCAAAGCTGAAGCTACCAGACGGTGTATTGCGCTGCAGGTTCGCACCGGCGTTGTAGCGCCAGTCGAAGCCGAAGCTAAGCGCGTGACGTTGGATAACCTTGCTAACGGTGTCCGTAACTTCAGGCAGTGTGTAAGCACGGTAGCCGATCGTCTGATTCGAGCCCGGCAGTCCGTTGCTCACAGTCGGAATTGCAAAGTTGGGAACGTTGGAGGGAAGACCCAGCTTTTGCGGCCAATTCTGCCCCGCACTCGCTGCCTGGAAAGGGAATTCCTGGCGTTCAATGGAGAGTCGAAGATCGTTAATCAATGACGAAGAGAACACATGCGTGTCGCCAATGAGAAGCTCTTCTGCAGTGTAAGTGTCGTAACGATTAGCCACGATGGGATTCGGATAATACGTGCCGCCACCAGTTCCACCGTTGGTGTAGTTCTGATAGTAAGCAAAGCGCCCAAAGAGCGTGTCCTTCTCGCCTAGGTGGTAATCCACGCGACCCAGCGCGTTGTACATGTGCGATAGTCCCTGCGCATTAAACAGGTAATTGTTCGTGTTTGTACGTTGCTGTGCAACGGTAGCTGGCGTGTTGTTCGGCAGCGGATAGAAGTTGTTTTGATAAGCGACAGCAACCGGATCAAGGTTTGTTATCTGATTATTGGCATAACGCTGACGCGTATAGACCGTGTTGCCACCTGTAGTCGTGGTCGTCGTCGTGTACGGGTTATAAAGCGGAATAAAGTTTCCGTTGGCATCAATCAACTGGCTGAAATCGCCCGCCCGTTGCGCCGCTGTAGGAACGCTGAGAAACTGCGGCGATGCCTGCTTGAATTGGTAGGTTTCAAAGTTCCCAAAGACGTATGCCTTGTCTTTCACAATCGGCGCGCCCATCGAACCACCAAACTGGTTATAGCGCAGCACGGGCTTCGAAACGACGCCTGTACGAGCGAAGTAATTACGCGCGTTGAATACATCGTTGCGCAGGAATTCATAGGCTGAACCGTGAATCGTGTTGGTGCCGCTACGGCTAACCAGATTCACGACACCGCCCAGTGTGAAGCCATACTGAGCAGAGAACACGCCGCTTTGTACCTTAAATTCCTGAATGGCATCTACCGTGGGATTCACCGCGATTTCGCCGGTCGTAGTCGAGAGGTTGCTCTGGCCGTCAAGAATGTATGAGTTCGATCCTGTGGGAGAACCATTGATCGAGATCGCCGACAAGTTGGTGCCACGGTTAGCAAAACCGGACTGCGCCACTGTGGTGTTGATCCGAACACCGGGTGTCAGTGTGGTCAATGCGATGGTGTTACGGCCATTCAGCGGAAGTTCTTCAATGGACTTTTCACCAATCACAGCACCCAATGTTGCGGACGTCGTATCAAGCGCAGCAGCCTGCGTTGCTTCCACAACTACCGTGTCGTTCACACCGCCAACGGTCAGTGTGGCGTCTTCGTCCACGCGCTGACCCACGGTTACGATGATGTGGCTAATGACAGACTTTCCGAAACCCTGTCGTGTGACGGTTACGCGGTAGTTGCTGCCAGGATTAAGTGGCGGCGAGTTGTAAAAACCAGCGTCGTTTGTCGTCAGATGGATAACGTCGTTACGGTCGACGTTCTCAATATCGACGGTAGCGTTGGGAACCACTGCACCGCTGGAATCGTGCACTGTTCCAGAGATGTTGCCCGTTCCCTGCTGTGCATAGAGTGGAAGCGCACACAGGAAAATGGGCGTAGCCAGCACGGCTGTTCGTGCCAGTTGCGTTTGCCTCAAGGACTTCAACATACCTTCACCCCAGGATAGGTCTGTGTTTTTATGTACTGCTACTTACCCAATCCAGAACTCGAAGCTCTGCGGCGGCACCGTAATTACGAGATCCGCGGATACTTTCTTGTTGGAAAGAGAAACGTCACGTGACTGCACGGTGTAACGGTGCCCGCTGAGCTGAGCAGAACGAACTCCATGCAGATGAAACTGGAACGGCGCATTGCCACGATTGGAAAGAGCAATGCCCAATCGACCATCCTTTGAACGCCAGACGAGAATGCGTTGGTCATTGCGGACTTCGCTCTCATCAACAGCAAGCCGCGTAGAGTCCCACGGCAGGTATTTCAAAAATCCCGCGATTGCGTTATAGCTGTGCGGGTTGTAATCCCAATGGCCTGGCTGGATTGTGGGTGCAATGTTGTTTTTCAACTCGCCTTCAGGACGCCAGAAACCCAACGCATATCCCGTGGCTTCTACATTCGAGACAGGCTTCAACGCATGAATCCAGTACCAGACCGGTGAATCCTCAAACGTCATCCAGTTCATCAAGGCCTGCCCGGTGTTCATGAAGTAGCCATCAACCGGCATGCTCTTGTCCCAGGGCTGGTACTCGTATTCGTTTTGGTAAACCGCTTTACCTCCTGCACCTGCGAGATATTTATCGCGCAGTGCGATCTGGTCGTTTGAGTTGTGGCCAATCTGATGCCATGTCCAGGCATCAATCTGTTTCAGCAGTGCTGGGTCCTTACGAATCTCTGCCGCATACGGGCCTGCGGGACCGTCCCAGCTAGGTGCATGAATCTCCACGGTAGGGAACAGCGCATGGACTTTCGGGGCGGTAGCTGTAAGGACGGTGTGATAGTCCTCCGGTGAATAGAAGCAGGTGGAGTACGACTGTCCTTTGTCCGTACCGGCGGCAGCACCGGGCGTTGATTTCAGATGGCCCACTACAGGTTCGTTCTGTAATCCCCATTGGGCTACGCGTAGACCATGAGACTGTAAATAACGAAGATCCTGCACCATTGCATCGCTGAACTGGTCTACGAACTGCGAATCATGTCCGGCAATGGGGCCGCCATAATAGGTTTTGTTCAGCTTCCAATAGGGAGCAGGCGACCAGTACTCCACATCAAAACCCTGGATGCCGGACAAGTCTTGCATCTGTTTCAGGTCCGCCATCTGCCCTGGATAGCGCTCCACGATGTGCTTTTGATCCGCATCCAGACCGCGCAGATATAGCCCCATGGCTAGTCGCGCATAACGGAAGCCATGCAACATTTCTTTCGCAAAACGAACCTTTTCCGCCGGTGTCAGATCGTGTGGAACGGCGATGACTTCCTCGGGCATCCCGGCATTGCCGGATGCGATGGTGTCGCTTTGGATTTCGAATCCCAGTCCACGAATCACCTGGTGCGGCTGGCCATACCGGAGCGTGTAATCGCCTTGATTTTGCGCAACAGCACAGACAGGAATTGCTGCAAAGAGCAGGAGTATCGCGGTGCGGCGGCATTCTTGCCGAACGATTCGAGATGTGATCCGGGAAATTTGAAGTTGCATGGTTAATCGATTAACTAGACGGCGGCGAGATTAGAAAAACTGTGACTGCATTGTCAAGACCTTTTCTCAGGGCACGTCTGTTTTCCCTCGAAAAGGAAACGTATAAGGCGTGAATAGCTGTCAGTACAGGCGAATTTCGTAGATGGCTGCGGACGGATCGCCATGCGTAGCCAGCACTACGACGCGTATGCGATCGGTGTGGAGCGATTCCGTAAAAGCAATCGCATTTCGCCGTTGATAGTTACCGCGAACTTGCGCAACAGTGTGCCAATCTTCACCGTCCTGAATCTGTATGTCGTAATCGCGAATACACTGCGGATCGCGATACATCGGTGCGTAAGCGTGGTATTCGCGCAATAGATGGCCGGGGAAAGTCAGGATTATTTCCGAAACGTTTTGTGGCGTTGTCCAGGCCAGTTCCAACCATTGCGGCAGCGATTGCTGCGGATCCGATCGCCACAAATTCGTGGTGGCATGCGGGCGTGTTACTCCACTCAAAACGTTTGCTGCGGCAAACGATCTCTGCGGTGGTTCCGCCTGCATGGAGAGCGTGACACCGCTTGCATAACGGCGCATCTTGCCCGGCGACATCTCAAACGCAGACACATGGCCCGGTTCCACTGCGCCTGCAACGTGCCATTGCACCTGTGGACTCGGCAATAGATCGACGCGGATATAGCCTGCTTTGGGTAGCTCGACAGCGCTGGGAATCTGCCACTCAATCCACTGTTTCACTCCGGGAGGCACATTGATTTCGCCAGTAGCAATCTCCATGGCACCGTCCACGCGATAGTCCCATATGTGCTGTACGTTCATGAGCCGCACGGAAACAGACTGATGTTCATTGCTTGCATTCGAGAGACAGAAGCGCAGCGCTTGCAATCTTTCTCCACCCAGGGCCAGCCATTGTCCGCGCCTTTGCAGCAACTCCTCACGCAGCGGTACTGCCTGATCACGCCAGAAAGCAAGGCCTTCGTGCACACCAATACTCTCCGGACCAACTCCTGCGAATCTGGCCTCGCTTGATGCAGATACCGTGGCGCTTTGAGCCAGATCGTTTACATCTTCGTTGCGCACATTGGGCAGGAAGCAACCTTCGCGCAAAAGTATTTGCTGCACGCTCTTATATTCCGTCGTCGTAATATCAGCAGGAGACGTCTTTTGTTGAATTGCCAACGCTGCTGTTACACCCGCGGCTTGTCCCATCAGGGCAGTAGTGGCCATCACGCGGACAGTGGCCAATGCGCAATGGGTTGCGCTGATGTTGCGACCCGCCATCATCAGGTTGCGGACATCTTTGGATACAAGGCTCCGCAAAGGGATTCCATAAGGACCGGCATAAGAGCGCGCGGCATACTCGCTCGTTTCGGAGTAACCTTCTGCGCTGGCTGGTTCACTGGTGGGCGCCAACAATCCGCCCGGCGTGTGGATATCAATGAACCATCCACCAAAAGCAATTTCATCTTCATGAACGGTGGATCGGATAGCATCCCATTCGTTCATCAGGTAAAGACCCATGATGCGACGGCTCTCCCGTTTTCCCGGGACCTGACCAATCCAGTCCAGCGCCCAGTTTTCCGCCAACTTCATCGTCTTCGGATCGCGATTCTTAATCCAATCCCACACCCCAAGCGTGTGTCGTGTCAGTTCATGACGAATCGCTTCTGCCTGATGGATCGTGTCGTACGGCACACCAATTTCAATCCACCAATAGCCGCCACGGATCTCTTTGGGAAGACGGCCCTGGTCATAGAAGAAGCGCGCATCGTCATAATGAATGGCCCATTCCGGTCGCTTAAAGGGAACAGGGCGTCCCATATCTCGTGCGCGGAAGTGGATGGAGTTGCCCATGATGTCGCCGTTGGCCACGGCAGGAGCGTGTGGTTCATTGAACTCCGCTTTGCCTTCGCTGCCCATGCGCCATTCGCAGCCTGCTTCAGCCGCCACCAAGCCATCACCGGTGCAATCGATGAAGACTTTCGCTTCCAGCTTTAGATCCACTTCCGCATTGCCAATGCGGCAGCGCACAGCGTTTAGCGTGCTACCGTTCATCTCAACGCCAAGCACTGTGGTGTTGAGATGAAGCGTCAGGTTTGGTGTACGCTGCACCAGGTCATACTGCACCATGTCCCACACGGAGTTGGTCCAGCCGTTTTCGAAAATCTCCTCATGGTTTTGCGCACGTTCTTCAATCAAGAGCTCTGAGAGGATGCCGGTTTCGCGAGCATATGCGTGAAATGCGGCAGCGCCATGAGGTGTAACACGGACTTCAGAAGAGCTGTTGCCGCCAAGAACCGGTCTATCTTGTACAAGGCATGTTGCCGCTCCGCCGCGTGCTGCCGCAATGGCAGCGCAAACACCTGCAAGGCCGCCACCGCACACCACCACATCGTATTGTTCTGTTTGTTGCTTCATCCCCGTCCTCCTGCAACTGCACGCGATCCAATGCGCCACCACAACAGCAGGGCAGCTAGAGGATGCAGCATGCACAACCCGTAAAACACAGGCGCATAGCCGTGTGTCTGAATACTGGAACCAATGACCGCAGCTGTTATTAACCCGCCGACTGCACTTGCGGAACCGACCATTCCTTGCACTGTGGTTGCCATGGAGCGCGGAAACAGATCCAGCGTCATCACGGTGGCATTTGTCATCCACGCCATGTGGCATAGTGCCAGCACGCTGAGAACGGCGATGGCGACAGCGATGCTATGGAGATGTGGCACGGTGCAAAGTGCAAACATGCATGCGGATACGGGCAACATGATTGCAAAGCGCGCACGCAATGTACCCAAACGCGGCACTAGTTTGCCTGAGAAAAACCCACCTAGCAAAGAGCCGATGTCTGCGGCCACATAAAGAACCCAAAGCGTCGTGCCCACTGTTTTTAATGTGAGGCCATGTGCATCCTGCATGTACTTCACAGACCAGAACAGAAAGAAGTACCAGACGCTATCTGTCATGGTGCGCGTGATGAGCAGAACGGCGATGTGGGGTTGATGCAATACCGTGCTCCACGGTACCGACGGTGTGCGCCCACGCTGCACTTCAGGATCGCGGTACAACAGCATCCAGACCGCTGCCAATACTGCACCGATCGCTCCGGTGACGAAGAATGCAGAGCGCCATCCGAACGCTGTTGCAAGGCCTGCAGCAATCGGCACAGCGATAGCCGCGCCCAGTGTTCCGCCCATGCTGTAAATGCCCACAGCAATGGAGCGTTCGCGTTCGTTAAACCAATCGCCGGAGGCGCGAAGGGAAGCGGTGTAATTGCCCGGTTCTGCCGCACCAAGAGCGAAACGGCTTGTGGTCAGCGAAAAGAAGCCATGCGCCAATCCCGTGCATGCATCGGCCACAGACCAGACCAGCAGAAACACTCCTTGTGTCCAGCGGGCGCCGAAGCGGTCTACCAACCGTCCGGAAAGCGTGTACATCACCATGTAAGCCAGCAGGAAAGCCTGCACAACATGGCCATAATCCACGTCGGTCAGATGCAGATCGTGCTGCATCGTTACTGCGAGTACCGACAGTGTCTGTCGGTCAATGTAATTCACAACGGAGGCTAGCAATAGCAGTCCCGCATAAAGCCATCGCCGCGGGCTAACATGTGCAGCGTGAAGCGTCGTCTCGCTTCCATTCGCAATGGCCACCTCGCCTGTGATGAGCGGCGAGATGCTGGCAAGCGGATCGGACGAAATTTGGGCGCTCATATTAGGTTAATCGTTTAACGTCGATTAACCTAACAAGCCCTTTCCTCTCGTGTCAAACATTTTCTTCCTGAGTTCTGCTAGGTGGTGTTTCCGGCAGAAAAAGTGAAGGGGAGCAGAACCCGTTGTGGTGGCCGCTCAGGCTTTTCAATAGCGTCAATCACCATGTCGGCTGCAAGCTGTCCCATTTCAAAAACAGGGATAAAGAAAGCCGTTGGGCGTGGCCGCAAACCGCCTGCATTTGCGGAGTTCGCACGAGCCAGAATGGCCACGTCACCGGGCGCGGACAGGCGTCGGGCTTCGATGTAGTCGTACACGTGCACCAGCAGCGTATCGTCTGCGGCAAAGATCGCGGTGGGGCGATCCTTTTTGCGGGCGAACCAGCCGTCCATAATGCTGAAAGCCTGTGTCTGGTCGTAATGCGTGCAGCCAATATGTTCCGGTTTCAATTCAAGACCGAAGTCAATCATGGCTCTGCGCAATCCCTGCAATAAGTGAATGTGCGTCGGCAGCGTGCTTTCGCCGCTAAGGAACGCAATGCGTTTGTGGCCACGCTGCACCAGATAACGAATTGCGGCTTCGCCGATTGCAGCATCGTCCACGCCCACATAGTTCACCGGCGCGCGCCCGTAGTAGCTGTTCATCATGGCGAAGCGGATCTTCGCTTCATTCAATTCGTGGATGGTTTCATTGATGTCGCGTGCAGAGCAGGAACGTGTGTTGATAAAGAGAAGGCCATCAGTAAAACGGCTCTCCAATATCTGATCGCGCGTAGTGCGTCCCGGTCGTCCCGAAGGTGAAAAGACCAGCAGGTTATAGCCTCGCTTCATCAGGGTGGATTGGATGCCCGAAAGCGCCTGAGCTATGAACTGGTTGAAGAAGATCGGGTCGCGCATGGGGACAACAAGCCCCAGCAGGCGGCTACGCTTCTCTGCCAGTGCCTTTGCCAATTCATTTGGAGAATAGGCGAGCTCCTCAGCAATTTTGTAAATCAGGTCACGCTTTGCCGCACTTACACGCGTGGTGTTGCGGTCGTTCAGTGCAATGGAGACTGCTGCAATGGATACACCAGCGCGTTTGGCGATATCACTTAGCCGGGAAGCTGCCATGGAGCCAATCCTATCGCACTCCTGGATGGAATGAACAACGGCAAAACGCCCGATCCTTAGCCAATACGGGTAAAGGATCGGGCGTCTTGTGTCGGTACTTTGTAGGACTTACTTTATGCAAGGTCGAAGCGGTCAAGGTTCATCACCTTGGTCCAGGCCGCGACGAAGTCCTTCACAAACTTCTCGTGCGCATCGGAGGAACCATACAGTTCTGCCAGTGCACGAAGTTGTGAGTTGGAACCGAAGATCAGGTCTGCGCGAGTTGCAGTCCACTTCGGTGTGCCAGTCTTGCGATCGCGAATCTCAAACAACTCGCCATCGCTCGACGTCGATTTCCATTCATTATTCATGTCCAGCAGATTCACGAAGAAATCGTTTGTCAGCGATTCGGTCTGCAATGTGAACACACCATGCTTTGTGCCGCCATAGTTTGCGTTCAGCCCACGCATACCACCTACCAGTACCGTCATCTCTGGCGCGGTGAGTGTCAGCAGCTGCGCCTTATCCAGAAACAGCGCTTCGGAAGGAATGCTGTATTTGCCCTTCACATAGTTACGGAAACCGTCGGCGACAGGCTCCAGCACACGGAAAGATTCAATGTCCGTCTTCTCCTGCGTAGTGTCCATGCGTCCCGGAGTGAAGGGGACAGTGATGTCGAAACCAGCGTTCTTCGCGCCTTTTTCCACGCCTACGCTTCCAGCAAGCACAATCAGGTCAGCCAGTGAAATCTTCTTGCCGTCTGTCAGCTTGCCATTGAAGTCATTCTGAATGCCTTCCAATACACCAAGTACCTTGGCAAGCTGTGCGGGCTGATTCACTTCCCAGTTCTTCTGCGGCTCAAGGCGAATGCGCGCACCATTTGCCCCGCCTCGCTTGTCGGAACCGCGGAAGGAAGAAGCAGACGACCATGCGGTGTACACCAGTTCTGAAACTGTGAGACCTGAAGCGGCGATCGCCTTCTTGATTTCGGCAATATCGTTCTCGTCTACAGTCTTGTGATCCAGGGCCGGAATCGGATCCTGCCAGATCAACTCTTCTGCAGGAACGTCCGGTCCCAGATAGCGCGACTTCGGTCCCATGTCACGATGTGTCAGCTTGAACCATGCGCGTGCAAAAGCATCCGCAAGCTTGTCAGGGTTCTGGTAGTAGTCGCGCGAAATCTTTTCGTAGATGGGATCGAAACGCAGCGCCAGATCCGACGTCAACATGCGCGGCTCAATCTTCTTCGACGCATCATAGGCATGCGGCACGGTACCTGCGCCGCCGTTGTTCTTTGGCTTCCATTGATGAGCGCCTGCAGGGCTCTTGGTCAGCTCCCACTCATACTCAAACAGGTGCGTGAAAAAGTCATTGCTCCACTGCGTCGGCTTGGTGGTCCAGGTCACTTCCAGTCCGCTGGTAATAGCGTCTGCACCTTTGCCAGACCCGAATTTGTTATGCCAGCCAAGCCCCTGCATTTCCAGCGGAGCAGCCTCAGGTTCCGGGCCAACGTTGTCTGCGGGACCGGCGCCATGCGTTTTGCCGAAGGTGTGACCACCGGCAATCAGCGCGACGGTTTCTTCATCGTTCATGTGCATGCGGCCAAACGTTTCGCGAATGTCATGCGCAGAAGCGATTGGGTCGGGGTTGCCATCTGGACCTTCCGGGTTCACATAGATCAAACCCATCTGTACAGCTGCAAGCGGATTCTCCAGCAGTCGCTGGTTTGTGCCTTCTGCCGTGCGGTCCGTCTCTGTCTGGTGGATCGGCGCATCTGCCGGCAGTGTCGCGTGGCCACCCTTACCATAACGATGATCGCCGCCAAGCCACGTGGTTTCGGTGCCCCAATAAACGTCCTGCGCAGGCTCCCACACGTCTTCACGTCCACCAGCGAAACCGAAGGTCTTAAAGCCCATGGACTCCAGCGCAACGTTGCCAGTAAGGATGAGCAAATCTGCCCATGAGAGCTTATTACCGTACTTCTGCTTCACCGGCCAAAGGAGACGACGTGCCTTATCCAGGCTTACGTTATCCGGCCAGCTATTCAGCGGAGCAAAGCGCTGCAGACCTTGTCCAGCACCGCCGCGGCCATCGCCCATGCGATAGGTGCCTGCGCTATGCCACGCCATGCGGATGAACAGCGGACCGTAGTGGCCGAAATCGGCGGGCCACCAGTCCTGCGAGGTGGTCATGACCGCGTGCAGATCCTTCTTCACAGCTTCCAGATCAAGGCTGTTGAAAGCGGCTTTGTAGTCAAAGTCCGTGCCCATGGGATTGGACAGTTCGGAGTGTTGATGGAGGATGCCAAGCTTCAGCGCATTGGGCCACCACTGCTGGTTAGATGTGCCTTCGCCTGCGGCATGGTTGCTGGGGGCGCCTGCGCCGGGCTGATGAAACGGGCACTTCGATTCGCTGGACATATGTTTCTCCTTCTCTTGCTTCAAGACCGCATGCCTTGCAAGGTCTGGCTGCACCATCGCACGGCATTGTGAATTGTCTGTAACGGTGGAAAGTCACACCGGTTGGGCGAGATTGAATGTAGCACCGGGAGAATGGATAGGGGAAATATATAATTACCATGCGAGGCATAGAAGAAAACTATGGAAATCCAGCAGCTGCGATACGCCTGTGCTGTTGCAGAAACAGGCAGCTTTAGCCGTGCTGCGGAGGCATGCCATATTGCGCAACCGTCACTCTCGCAGCAGATTCAAAAATTGGAAGAAGATTTAGGCGCCAGACTGTTTGATCGCCTTGGCCGCCGCGTACGACTTACCGAAGCAGGGCAAGCATTTCTACCGCATGCGCGAACGATTCTGTCGCAGCTTGACGCGGCACGTAACAGCGTCGCGGAGACATCCGCTGATACGCAGGGTAAGATCACGGTCGGCGTCATTCCCACCATTGCTCCGTATCGAATGCCGGGATACACGTCAAACTTTACGCGAAAGTTTCCGGCAGCAAAGCTACGCATCGTGGAAGAAACAACACCGGTGTTGATCGATGGATTGCGCGATCTCTCCATTGACATTGCGATCCTTGCATTGCCCCTTCGTCATAAGGATCTGGAGACGTACACACTCCACACGGAACCGCTCTTTGCTGCGCTACCAAAGGCTCATTCTCTTGCGCGAAAAAAGACACTCACAATGAAAGAGCTTCGCGGTGAGTCGTTTGTCATGCTGCGCGATGGGCACTGTTTCCGCGATCTAACTATCGCTGCCTGCACACACGCACGTATTACGCCGAACATTGCGTTTGAAAGCGGCCAGTTCAGCAGCCTGCTGGGCATGGTGGCCGCAGGCATCGGTGTGTCTATCGTGCCGGAAATGGCGATGGATACCAGTACCGCATGTCACTACGCCAGGATCATGGACCCAAGGGCTTCTCGCACCATTGTGGCGGCGGTACTGCGCGGACGCAGCTTTAGCCATGTGCAACGAGCATTTCTTGCTGGCATGGCACGGTTATCTTCGCAAGGGAAGAAGGCGACTTCGCAGTCTTTTAGTGAAGCGCCTTAACTGTCAGCATTCTGTCCAGATGAACGTAGCCGCCGTCTACGTGAATATGCTGTCCCGTTGTATGGCTTGACTGTGTGGGCGATAGCAGAAAAACCGCGGTCGATGCGATCTCTTCCACGCGCGTCATACGATGCTCCAGTGGTACTTGCGCTGCAATATGTGCGACCGTTCCATCAGGATCGGCAAGCGTGCGCAGCCACTTTGTGTATTGCGGTGTCATGACTTCTGCCGGAATGATGCAATTCACGCGCACGCTGAAAGGGAGTAGTTCCGCCGCCCATTCGCGCGTCAGCGCCAGCAATGCACCCTTCGATGCGGCATAGCCTGACGTGCCTCCCTGTCCAGTCACGGCAACTTTGCTGGCAACATTCAGAATGGAACCTCGGCTGGCCTTGAGCAGCGGTACAGCATGGTGAGCAAGCGCATAACAGTGCAGCACATTCACTGACAAGCTCCGCTGGAAGCCGTCAACCGTACCGTGTTCCAGTCCCACACCGTCGTTAAAACCAGCGTTGTTTACCAGCGCATCCAGACGTCCATAGTGCTCTTGGACATATTCCACCGCGCTGCGACAGTGTTCTGGATCATCTAGCTCAGTTACGCGAAGTTCACAGGGGAGATGGTGTTCTTTCATCTCCTGCATGAACTCTTCAACACCTTCTGAGATGCGGCTAAGTACGAGTACCCGCGCGCCCTCTGCAAGACAGGCACGCGTAATGGCCTGGCCAATGCCGCTGGCACCGCCCGTGACAAGAATGACGTGATCCTTCAGCCCAAGATCCATTGCATGTACTCGTAAATCAGCCGTTATCTATCGCAGGTTGGTAAAGCCGCCATCAATCAGAACATCGGTTCCGGTGATGAAGCTGGATGCATCGGCGCAGAGAAAGAGCGCCAATTGCGCAATCTCCTGAGGTGTTCCCATGCGGCCAATTGGCTGCGCGGCGGAGAGTGTCTTCATCATCTCTTCTTCGCGACCGGGATAGTTCTTTGCCAGGAAGCCATCAACGAACGGTGTGTGGACTCGCGCAGGAGAAATGCAGTTGATGCGTAATCCAAGCGACAGGCAATCCTTCGCTGCAGACAGCGTCATGGAAAGCACAGCACCTTTCGTCATGGAATACGCAAAGCGGTCCTTGATGCCGGACGTTGCGGCGATGGATGCCATGTTCAGAATGACGCCTGCGCGGCGCGGCTCCATGTTGCGAACGGCAGCCTGCATACACAGGTAGGTGCCACGTACATTTACACGGAACAGGCGATCAAAATCATCTGCAGATGTATCCACAACTGTGCCGATGTGCGCAATGCCAGCACTGTTCACCACCACATCTAACTCGCCCGCCTGCGCAAAGGCAGCAGTGACGCTCGCATCATCGGAAACATCGCATGCAATTGCCCGGCATGTTGCCTTCGTCTCTTTCGCAATGTTCTCTGAAGTTGCTGTGACCGTATCCTGATTCAGATCCAGCAAAATGACTTCCGCACCTGCGGCTGCAAATGCTTCTGCAATCGCCCTGCCGATGCCGCTTGCTGCGCCTGTAACCAGCGCACGCTTTCCCTGCAATGTCATCTATCTCTCCTTGCGTCTCTTAGGCGGTAGGGGCAGAAGCCCAGTACGTTCCCTGCGGAAAGGCATACTCTTCCAGCGATTCCTTGCGGATTTCAATGCTGTATCCCGCCGCTTCCGGCAGCATATAGCGGCCTTTTTCAATACGAGTGGGAACAAGGAAATGCTCGTGCAGGTGATCGACGAACTCCACCACGCGATCCTGCAGTGATGCCGATGCCCAGATGTAATCAAACGCGGCCAGATGTTGCACGTATTCGCAGAGACCAACGCCACCGGCATGTGGGCATACCGGGATGCCAAACTTCGCCGCCATCAGAATGATCGCGAGGTTTTCATTCACGCCTGCAACGCGGCAGCTATCAATCTGGCATACATCAATGGAGCCAGCTTGCATCAATTGTTTGAACATCACCTTGCTGTGGCAGTGTTCACCCGTGGCAGTGCGGACGCCTGTTTCGCGGCGAATGCGTGCATGGCCTAGGATGTCATCCGGACTCGTGGGTTCTTCCATCCACCACGGCTGCAGCGGCTTCAACGCAGTAGTGCGGTCAATCGCTTCCAGCACGCCCCACTTCTGATTCGCGTCCACCATCAGCTTGTTGTCCCAGCCAATTTCTTCACGTACCAGCAGGCCGCGACGAAGATCATCCGCAGGATCACCGCCTACCTTCAGCTTGAAGTGTGTCCAGCCTTCAGCAAGGGCTTCCTTGCAAAGTCTGCGAATCTTCTCATCGCTAAAGCCAAACCAGCCAACACTGGTGGTGTAAGCAGGCAGACCTTTTTCGCGCAAGAAAGCAATACGCTCTGCGCGCGTCGGCTCATTGCGACGAAGAATAGCGAGCGCTTCTTCCGGTGACAGAGCATCGTCGATATAGCGGAAGTCAATGCACTGCACAAGCTGCTCCGGTGTCATCTCCGCCAGCAGCAGCCACACCGGCTTGTTCTCCACGCGTGCCCAAAGATCCCACACCGCATTCACCAGCGCAGCAGCGGCCAGATGAATGACGCCTTTTTCCGGTCCCAGCCAGCGGAATTGTGTATCGCCTGTCAGTTCGCGTGCGAACGCACCCATGTTGGAGGTAATTTCTTCCAGCGTGCGTCCCACGATGAAACGTGAAAGAAACTCAATCGCCATCACGCATAGCTCTGTGCCGCGGCCCAGTGTGAAAGTAAGTCCATGCCCTTCCACGCCACTGTCTGTCTCCAGAACGCAATAGGCAGCGGAGTAATCAGGGTCTTTGTTCACGGCATCGGACCCGATGCTGAAGCGTGAGGTGGGGAATCGCAGATCGACTGTGCGACAACGCGTAATCCTGGGTGATGCGGCCATTACCAAGTTCTCTCCGACAGAAGCTTTGAGTGAAAGTATATGCAACCGGCACCGCGAAGTACTCACACCTCAAAGGTGGAGAGCGCTTCGCGATGCCGGTTGTAACGAGTCATAAAGAGTGCAAACGCAAGCGCAACGACGTAGCCCACAAGTGGAACCAGATAGCTGAGCGCGGTGGAATGCAGATGTTCGGCGAGGAGGCCCATGATGGGCGGCATTACGGCACCGCCAACAATCATCATCACCAACAGCGATGCGGCAACATTTGTGTTGGGACCAAGATCCTTCAAGCCGAGGCTGAAGATGGTGGGGAACATCAGCGACATAAAGAAGCTGGTGGCCAGAACGGCGGACAATCCTGCCCAGCCCGGTAGGAAAATTGCTGTGATCAGAAGTGCGATGTTGCACCCTGCATAGATCGCCATGAGACGGCTGGGAAGGATGCTGCGCATCAGGTACGACGACAGAACGCGGCCCAGTGCGAAGGCGATCAATGTTCCCGTTAGCATCCATCCTGCGGTGCGTTCGGCGGCGTGAACGTAGTCATGCGCGTATTGGATGACGTAGCTCCATGATCCCACCTGCGCGCCCACATACATGAATTGCGCCAGCAACGAGAAGAGGAAATGCTTTTCGCGCAGCAGTTCCGAGGGCTTTCCTGCTACCTCTGCGGTGTGTTCACGCTGTGTAATGAACGCAGGAAATTTCGTGACAGCAATTAGTCCGGCCCACACCAGTGCAAGTATTCCCAGCACAACATAAGGTGCGGCAATGCGAAGCGTCTCCTTGTGCAGATATTCCGCATACGTTCCGGCGGCCTGCATCGCGCTACGTTGTTGCGGTGTAAGTTCTACACCCGAGAAGATGAACAGATTGCCTGCAACCACACCAAGGATGGAGCCGAGTGAATTGCATGTCTGCGCAATGTTCAATCTGCGTTCGGATGTAGCCGTTGGTCCTAACTGCACCATGAACGGATTCGCTGCTGTCTCAAGAAACGAAAGTCCCATGGCAATGACAAACAGCGCGGCGAGAAAGTAACTGTACTGCCCGGAATTTGCAGCGAAAGGAAAGCTCAGGCACCCAGTCGCGAACAAGCAAAGGCCGGTAAGAAAGCCAGCCTTGTAACCCTTGCGACGCATGAGGATGCCAGCAGGCAGCGCGAGCAGGAAGTAACCCAAATAGAAAGCAAACTGCACCAGTCCCGCTTGAAACCGGTTCAGTTCAAAGCTCTTCATGAACTGGCGAATCAGAACATCGTTCAGATTGTTAGGAATGCCCCACAGCAAAAAGACAAACGCAACCAGCAGAAACGTGCGCATAACGCCTGCTGGCAGCAGCGGTGCGCCGCTGGAGTTGTCCTGCCGAGATTCGGGAAGCTGACTTGCAAACGCCATGGTTTCTCCCTGGAAATAATCAACGGTGCAGCGTGTTACTTCGCGTGAAGGTTTTCAAGAACGTAAGTTGTAAACGCGTGTAGCGGTTCCACCCAGAACCATATTGCGTTCCTGCTGGCTTAGGGCAGCGGTCCAATCTTCCACAGTCTTCCACCAATTGGAATATGTGCAGCCAACCGTAATTACAGGCCAATCTGTGCCGATCATAAGCCGGTTGGCGCCGAACACTTCGAGTGCAGTTTCAAAATACGGATGCAGTTCCGCAGGTGACCAATGGTTCCAGTCTGTTTCCGTGACCATGCCGGAGAGTTTGCATGTCACGTTATCGCGATGCGCAAGTTCACGAAATCCCTCTTCCCATGCGGCGAAACCATGATTGCGGGTATCGGGTTTGGCGATATGATCCAGCACAAACGATTGCTTCGGATGACGATCCACAAAGCGGATGGCTTCTTCTAGTTGTCGTGCGTAGATGAGAATGTCGTACACCAGCCCCGTATCTTGCAGCTGCGCGATGCCCTGGTTGAAAGCATCACCATCCAGAAAGCCCGGTTGTTCGCTTTGCACAATGTGTCGTAGCCCGCATAGGCGGTTCGAATCTCGAAAGGCCTCTAGTACGGCAGGGAATCTAGCACTCGCGATGGGCAGCCATCCCACCACGCCACGAACGGGCGAGTGGTCAGCCTCTGCAACTTCCAGTAGCCAGTCGGTCTCTTCCAAAGTCTGGCGAGCCTGCACAGCCACGGTGCCATCCACGCCAGCATCCGCAAGTTCACGCCGCAAATCCTCCAGCAGAAAATCGCGGCGCAGCGAAGCCATGTCATCGCCAATCCAGCCGTATTCTTCCGGCGTGTATTGCCAAAGGTGGTGGTGGCTATCAATTCGCTGCGAGTAAGCGGTCTCCGTCATGCGGAGGATGAGGATAGCAATTCAGCGTGCCGATTGTCCTGCGGGCTCGCAGAATGGTAGACACTGAGACGTATAAGAAAGACGAGGTACTGATGCAGCGCTTTTGCCTGACATTGAAGATGCGGCCCGATCCCGTGTTGATGGAAGGGTATGTGCAGCGCCATGCGGCTGTATGGCCAGAGATTCTGGAGTCCATCCGCGCGGCTGGCGTAACGGGTATGCAGATCTTCCGTGACGGCTACCGCATGGTGATGATCATGGAAACCACCGACGAGTTCACGATGGAGCGCAAGGCGGAAATGGACCGCGCCAATCCTGTCGTCATGCGCTGGGAAGCGGAGATGGCGAAGTATCAGCAGAGTGATCCCGGCGCAGACGCCAGCGCAAAATGGCTTCCCATGGAAAAGATTTTCGACCTGCAAACAAGCTAAGTCTGCCCTGAGCAGAACACGACCCTATCGCTACACTGGTAATTGCCCATGTTTTCTGTTTTTCGCACTCTTGTCGCAGCTTCCACTCTTGTTCTGGCCACCGCAAATCTTGCCGCGCAGGTCAAGCATCCGGCGTACGGTTCCGCGCACCCCATGCCGAACCTCATCGTCGATACCGGTGGCACACCGAACAATGCGCATGCCATGAAGCAACATTACGTGGTGCTGGTTTCGCTTGATGGCTTCCGCTACGACTACCCGAAGCTGCACGGCGCTCCCCATCTGCAGGACCTTGCGAGAGTGGGAGCCAGCGCTCCTGACGGCATGTTGCCCTCGTACCCGTCGCTGACATTTCCGAATCACTGGACACTCGTGACAGGCTTACTGCCGGAGCATCACGGCATTGTGCGTAACAGCTTTTATGATCCTGCGAGAGATGAGACTTACCAGTACAAAGACCCCAAGACCAGCGGCGATGGAAGCTGGTACGGCGGTGTGCCATTGTGGTCGCTGGCTCGCCAGCAGGGCATGCGCGCAGCAACGTTCATGTGGCCGGGATCAGAGGCTGAGGTTGCTGGCTATCGTCCCAACAGCTATGCAAAGTTTGAAGACCAGCTAGACGGCCACGTCGGCGTGGAACAGGTCATTGCATGGCTGAAGTTACCTGCTGCGCAGCGGCCTCATCTGATCACGTTTTATATGCCCACTGCAGATCATGCAGGCCACTGGTACGGCCCGGATTCCGTCCAGGAACATGAAGCCGTTCATATCGTCGACTCGCTCATGGGCGAACTGCGTGCTCGTTTGAACGCAACAGGACTGCCGGTGGACCTCATCATCGTGTCGGACCACGGCATGATTCTCAATGACAACAACTGGATTCAGTGGGATCAGTACGTCGATCTGAAAGATACCAAGGTCGTCGAGTGGTCCTTCTATCCAAAGACGGAAGCGGAAGCGCAATCGCTCTATGAGCAGTTTCGCGCGCATCCTGATCCACGCTTCACCGTGTACCACCGCAAAGATACTCCTGCTTATTTGCACTTGCGCGACAACCCGCGCAACGGCGATCCGGTAGTGATCCCCAATGGGCCATACATCGCGCACTCTCACGCAACCAGTCCTCGTGAAGACCTAGGCGACCATGGTTACGACGTAACGCGCATGCCAGAGATGAAAGCCTTCTTCCTGGCAACGGGGCCGGATATTCGCAAAGGCGTAAAGCTCTCTTCTTTCAGCAATCTGGATGTGTATGACTTCGTGTCGAAGCTGCTGGACCTGAAGCCCGCACCGAATGACGGTACCGTAAAGCCGCTTTTGCCAGCATTGAAAAAGTAGTTGTGTGACGCACTTCGTCGCATGTCTAGCGTCCTCCTTCAGCGCACGCGGCCACTCCCATGCCGCATCCGAATGTGTGCGAGTAAAGGAGGTGTCGTAATGCCGGAAAAAGCCACGATGCAGGCCGCAAAAGAGGATTTGAGGGAAGGGAAGTCTCCCTCCACAGCGGCGGGTGAATTCGTTCGCGAGGAGATGGATCACATCCGCGAAGGCAAGCACGGAGCGCGCAACGCCAAACAAGCTATTGCCATCGGCCTCAGCAAAGCTCGTCGCGCTGGGATTCCGTTGGGCCCGCCGTCTGCGGAGACCACTTCTGCGGAGACACGCCATAAGGCGGAACTGGATAGGGAGAAAGGCAAGACAGATCCTCAGACAGGCGAGGAAGGTCACACAAAGCGCGGTCGCGCCAGATTGACTGCACTGAAAAAGGAACCGAGGTCTGCTGCCAGCCATGAGGCGTTGTCGAAACAGACGAAAAGTTCCGCACGGAAACGCGGGCTTCACGTTCACAAATCCGCGGCATAATTCTTGGTCGCTAAATGAAAATGCCCGGCGGTTCGCCGGGCATTTCCTGTTCAGAACGGTCTTTACTTGGCTTCCGTCTCGTCCAGCACGGTCCAGCCTTCAGCCTTCTTCATAGCCTTTTCACGCCCACCAGAAGGCACAGTGCCTACGCCGGAGTGAAGCTGGCTGATCTCCATGTGGTTAGCTTTCATGGAAGCGTGGCAGGCCACAAAGCTCACGTCTTTATCCAGCGAGCCGGTGACAATGCCCTGTCCCTGCAAGTCCTTGTTCACCAGCTTCAAGCCGTCGCCTGTAGCCAGAATCTCTACCACTGCGGTGCCTTTCGGCGCTGTGGACATGATGCTATCGGCCTTATCCAGCGAAGCCTGCCACACCTTGGGATCGTTCGAGTGGACATGGATCAGAACCTTTTGCGTAGGCGGCACGGGCGGAGCAGCCGGTGCAGCAGCCTGCTGCGCGAGAACAGCCGCAGGCATAAGAAGGATGGAAGCGGTAAGTGCGGCGATGCGTTTCATGCAACGATTCCCTTCGTGGTGACGTTTCTGCAAGCATATCGAATTCCCGAAGATTTATGAGGAATTCCGATGATCTTGAGCGATAAAATCGGGCGCATGAATCCGCATCGCGTACGTTCTCTTACTTCGGTGGTTGCGTTTGCACTGCTTCTTCCGGCTGCAGTCAGCATGGCTCAGAGTCCGACCGAGCAGGCAGTGCTCGCGCCCATCCAGGCCATGTTTGACGGCATGGCGAAGCGCGATGCCGCAGCCATTGCTGCTCCCACGCTTCCCGGTGGAACGATGGTCCTCATGCGCGATGGCAAAGCCGCGCAGATGACCTTCACCGACTTTGCAACGCGCGTCGGCAAACCCGGCACCACAAAAATTGAGGAACGCATCCACGACCCGCTGATCCGCATCGACAATGATCTCGCAGTGGTTTGGGCGCCCTTTGATTTCCTTGTGGATGGCAAGGTCGATCACTGCGGCACCGACCTATTCAACATGGTGCGTGTCGACGGTACGTGGAAGATCGCCAGCGTTGCTGATACCGGTACGAAAACGTGTCCTGCGAAATAAACGTATCCCTGCACAAAGTAAAACCGGCGTCTCATCAGAGACGCCGGTTTCGCTCTTGTAGTTCTTGATTAGTATTTCGGCAGGCTCGGATCAATGCGATCGGCCCATGCCAGAATGCCACCGGCAACGTTCTTCACATTCGTGAAGCCAGCGTTTTTCAGGATGAGGGAAGCCTTCTGAGAACGCGCGCCGCTCTTGCAGTGAACGAGCACTTCATCGTTCTTGTGCGAAGCAATCTCGCCAATGCGCTGCTCCAGTTCTCCAACAGGAATCAGTTGAGCACCAATGGAGACAATCTGTGCTTCATGCGGCTCGCGGACGTCCAGGATGAACGCCTTACCTTCTTCGCGCTTGGCCTTCAGCTCTTCCACGCTGATCTGCGGAATGCCGTCCTTATTTTCCAGTCCAGTCACCACGCCATGCGAAGCCACTTCCAACGGGCCAACTTCGGTCGGTGCAGCGATACCGCAGAACTGGTTGTAATCAATCAGTTCCTTGATCTCGTGCGTGCCGCAGGCGGGGCAGTTCGGGTTCTTGCGCAGCTTCAGCGTGCGGAAGGTCATACCAAGCGAATCCACCAGCAGCAGACGGCCAATGAGCGGCTCGCCAATGCCAAGGATCAGCTTGATGACTTCCGTTGCCTGAATCACACCCACAAGGCCGGGCAGAATGCCAAGTACCCCACCCTCAGCGCATGAAGGAACCAGTCCCGGCGGCGGCGGTTCGGGGTACAGGCAGCGATAGCAGGGGCCTTCTTCCGTAGCGAAGACGGATGCCTGTCCCTCAAAGCGGAAGATGGAGCCGTAAGCATTCGGCTTGCCGGTCAGAACGCAGGCATCGTTTACCAGGTAACGCGTCTGGAAGTTGTCGGTGCCGTCAGCAATGACGTCGTAATCCTTGAAGATCTCAAGAGCATTCGCTGAGGTCAACATCGTGTTGTGCTTCACAACATTGATGTTCTTGTTCAGGCCCTTCAGCATCTGTTCGGCACTGTCGACCTTCAGCTGACCCACAGTCTGCTGCGAGTGGATGATCTGGCGCTGCAGGTTGCTCTCGTCGACTACATCGAAATCGACAAGGCCAATGGTGCCCACGCCTGCTGCTGCAAGATACAGAGCCAGCGGCGCGCCCAGTCCGCCCGTGCCCACGCACAGAACCTTCGCCGCCTTCAGCTTGCGCTGGCCATCCATGCCCACTTCCGGCAGGATCAGGTGGCGAGAGTAGCGCGCAATCTCTTCATTCGTCAGCGTAGGCAGTTCTTCGGCGATAGCCTCTTCTGCAATCGCAGGTGCGCCGCCAGCAATGGACGGGATGATGGAGATTTCATCGCCTGCGTTCAGCGGTGTCTCATCCTTGCCGGGCAGGTCGCGGATATCGTCGTCGTTCACATAGACGTTCACGAAGGAGCGGAGCTTGCCTTCGGCGGTGAACAGATGGCCCTTGATGGCGGGATGCGCTTCAGTCAGCGCGGCAAGAGCTTCTTTGACATTGGCTGCGGTCACATCAACGGTGGACTTGTTGTCCGTAAAACCACGCAGCGGTGTTGGAATCAGAATCGTCATAACTTCCTTTGGATTACGACTGCATGTTGTTGGATGCAGCGGGGTGTTCCGGGTGAAGTGAACTAGCCGACGACGATCTCTTCGTCCTCAAACTGCTTGTCCTCTTCGCTGGTGCCGCGCAGAAGGAATGCATTCGTCACCTCGGCCTTGCCCTGCGCTACGGCCGTGATGACGTAGCTACAGCCGAACCAGTGGGCTTCGGCAAAGTCCGTAACGGACCATTGTGCCGGATGATCAGGATGCGAATGGTAGAAGCCAACAATATCCAGCCCTTTCTTCCGTCCCTCACGCTGCGCCTTGATCAGTTCCTGTGGCGCAATGTGATAGCGGTTGTGTGCAGAGTCGGTGCGGGTGTTGCCCGCACGCATAATCTCAACCACTTGATTCACTTCGCCCGCATGACCCAGAAGAATGCCGCAACATTCGTGCGGATAGGTTTCCTCGCCATGTGCGCGCAGTGCTTCGTAGTCGGATTGGCTCAGCTTCAACATTGTGTCTCTCTTTTGATCGTACAACGTACGCGGAGGATGCAGCATTCTGCGTCACGCAAAACCGCCGCGGCGTGGTTTGCCGCGGCGGTCCAGGTTTCAAACCAGTTATTACTGCGCGATACCCGTCAACGACTCCTGCGAGAGAGCGCGACCGCGGCCCATGCGGTTTTTGTAGCTTGCCTTCACGAATTCGCGGAACAGCGGATGCGGCTCCAGCGGCTTCGATTTGAATTCCGGATGGAACTGGCAGGCCACAAAGTACGGGTGCGTGGGAATTTCCACGATCTCAACATAGGTGGCGTCCGGCGTCGTTCCGGTCAGCCGCAAACCCGCTCCGGTCAGGACGGGCTCGTACTCGCGGTTGAACTCGTAACGATGACGGTGGCGCTCGCTGATCTCGGTGGTTCCATAGGCTTGTGCAGCCTTTGAATCAGGCTCCATCACGCATGTCCATGCACCCAGGCGCATGGTTCCCCCCATCTCTTCCACGCCGGTCAGTTCGCGCAGCTTATAGATGATGCGGTGCGGCGTTGCAGGATCAAACTCGGACGAGTTGGCATCCTTCAGCCCTGCCACGTTGCGTGCGTACTCAATGCAAGCCGTTTGCATGCCCAGGCAGATGCCGAAGTACGGCGTTTCGCTCTCACGTGCATAACGGATGGCATTCAGCATGCCTTCAATGCCGCGCTTGCCAAAGCCACCGGGAACCAGAATGCCGTCGAACGTATCAAGCTGCTGCTCGTAGCTCTTGTCATCGGTCTCCAGCCCTTCGGCTTCAATCCACGTCACCTTCAGCTTCAGGTTCGCATCCAGAGCACCGTGAACCAGCGCTTCCTTCAGCGACTTATAGCTGTCCTCGTACTCGACATACTTGCCCACGATGCCAATGTGGACTTCGTCCTTCGGGTGGTACGCCTTGTGAACCAGTTCGCGCCACTTTGTCAGGTCCGCTTCACCGGCATCAATGCGCAGATAGCTCAGCACAAGCTGATCCACATGCTCTGCCTCAAACGCCAGCGGCAGTTCATAGATGCTGGCCACGTCGCGAGCAGCGATGACCGCACGCTCTTCCACGTTGCAGAAGGCAGCAATCTTGCCACGCATTTCGCGGGGAAGGTTGCGCTCAGAACGGCACAGCAGAATGTCCGGCTGAATACCGATGGACAGCATCTCCTTCACAGAGTGCTGCGTCGGTTTGGTCTTCAGTTCCTGTGCAGCTGCAATCCACGGCACCAGAGTCACATGGACGAAGAGCGTGTTGTCGCGGCCCAGGTCCTGGCGCATCTGGCGGATGGCTTCCAGGAAGGGAAGCGACTCAATGTCACCCACCGTCCCGCCGATTTCTACGATCGTCACATCGCAGTCCGTGGCCACCTTGCGCATGGCGTTCTTGATTTCGTTGGTAACGTGCGGAATCACCTGCACGGTCTTGCCCAGGTAGTCGCCGCGGCGCTCCTTGGTGATGACCTGTTCGTAGATGCGTCCGCTGGTCAGGTTGTTATCGCGCGATAGTTTTGCGTGGGTAAAGCGCTCGTAGTGACCCATGTCCAGGTCGGTTTCCGCGCCGTCGTCCGTCACAAAGACTTCGCCGTGCTGGAAGGGAGACATAGTACCCGGATCCACATTCAGATACGGGTCAAACTTCATCAGGTTTACGCGCAGGCCGCGCGCTTCCAGCAGGCACCCGATAGAAGCTGCTGCCAGCCCCTTGCCGAGTGAAGACACAACGCCGCCGGTTACAAAGATGTATTTCGCAGACATCTCCGCCTCGTTCTTTTTGAATTGTCGTGATTGGCCGTGCGTGGGGTGCACGATCAAGTATAGCAAAAATGAGACGAGTGATGTGGGGGCGGCTTAAGCGGCAGTCGGATGTGGGTTGAAGGGCGATAACTCTGAATCGCCTCGGGATACGGGGCCACCCTCCTCTGTACGCCATGCGACAGGCACGATATCGACGAAGCGATGTGTGCCACCTGTGCTGTCGTTCTCATCGAGATCGTTCCACTCAATGGTGGCGGTGCCGGTGATCTCAAGAATGGTGCCAGTCCGCAGATTGGGAATGGCAATCGCGATCCTGGGATCGATCAGAATATTGCCGAGACTATTGAAAAGCGAATTCCCCGTGTAATCCGGCAAACGGATGCGGCCATCCGGCAGAAGCTGAACAAAGCCGGGATCGCCTCCGCGATGCGAGACGTCCAGACCGCGCTCAGGATGAGTCGTCGCCAGGAAGAGTACGTCAGTCTCACTGAGTAATCGTAGATGCTCGGCAAGAAGCTGCGAGCCTTCCCGCTCGGCTGTCTCACTGTTGATTGCGGAAGGTAGCGCGGTACGCCGCGTGATGTATTTGGGACAGTTGAAAAAAGCCTCTTGAACGCTCACGTGGAGACCAGCGGGTAAAGCCGTGGCTGTTCCGTTGATGCGCATGCGCTGGCGGCTATTAAGGTCGATTGCAAGCAGGCCGATGTTGCCGCTGTTCTTTAAATTGGCGAGGACAGCGGGAGGCATGGTGCGTTCTATCCAAAGGTGGGTGCCGTTCGGATCCGGCTGAAGAAATCCGGGTTTACCAGGAATAACAGTCGCCCACAGGTGGCCAGCGGAGTCCGTCGTCGCGATCGCAAGAAGCGTTTGCTCTCTCAGCCACTCGAAGACTTGCCGTGGAATCGTTGGCCTCACCATTCCTTCACGCGCGTCCGCAATGTCCTGCTCGCCCGCCAGCCGCTGAGCCTCGCGTTCCCCGGAATGGTATTGGCTATGCACGGCTTATTAGATTCAGGCCCGACAACACCGGATTCGAGTCCACGCCCACCGATAGGAATACACCCAATCCGTAGGTCTCAAAATGAAGTTTCGTTGACATACCTATTTCCAAAATAGGTATACGCGGTATAGACTCGCGCACATGGGAAAGAGCCCTCAACATCGTGACCTCTTCGCCGGTGCGTTGGAGCTGATGGTCCTGCATTCGCTGCGCATCAAGCCGATGCATGGCTACGCACTGGTCAAACACATCCAGCAGGTTTCTGACGATCTTCTTCAGATTGAAGAGGGCTCGCTCTATCCGGCGTTGCAGCGGATGCTGCGCGAAGGCTGGTTGGAAGCGGAAGAAGGGGTCTCCGCGAAGGGGCGTCCCACACGCATTTACCGGCTGACAAAGTCTGGTGTGAAACGGCTGGAGCAGGAAAAGTCCAGCTTCGAAAAGATGTTTGCAGGAATCACCCGCGTGCTTGCGGTCGCAAAGGCTTAGGAGTTCACCATGGGATGGCTCAGGCAGCTCTTTTCGCGTCGTCGCCGTTATGACGATCTTTCCGTCTCCGTGCAGGAACACCTGGACGAGAAGGTCGACGAACTGATGGAAGAAGGCATGTCGCGTAAAGACGCCGAGCACGCCGCGCGCAGGCAATTCGGCAACGTGTTGCTGACGGAACAGCGCGGCCGCGAAGCATGGCAATGGCAGACGGTGGAATCGCTCTGGGCAGATACAGTGTTTGCTCTTCGGCAACTTTGGAAGTCACGCGGAGTCACGGCCATCGTCGTACTCACTCTCGCATTGGGCGTGGGAGCAGCCACGGCGGTATTCAGCGTTGCCTATGGAGTACTGGTGGATCCGTTTCCGTATAAAGATGTCCACACGCTCGCCACGCCGAAGTTATGCTCGCCAAGACTTGGCCGTTGTTATTGGGATACCTACACACCATCACAGTTTCTTGAACTGGAACAGAAGACCAGTATCTTCAGCGGCGTCACAGCGTCCACGGTGGGCAATGTCACTCTTACGGGCGCAGGAGAGGCACAGCAGATACGCGGCAACTACCTCACCGCGAATACGTTTGATGTTCTCGGCGTACAACCCATGCTGGGACGTGCTTCCACACAGCAGGATGTTTCTCCGGGCCACGAAGAGGTGGCCATCCTCAGCAATCGCTACTGGAAATCGCACTTCGGAGCGAGCGAATCGGTGCTGGGCCAGGTCATCAATGTGGATGGCCATGCACGCACCATCATCGGTGTCATGCCGCAGCGATTCCTGTGGCGCGGTGCGGATGTGTACCTTCCTGTGGCAATCACTCCGCAGCCCATGGTCGCAGGCCACTCCCACTTCACGCTTGTGGGCCGCCTGAAGCCGGGAGTGACAGAAGCCCAGGCGTCGGCTCAACTTGCAACTGTTTTCAAGGACTTCATTCAGTCGGATCCACGGCGCTATGACAAAGGCATTCGCTTCGGCATCATGCGCTTTGACGAAATGTTCCAGTCCGGCCTTGCAGGAACGCTTTACCTCTTGCTGGGCGCAGTGTTCGTTCTCTTGCTGATTGCTTGCGTGAATGTCTCCAGCCTGTTGCTGGCGCGAGCGGTAAAGCGCGAACACGAGTTTGTACTGCGCGCGGCTATCGGAGCATCGCGCCTTCGACTGGTGCGTCAGGTCATGGTGGAGTCGCTGCTGTTAGCACTGTTCGCTGTGCCGGTGGCTCTGGTCTTTGCATATGGCGGATTGCAGGCCATGCTGCGTCTTGTCCCTCCCGATACCATTCCTGACGAAGCATTGATTTCGCTGAACGTGCCTGTGCTGCTGACATCCATCGGCATGGCTGTTTTCGCGGTCATTCTCTTTGGCGCATCGCCCGCATGGCACAGTGCAAACCCGCGTCTCTCCGGCGTCCTTACCAGCATGCGCAGTACCGGCAGTCGCGGTCACCGTCGCCTTCTTAGCGGTTTTGTCGTTGCGGAGATTGCGTTGTCTCTCGCGCTGCTCACGCTTGCCGGACTGATGATGCGTTCCATGATCGCCGTCGAAAAAGTGCCAGTCGTCTTTCCGCCGGAACATACGCTGATGATGCGTGTGCCGCTTGCGCGTCATCGGTACACCAAACCGGAAGACAAGATTCGTTTCTTCCGTGAGGCGTTAGAGCGAATCAGTCATGTTCCGGGTGTGCAGTCAGTGGCACTCGATGCCGAACTGCCATTCCTCTATGGTTATGGAAGCCAGATTCAAACAGGCAATCTGCCTGTGGATTCAAGCCATGTCAGCAACCTGCATCTGGTTACCCCAACGTATCTTGCAATCTCAGGTTTGCCTTTGTTGCAGGGCCATTTTATTGACGAGCGCGAAATCTCAGTAGGCGCGCACGACGCTGTGGTGACGGACGATTTTGCAAAGAAGTATCTGCCGGGCAAAGACCCGCTCGGGCAAACGGTGCGACTGGTGCGGTCTGATCTCTTTGAGAAAGAAGATGCAGAGAACACAACCTTCACCATCGTTGGTGTCGTAGGCAATCTGCCAGCGTATCCCGGCTATCAGCAAACCTTCCCGCATCTCTTCATGCCGTACACCGTGGCGCCGGTCATGGACACGTTTGTGATCGCGACTGCCGTGCCTGCGGAAAGCCTGGTCCCAACGGTGCGGCAGATCATTACCTCCATGGATAAGGATCAGCCCATCAGCGATATCCTCTCGCTGCGTCAGCTATTGGATCGATATGGCTACGCGGGACCACGCTTCGCATTGACCTTATTCGGTACGTTTGCTGCGGCAGCGTTGCTGCTCTGTGTCATCGGCATCTATGGCGTATTCTCGTTTGCCACATCGCGCAGAACGCAGGAGATCGGCGTTCGCATGGCGCTGGGCGCAGATCGGGGTGATGTCATCTGGATGGTGCTACGTCAGGCGTGTGCGTTGGCAGCACTCGGAATTGGTGTAGGGCTTCCGTTGGCCTTCGGAGCAGCCAAGCTGGCCAAGAGCCAGTTGTTCCAAACATCCCAGTACGACCCCATCACCTTTGTACTGGTCCTGTGTACGCTGCCATTGTTGGCTGTGGCAGGCACATGGCTTCCCGCACGTCGCGCTGCTGCGGTAGACCCGATGGTGGCGCTTCGCACGGAATAAACAGCCCCTCGGTATTGCTTCGAAGGGCTGAGGCAGATGTGGCAAAGTCCGGCAGGTTGGGCTTGGCTATTGCTTTTTCGGTGCGATCTTGGCCTGCTATAAGCCAAGGTCGCTGAGTCCCGGATGATCGCCCGGCCGCAGGCCTTGTGGCCAATGGAAGAGACGGTCTTCTTCGCGGATGGGAATATCGTTGATGCTGGCGTGTCGTTGAGCCATGAGGCCGTTCGCGTCGAAGTGCCAATTTTCATTACCGTACGCGCGGAACCACCGGCCACTGTCGTCGCGGAACTCGTAGGCGAAGCGGACTGCGATGTGGTTGTCCGTGAATGCCCACAGCTCCTTGATGAGGCGGTATTCGTGTTCGCGCTGCCACTTGTGCGTAAGGAACGCCACGATGGCTTCGCGCCCCGTCACGAACTCGCTACGGTTGCGCCAGCGGCTGTCCAAGGTATAAGCCAGGGAGACGCGCTGAGGGTCGCGTGTGTTCCATGCGTCTTCCGCCTTACGCACCTTCTCTATCGCGGTTTCGTGTGTGAAGGGAGGCAGCGGAGGTCTTGTCTCGTCGCTCATAAAGCCATTCTCCTTTTTCAAAGTACGCGCGACAGGATGAACGCAAACATTGCCGCAGCACCCGCTACCGTAAGCGCCAGCATGCCGGTGATGTAGCGAGCCGCGGTGCGTTCGCGGTTCTTTCCCGGAGGCGTAATGCCAACGGTAAGAATGAAGCCTTCGCCGAGCTGTTTCGTAATGTCTGCCATGGTGATTTCACCTCGCTGTATCCGGTATAGCGGCACTCCGAGGTGGCAATATGCAAATCTTGCGGTGAACTGCATCCTGTGGTGCGGTTGGCGCATAGTAGAAGCATGGCTGCTTCCGCCACAGAACGCGTCATCGTGGTCCGCAACAGCAGGGAAGAACCCCTGCTGGCAAACAGACCGCGCCTTACGTCTTCTGACTCGCCGTGGAAGGGCATTGTGTTGGAGCGCCACACGGTGGGGTCCGTAGAAGTTCCGGAACACGATCACGGCAGCTTGTGCATGCACCTGCAACTGCGCGGCGACGTCGAGATGGAGTGGTGGTGCGAAGGTCGCAATGCTGTCGAACAGCCGCACGCCGGTTCGTTGATCCTGCTGCCGGAAGGCACGCGCGATCGCCTGCGCTGGGAAGGCACGTCTGAACGATTAATCGTCTCCGTAACTCCCGCAGTCATGCAGCGTGCCGCGGAAGAGGCTGGCCTCAGTAAAGCTCCGCACATCGTCATGCAATGGCATCTGCATGACGAAGGTCTGCGCGCCTTGCTGGCAGAGATGGGCAGGGAAGCGGAAGCAGGCTGGCCTGCAGGATCGCTTTACGGCGATCTACTCGGCATGTCGCTGGCGCAAACATTGTTGCGCCGTCATGCCAATGCATCGGTCACGCTGAAAGACGTACGTGGAGGCATCCCACTGTCACGTCTGCGACGAGTTCTGGAGTGGATTGAATTTCATCTCCACACCGATGTACGTCTGGAACAGCTTGCAGCAGAAGCGCAACTCAGCCCATTTCACTTTGCGCGACTCTTCCGCGAAACCACCGGCGTCACACCGCACCAATACGTTCTGGAACGACGCATCGAACGGGCGAAGACTCTGCTGAAGTTAGGAAAGCTAACCATTGCCGAAGTAGCGCAGAACGCAGGCTTCTCCTCATCCACAAACTTCGTCCGTGCCTTTCGCCAGCGCGTCGGCATTACCCCCGGCGAGTGGTCGCGCAGCTAAAGCATAAGTCCTGCCCGTATAGGGCAGGACTTGTTTGTTTGCCAACGAAGGTTACTTCGCGGCGGTTTCCAACTCTTTCCACTCCGCATCGCTCAGTTCCAAATCCTGTGCCTTCACGTTTTCTTCCAGATGCTCGATGGACGAAGTCCCCGGAATCGGCAGGATCACCGGACTGCGATGCAGCAACCATGCCAGTGAAAGCTGCGACACGGTAGCGTCATGTTTCTTCGCCAGCGTCTCCAGCGGTCCACCTTCTTTAGCTAGCTTGCCGGACGCAACAGGGAACCACGGAATGAAAGCGATGTTGTTCTTCTCGCAATAATTCAGTGTTTCTTCACTCTTGCGTTGGCTCAGGTTGTACTCGTTCTGCACGGAGACAATGGTGGCCACCTTGCGCGCCTGGTCAATCTCCTTCGGATTCACTTCTGACAGGCCAATGTGTTTGATCTTGCCCTTCTTCTGCAACTCCACAATGGGCGCCAGCGATTCCTCTACCGGCACCTTCGGATCAATGCGATGAAGCTGCCAAAGATCAATCACGTCCGTCTTCAAACGGCGCAGGCTCATCAGCACCTCCTGCTCCAGATATTCAGGACGCCCTAACGGCAACCACTTATTCGGACCCGTGCGAGCAAGGCCAGCCTTCGTGGCAATTACCAGACCCTTCTTGTACGGCGAGAGCGCTTCGCCAATCAGATCTTCACTCACATACGGGCCGTAGCTATCGGCGGTATCAATGAAGTTCACGCCCAGTTCCACGGCGCGCTTCAAAACCTTCTTCGCGTTTTCCGTGTCCTTGGGTGGCCCCCAGATGCCGTCACCGGTGATTCGCATTGCGCCATAACCAAGGCGATTGATTTCAAGATCGCCACCGAGGAGGAATGTCTTCTGGATGCTCATGCGCGTTTGGATGGCGCTTTCAGGCAAGAAGGTGCAGCGTTGCGCATCGTGGCACAACTTTTTGCAGTCCAGAAATCAAAACCCACCCGTTGCAGGGTGGGTTTGTGATCGTTTTAGAAACGTGGACGAGCGCCGCGGCTTCCGGTCTTCTGTCCCGGCTGTTTCAGTCGGGCGGCTTCCGGTAGCTTGTGCTTGCGCTCCACCTTCTTGCCAGCAGCAGCGCGGCCCAGTGCCTGCACTTCGCCCTGCGTCAGTTCGCGGAATTCGCCGGTAGGAATATCCAGCACCAGCGCGCCGTAACCAATGCGGCGAATCTTTTCCACGTGATGTCCGATCTCCTCAAACATCTTGCGAAGCTGGCGATTGCGGCCTTCCGTCAGCGTCACTTCGTACCAGGGATTTTCACCGCCGCGCGCCAGTTCCACCTTTGCTGGTGCTGTCAGAACGCGGTCACGACGATTGCCACGGGTCTCAGCAAGACGGCCGCGATCAATCATCACGCCATGACGAAGCTGATCCAAAGCCTCTTGCGTGGGACGTCCGGCGACTTTCACCAGGTAAGTCTTCTCAACGGAGTTCGCAGCCTTTGAGAGCGAGTTGGCAAGGTCGCCATCGTTCGTCATCAGCAGCAGGCCTTCGGAGTTGTAATCCAGTCGGCCAACCGGATAGAGGCGTGTATCCAGCTTCTTGCCGGAGAGACGCGCTGATTCCTTCAGTAGATCAACGACTGTTTCGCGGCGTTCCGGATCGCTCATGGTTGTTACATAGCCGCGCGGCTTGTTCACCATGAAATAGCGGTGTTCCTGTGGCCCCTGCAACAGCTTGCCATCCACTCGGATGTGGTCTTTCGCGGCATCGGCGCGCGTGCCCAGTTCGGTGACAATCTCACCATTCACATGGACGCGGCCTTCCAGGATCAGTTCTTCGGCTTTGCGACGCGAGGCAATGCCGGCGTCGGCGAGGATCTTTTGCAGCCGAGTCCCTACCGGTTCTTCTTTGGCGGTAGTGGTGGACTTCTTAGCGGGACTGGCTGCCTTCACGGCGGTCTTACGTACTTTGGTCATCACGTTCTATTATCGCCCAGTTTTCTGACGGTTTCGTGCTTCCCGTCACAGTCTTATGGTCCATGCGGGCGTAAGTTGGGTCGTATGGAGGGAAATGGGCAATGGCAAAGACGATGAAAGCGGCAGTGGTGCGGCAGTTCGGTAGTCCGCTCAGTGTGGAGGACGTTCCCTTACCAGAGGTCGGCCCGGGACAAGTTCTGTTGAAGATCATGTCCACCGGCGTCTGCCACACAGATCTGCACGCCGCGCATGGCGACTGGCCAGTGAAGCCTGCTGTTCCCTTTATTCCCGGCCACGAGGGCGCAGGATACGTGGCTGCTGTCGGCGCAGGAGTGAAGGGCCTACGCGAAGGTGACCGTGTCGGCATTCCCTGGCTGTACAGTGCCTGCGGTGTCTGCGAATACTGCCTCAAAGGTTGGGAAACCCTCTGCCCTTACCAGAAGAACAGCGGTTATTCCGTGAATGGCAGCTTTGCGGAGTACGTTCTGGCGAATCCCAGCTTTGTAGCCCATCTCCCACCTAAAATCGGTTTCTCTCCCATCGCACCGATCCTTTGCGCGGGTGTGACGGTCTACAAAGGACTCAAAGAAGCTGAGGTGAAACCGGGCCAATGGGTAGCCATCTCCGGCATTGGTGGCCTCGGACATCTGGCGGTGCAATATGCCAAAGCGATGGGCATGCACGTCGTCGCTGTAGATGTGGCGCAGGACAAACTCGACCTGGCGAAAAAGCTCGGTGCGGAAATTACCGTGGATGCCAACGAACCTGAAGTTGCAGGCAAGGTGATTGCCGCAACCGGCGGCGGAGTCCACGGCGCACTGATCACAGCGGTTTCTCCCGCGGCGTTCACTCTCGGCGTAAACCTGCTGCGACGCATGGGAACCATGTCATTAGTGGGCCTGCCGCCGGGTGAATTTCCCGTGTCCATCTTTGATCTGGTGCTGCAACGCAAGACACTGCGCGGCTCCATCGTGGGCACGCGTATGGACATGGCAGAATGTCTCGATTTCGCTGCACAGGGGCTGGTCAAATCCACCTACTCCACAGAGAAGCTGGAAGACATTAACAGCATCTTTGACCGCATGATTGCAGGCAAAATCGACGGTCGCATCGTCATGGAAATTGCGTCCGAATAAAACCGGAAGATCAGGACGGCTGTGTTTCGCCGTCCTGCTTCACTTCCTCAACTTCTTCCTCAGAAACGACTGCGATCTCTTCCGCGACAACTTCTGCGGAACCATCCACTACTGCCTCGGATTCTTCCGGCGCGGCAGCATTCTCGTCTTCGTTGGCGGCGACTTCGGCCTGCTGCTCGTCCTGTGAGGCGAGGTGCTCCTCTTCCTCCGAAGCTGGTTCAGCCTGAGCTTCTTCTGGAGCTTCGACAGCTTCCTCTTCACCCTCTGAAGCTTCAGCACCAGTTTCCGCAGCGGCGGCTTCGCGCAACATCTCCGCATCGCCACGAGCATTGGCTTCTTCAATGATGGCGTCGGCCGATTCCATCGGCAGGTCTTCCTGCTCAACCAGCTCGCCCGCCATGCGCTCGAACTCTTCCATCGACGGAAGTTCGTTCACATCCTTCAGGCCAAAGCGCAGAAGAAAGTCGCGCGTGGTCTTGTACAGCATCGGACGCCCGATGACCTGCTTACGACCCGCAGTGGCGATCAGCTTCCGCGTCATCAATCCACCCAGCACGCCAGCCGAATCCACGCCACGAATCTCGCTGATTTCCGCTGCCGTTACGGGCTGCTTGTATGCCACAACAGCCAGTGTCTCCAGGGCGGGAAGCGTCAGCTTCAAAGGCGGTTTCAGGCTCTTCACAAAGCCACGAACCGCGTCGTGATACTCCGGCTTGGTGCCCATGCGATAACCGCTGGCAACTTCACGAATCTCAATACCGCGATCACTCTCGGCATACTCGCGGATCAGCGCATCCACCACGCGGCGAATATGTTCACGCACAGCCTTTTCGCGGTCGCGCTGAATGCGCTTGTCTTCCTCGGAAGACACTTCAGCCGACGCAGCAGCTTCCGACGCTTGCTCGTCGGATGGCGCGGCTTCGGCGGACACTTCAGAAGACGGCTCTTCGGAAGGCGTAGTGTCGGCAGACTCTTCTGCAGTTTGCTCTGACGGAGAGACAGGGGCTTCCTCTGCAGCGACAATCTCTTCGCTGGGTGCCGCTTCGTCTTCGGGAGCAGTCTCTACCGCCTCTGAAACTTCGATCGCCTCAGCCGGTGTGACCTCTCCGCCAATCTCTTCTGACAGAGCGACTTCAACATCGCCCTCATCCAGCGGCAGCGTCGCCTGGTCGGCGGCAAGTGTATCCAGCTCGTCCTGTGCCTCGCCGGCCAGCAGGCCAACAAGTTGGGCAAGAGTAACGGGCTCTTCCGAGGCGTAGATGACGGCTTCGATTTTCGACTTAAGACTCATTCGTTCTCAGGGCTTAAAGGGTTCGGCGACTGCGCACAGCGGCCTCAAAGCAGTGTACCTGCATTGGCGCATCCAAGGGGGAGGGGGAGGACGATCCTTGGGCAGGTTAGACAGCATTCTGGCGGACATCACCACCCTGCAGGTGGACGCGATCGTAAACGCCGCAAATCAGCAGTTAAAGGGCGGCGGAGGCGTCGACGGAGCCATCCACCGCGCCGCTGGCGCGCAGGAACTGCTGGCAGCAACGGCAAAATTTGGCGGCTGCCCCACCGGCGACGCCGTACCCACACCCGGATTCCGCCTACCCGCCAAATGGATATTCCACGCCGTCGGTCCCGTCTGGAGCGTGGCGCGCGGAGGAACCGCAGCAGAGGAACGTGCCGAGGCGCTTCTCGCAAGCTGCTATCGCCGCTGCATGGGACTTGCCCGTGAACACGAGGTCCGATCCATCGCCTTTCCTGCCATCAGCACCGGCATCTACCGCTTCCCGGCAGACCGCGCCGCCCGCATCGCCGTGGCAACAGTAAACGAAGCCATCGACGGCAGTGGCGTGGAGGAAGTCATCTTCTGCGCCTACAACGACGAGACGCACGACATCTACTGCAATCTCCTCAAGTAAGATCGCTCTGTGCCCACCGTGCTTCGATTCGGCGCGTATCGCGTCATGATCTTTACCGAAGATCACGGCCCTGCGCACGTACATGTTTTCGGCCCGGATAGCGTCTTCGTTTTTCTATTGCAATGTCCGAGGGGGCCCGTGCGTTTGCGGGAACGCATGCGCGGCTCACAGCGTGAGATGAACCGAATCGCCCGCGTGCTCAACGAAAATCTGGATATTCTGTGTACAGCGTGGAGGAATTTGCATGGCGAGTGAGTTTGTTGCGGCTGGCAAGCGTATGGAAAAGATGCGTGAAGCCGTTCCATTTGCCGTGGCTGCGCGCTATGAATCCCGTCTGCATCGTGTGCTGGTGACCCTTAGCAATCATCTGGAAATTGCCATCAATCCAGAGCAGACGCAGGTTCTTCAGGGGAAATCGAAGTCCACTTTGCAGGCCATTGAAATTCTTCCCGGCGGTTATGCCCTTTATTTTCCCGTACTGGATGAAGGGCTTTATCTGCCCGGAATCTTTCAGGGAATCTTCGGAACGCAGAAGTGGATGCGCACTGCTGCTTCTACTGCGAAGAAGAAGAGCCGCGCTGCCTAACAACACATCCCTTCGCTGAACTTTGCTAGTCTTAGCCGCATGAATCGGCGTGAATTCCTTGCGGGATCAGCGGCTGTGCTGGCCACGGCGCGTCCGGCGTTCGCTCTGGCAGACGATGCTCCGGTCTATCAGACCTCCAACGCACGCTGGCAGCGGACGTATGACAAAGCCCTCACCGTACTCGCAGGCAACGTCCGCGTCATGCCTCGCTATCCCGGTCCTGTATTGATTGAAGGATCGTCCTATCTCGGCATCTGGATGGAGTGCGGACCGCATGAATCGCTGCTCTATCGCAAGTTCCGGCCCGATGTGGCGCGGCACAGCCATCTGACCTTCTTCACGCTTCAGGCAGTGGACGGACAGCTTCCCGCAAACAACAAGGCAAACGTCGACCAGCCCGGCTGGGCGCAGATTCAAATGGTGGTACCCATCGCCGCCACCGCATGGGATGTCGCAAAAGCCACCGGCGATCAGGAGTTGCTGGAGAAGGCATACTCCTCCTGCTCCCGCTGGGACAACTGGCTCATGAAGTACCGCAACACCCGCGGCACCGGCCTCGTTGAGGGATTCTGCACCTACGACACCGGCATGGACAACAGCCCGCGTTGGCGCGGCATGCGCAACAACTGCCCCGATGGCAGCGCGCGCAACATGCCCACGAATCCCTCCTTGCCACGGCTATGCCCAGACCTCTCCGCAACCACATACGGCGCCCGAGTCGCGCTCGCAGCCATGGCAAAGGCCCTCGGCAAAAACGACGATGCCGCCCGGTGGGAAGAGCACGCTGCAACCTTGCGCAACCTGATTCTGCAGAAGCTTTACGTCGCAGAAGACCACGCGTTTTACGACCTCGACGCGCAGAACAAATTCGTCAAAATCAACTGCGACATCCTCGCCCGCGTCTGCAGCGAACATGTGCCGGATCAGACACTCTTCGACACGCTATGGGAGAAACAGATCCATCGCAAAGATGGTTTTTGGCCCACGTACCCGCTGCCGTCCTCGGCCATGGACGAGCCGAGTTTTGTGCGTCCCATCCCGCGCAACTCCTGGGGTGGAGCATCGCAATCGCTCACGGCCATGCGCGCCCCGCGTTGGATGGATCACTACGGCCGCTCGGCAGAGTTTGCGCAAATGATGGACGCGTGGTGCGCGGCATTGGAGAGCGATGGCACCTTCCGTCAGCAGATTGACCCCGTCAGTGGCGCAATTACCGAAGCAGAAGCGCCAAACTATTCGCCATCCGCGCTCGTCATGATCACCTACACATGGCGACTCGTCGGCGTACATGAAGAAGGCGACGAACTGTGGTGGAACGTGCGCTGCAATCACTTTGCAGCCGAAGATGCCGTGTTTACGATGAAGTGCGACAACGGAAATCAGGTGGATCTTCGTTACGTTGCTGGTGCCGCAAGGCTATCGATCGATGAAAGAACCATCGCCATAGTGACCAGTTACGGCGTCCGAGTGATCACAGATGGAAACGGAAATCTCCGGGCTCTCGTCGGTATCTCGGAACAGGAAAGCGCTGTAGAAATGTCTGCACCGGGGCGCGCTAACGTTCATCTGACACTACGTCCGAACGAGCGGAAGGTGGTAACGCCGAACCGCATGAGGCCCATGCAGCGTTAAAGCATTACCTCCAGTCATCGCGCATACGTTCTTGATGCGCAAGGACTTCGTCGAAGTTGTCGGTCTTCTTAATCAGGATGTCGCCGAACTTGTCGCCTTGGCGCAGCATGATCGCCTGCAGTCGCACCAGCTCCAGCATCGCCAGGAACATACAGATCAGTGCCTGTTGCGAATGTGTGTTCTGCAGTAGACGGCGCAGGCTGGTCGGCTTGTCTTCCAGAATCAGGCGGCGCTTGGTGTACTCAATCATCTGCGCCACCGTGACCGTCTCTTCGTTCACGTTCAGCACAGGGCGCTTGCGCAGACGCTCCAGAATCTCCTGGAACACACGCGCCAGATCCGTGGTGTCCGCGGCAATCTCGCGTTCCGCGCTGGCCTGTTCCTTGAACTCATTGATACCCGGCTGCGTCCACGTCGCATCCTCAATCTGCTGCTTCTGCATCAGCATCTGCGCGGCCGCCTTGAAGCGTTCATGCTCCAGCAGGCGTTCCACCAACTCACGCCGAGGATCTTCGATCTCGCCAGCCGCAATGCCGGAAGCCTCGCGGGGCAGCAGCATCTTGCTCTTGATGTGAATCAGCAGTGAGGCGGTGTAGATAAAGTCGCCTGCGGAGTCCACATCCGTCTGCTTAATCTGTTCCGTGTACATCAGAAACTGTGCGGTGATCTTCGCAATCGGGATGTCGTAAATGTCGATGGACTGTTTGCGGATCAGGTCCAGCAACAGGTCCAGCGGGCCTTCGTAAACCTTGCCCACGGTCAGCAGAAACGGCGACTGCGATACCTCTTCCTTTGAGGGCGCAGCTTCCTTCTTCTTCGCCGGTTTGGGCGGCTCGGGCGCGGGCGGCGATTGCAGAACCAGCGGCTCTGCTGCGGGTGCAGCCTGCTCCTCAGCCGCTTCGGGCTGTTCCTGTTCCAATTCTGCGGTCGTGTCGCTCACGACATCAGTATCACCCAACCGGCCTGAAGGCATCCCGTCAGGCTGAGGAAAGCCGGGTACGAAACTCAGAGAAATTCGCTACGAAGGAGAATTGGGGATTGCCAGACCGCTGCGCGGGATGCAGTTTTGCTGCGAGAATGCAAAGCTGCATCCTCGGCGGCGGCGTGGACTTCCTTAAACGGGTTCGCCTGCGGACTCCAGGATCAACTTCAACGACTTCGTCGCGCGATCCAACGCGGTGCGTTCCTCAGCCCCCAGTTCGGAGAGGCGTTCTGCTAACCAGTCCGCGCGGCGTTCACTTACCGCGCGAAGGTACTGTGTTCCGGTTCGAGTGACGGAAAGCCCCACACGGCGGCGATCCACCTCTCCCTTTGCGGTTTCCCGCTGAACATAACCCAACTGCATCAGCCGTTTGATATGGGCGCTCATCGCCGGACGACTCATCTGCTCCATGTCTGCCAGTTCTGACACACCCAGGCCGGGTTCTTCCCGAAGTGTGCCTAACAGTTGCATATCCACAGATGAGCTTCCACCGCGGAGAGCTTCCCGGCGAAGATGACGGCTAAGGCGAAGAATGGAGGGGCGAAGTTCGGCGGCCAGTTTGACCGTTTTTTGTACCGTAGGCGTGATGTTACGCATGTGCTGCAAAACTCCCAACAGGTTCGGGGAAAAGAGAACCACACACCCGAACCCAGAACACACTACATCGCTTCTCGTTACAATGGCAATCGTTAGGCGTAAATACGTGCGATTGCCGGTTCCCGCCCTTTGAAATGACTGAGATTGACGCAAACCGAAGGTCCGACCTCTCCGTATCCCAAGAGCTCATAGAAGGCTTTCGCCAAGCCATGCGCCGTCTGGTGGCAACGGTCACCATCGTGGCCGCAGGCGATCAGGATGGACGAGCGGGCATGGTGGCCACAGCCGTCATGAGCGTCGCAGCCAACCCTCCATCACTCGCTGTTGGAGTGAACCGTGAGGCTGGTGTGTGGAAGGCAATCCAGCGCAGTGGACGCTTCAGCGTCAACCTGCTCTCCAACACCCACACCAGTTTGGTGCTGCCCTTCAGCGGCCAGCTACAGGGAGAAGAACGTTTCACCCTGGGCGAATGGGAGACGCACCACACCTGCGTGCCATACCTGGCGGATGCGGTGGTCACTCTCTTCTGCCGATCAGAAGCATCTGTGGACTACGGCACCCACACCGTCTTCATCGGCGCTGTGGAGGACATCCGTTTCTCCCCAAACGCAAATGAGCCGCTGCTGTGGCGCAACGGCTCATTCGCAAATGCGGTTTCGTTAGAAGACCTGATTGGTTAGCGGGCCGCAGGCTCCGCCAGCAGTCTCTCCACCAGTGCAAACGTCTCCTTGCGAAGATCCACGTAAGCCTGTCCTGTCGCGGGCCCGCTGAAACCTGCGTGAATCTGTTTCACCAGACCATCGCGGCCAATGAAGAACGACGTGGGCCACGCGTTCAGATTCTTACCCTGCGGCAGCTTGTCGTTCAGATCATCGGGCGTGCCCATCAGCAGCACTGTGTAGGGAATCTTGTACTTCGTCACAAACGCGCGCAGCCGTTCGGGGTTCTTCAGTTGGTCGCCCTCTTCAAACGAAAGGTCGACAACCTCCAGCCCGCGCTGATGGTACTTGTTGTACAGCTCCACCAGCATAGGTGCTTCGTCGTGGCAGTTTGGGCACCAGCTTCCGCCAATGGCCACAATCACCACCTTGCCCTTGAACTCCGGATCAGTGCTGGTGATGATCTGTCCGGTAAGGTTCGGTCCTTGGAATCGCAGAGGCTCCGCAGGATTCACCAACGTCGTTTGCTCCGTCGCTTCCGTCGGAGGCGCCAGCTTCTCCTTGCGTGCTTCCTCGGGCCGACGAGCCACGCTGCTCTCCTTCGGATCACGCTGATTGATCACCTGTAGCGTGCCATCCGCATTCGGACGAATGGTGTAAGCGGTGGCGCCGAAATCACCAAATCGGCTCACGTGGTACTCACCTGCAGCCTCATCAAACCGACCGAACAGCGCGCCACTGTCACCGTCGATCCGCTGAATCACCACGCGGATTTCACCATCGCCACGGAAGGGCGCAACGGCCATCGTCCACGCGTCTTCGCCCTTGTCGCTCTTGGCGGGCAAGGCAATCTCCCACGTGCCGTTAATGGCAGTGCCCTTGGCCGATCCCGTAGCCTTCGACGCCGCAGCAAACACCGTCGCAGGCTTGCCATCCGCATCGCGGTGCAGCGTTACGGTATACGGCTTCTTGATGCGAGCACCGCCAAACGTTCCGGTGAACGTGTCGCCATGAATGTCGCCTTCCAGCGTGCGAGCAAAGGAGTGGAACTGCAGCTTCAGGTGCGATCCGGTAAGGGTGCCGCGGCTGGACGGCGAGCGCAGATCGCCATTCAAAAACGTGCCCGTAATCGAGCCATTCTTTGCAGGTGCGGACAGGTCCAGTTCCACCGGGACATTCGTCGTAATGTCGTCACCGTTGTTGGTTACCACGGCGATCCCAGCCCAGTGCTTCGCCGGACGTTGTGCCACGGCAAAGGGGGCGGCCAGTGTGGCTCCCAGTAGCAGGACGGAAAGATAACGGGCGTTCATCGTACTTGGATCTCCAGAGGCAGTAGATGCGCACTGGCGGCGTTCCGGCTCGCAGATTGGTACGACTCAGACGCCGCACGAACCCGGAGGAGGGGAAATTCGCAGCGGCGCTTGGTTCAGGAAGGGAAAAACAGGGAAGACCCGGCGCTCAGCTACGAACAGCAGCGGCGGCAACAACAGGTTTGGACAGCGTATGTCACCTCCTTAGGGTAGTCGTTGTGCGGAAACATAGTCAACTGATGCATTTTTTGTCAGCTATCTTGTGAGTCAGAGCACTATCAGCACGATCTTGACTCCGATCGAGATCAAGGGACTGCCGAACCTGGAGCGGTCATTGTGAAACCACGTGCGTAGTATAGGATGACCGAAAAATATGAAAAATCTCTGTGTGGTGGTCCCGGTATTCAACGATTGGTCTTCGCTCAATGTTCTGCTAAGACGTATGGACCAGTTGTCGAAAAGTCTTTCTCCAGAGATATTTGTAACCGTTGTGGACGACGGATCGACCGAGAGCGCCAACGCGGCGCTGCAGGACTTGACCTTGCTGACCAATCTCCACGGCGTGGAGATTGTCCATCTTGCGGCAAATGTCGGGCATCAGCGCGCGATCGCGATCGGCCTCTGCGTAGCGGTCGCGGACCACGATATGGACGCCATACTCGTCATGGATGGTGATGGAGAAGATCCCCCTGAAGAGATTGCAACGTTGCTGCGTCAGGCTGGCTCTCGGCAGGATTTCTGTATCGTAGCCCAACGCCGCAAACGGCATGAAGACCTGACCTTTCGACTGTCCTATATCGCCTACAAAACGGTTTTTCGCGTGGTCACGGGCAAAAAAATCAACTTTGGAAATTTCTCCCTGAGTTCGCGCGGCTACGCGCGACGGCTGGTGATGATCTCCGATCTCTGGAACAATCTCGCCGCCGCCTTGCTGCGCTCAAGGTTGCCGATTGAAATGGTGCCAATCGATCGAGGCACGCGCTATGCCGGGACATCCAAGATGAACTATGTTTCGCTGATTCTGCATGGACTGAGCGGGATGTCGGTCTATGCGGAAACGATTCTGGTTCGCCTGATGTTGCTCACATTTGGCCTTGTGACCTTGTCAGTGGTCTTGATTGCTACGGTACTTTCTCTGCGCGTATTCGCCCCTCTGTATGCGACGCCGGGCTGGGCAACAACGGTCACATTCGGCATCGTCATCATTTTCCTGCAGGTTCTATTCACCACGCTGTCATCGATCCTGATTTTGCTCAACAGTCGGGTACAGCGGCAGACGCTGCCTTATGTCGATTACAAGCCATACGTCGCGTCTCGGGAACTGATCGTCGGACGGTATCCGACAACGATTCCGGCCTCTTGATTTAACTGGGTACTGAGGTTCTTCTCGAATCGTGTGCAGAGCCACTTCAACTGCTTTGCCACGCATCTGCCAGCTTAGAGATAACGCACGGGTCTCAGGGGCGTGGTTGGGTGCTATCTCGGTGTTTCTGTCCAGATAACGTAGATGGTGGAAGAACGTGGACGAAGCCAGTTTTTGTAGGTGACTGGTGCGAAAGGAGCTTTTCCGCCGCACACTGTCGGATCGAGCGCGAGTGCATACCTTGGCGAAACCGCTGGGTACAGAAATCCCATGACTGGTGGGCAACCGGCAGGATGTGAAGGTTTCGGCTGGGGGGACGATCCGCCCAGGTTTCGGATGCGCGGATCTGTAACAAAGCCGGTGTGGTCGATTTGAGTCCATCCGTTGAACTCCCATCCCCCATCGATGGCAGTTCGAGGGACTCCGGCTGACTGGATCTCAGCGATTGCCATCAGGCTGGCGCGGCGTGTCGCAAACAGATCGTGCAGCGATGCGATACTCCATCCCGCGAAGAGAGCAATCAGTAACAGGCTGGCGTATGTTACGTCTGGACGCACTTGCTCTTGATAAAACCTCAGGAGCACAAGCACAGCAAAAAACAGTAATGGAAGTTGGTAACGATCCAGAATCTCACCGAAACAGGCGCGTGGCAGCAGAAGCGTCATATAGGCGAGAAAGAAGGGTGCAACCAATACACCAAGTTGTTGCCAGGACATCTGCCTGAAGGAAACAGGCGTGGGCATTGCCCTTGGGACCGGCGTTATCTGGAGCGCTATCAAACTGAGCGTCGTAATGACGATGGCGGCTGCAAGCAGGAGGCAGATCGTGGGCGGTAGGACGACGAGACGATCACCGTGGAATATCGATCCCGCAGTCGAGACAATTCCAAAGCGGGTGACAGTCGTCTCGGTGTAAGGCGGAAGCCATGACAACAGCGTGTTGTTGTGCATCAGTGTCAGTGCAAGCAGTGTGGACAGGATGCCACCACCTGCTGCGAACCAGATCGCACGTTGGTTTTTGTATGGAAATACCGGAACAAAAATCACCGATATCGGAAGCAGGAAGAGTGCTGCATCCAGGATGGCGCGCAGAATGTTTTCCGCTGCGCGGCCAAGCAGCCATCTATTGATGTGTCCTGCGAGAATCGGTTCGGGCACTGCGTATGGTTGCTGTCCAAACCAGTGCATACAGGCGAAGATTACTGCGATGCATGAGAAGTAAAGCACCAGTCCAAAACGAATCATGCCAGGGCGATGGCGCAGCAACCATACGGCGGAAGGAACCATCACCAGAACGCCAAGCCAGGCGATCTGCCGCGAACTGCCGAAGATCGTACTGGACATCGCAGCGCATGCGATCCACGCTAGAGCGGAACGATTGGTACAAGCCTGTACGGCACGAAGACAGGCATAGAAGCAGACCACGATGGAGAAAAAACCTGCGATGTCCGTCATGAACGAAAACGTCAAGGCAAGATAGAGGGGAGAAAGGACTACCGCCAGAGTACCCATAGTGGCATTCCGTTGGCGGAGGCCGCAACGTACAAAGCAGCGTTGCACCAGATACGCGGTGACGGTTGCGATAATCCAGGTCGTGGAACGTGCTGCGGTGAACGAGAAACCAAACAGCTTGATGAATAAATCCGCGAAGTACAGCTGCCATCCAAGCATCGCGGTCGCCCACCCGTTGTAGACAAGATGGCCAGTCTGGGAGAGAACCTGAGCGGTCTTAATATAAGACCAGTCATCATCGAGACCCATCTCAGCGACCGGCCAGATAATCAACGCGAGTAAAGGCAAAGCCAGAGCACATGCGAATGCCAGCAGCCGGCGATTTGTCTCTATCACCTTGTCACCAGTTGGCGCTGGTTGCACTATTGGTTCTGATTGCATTAGGCAGGATTAGCCATCAATGTTTGTTTCTATCTTTGCATACCCTACTGATTCTGCGGCAACATCGGCGCCACGGACAGCAGATTGCCCAGCGTTCCGCGTTCCTGATCGCTGAACTGCTGGCGATACTGGGGCGAATTCAACATCTGGTTCTGCTGTTCTGGCGGCATCGAACGCAGTTCGCGGAAGCTGCGCGCCACGGCACGACGACGATCATCTGGCAAGGAACTCAGTTGCCCCATGGCGCCTCGTACCTGCGTGCGCTGCTGCGGTGACAGGCGCTCCATGGCCTCGCCGCGCTGAATGACTTTCTCCCGCTGCTGGGGTGGCATGCTGTTCAGTCGATTCAAACGTTCCACCATGCGCTGCTGTATCTGCTGGGGAAGCTGGTTGAATCCCGGCTCTTTCTGCAAAGCTCTTTGCTGCTGCTGGGGACTCATGTTCTGGTGCTGCTGCATCCATTGGTCCAGGTGCTCGCCGCGTGGCCGCTGCGGCCCAATCACCGCACCCTGGCCAGACTGTCCCGCAAAACCATTGCCGCCGGGACGACCGACCACCTGCTGCTGTCCACCCTGCTGCGGAATGCCGCCCGGACGACCACCATAGCCGCCATTCGAGCCGCCACTATAGTTCGGCGTACGGGGAGCACCGCCACCGTAGTTCGGAACATGAGGAGCCCCACCACCAAAGCTCGGTGCATGCGGAGCGCTACCGCCAGAAGGCCCCTGACCGTGCTTTCCCTGCGCCATGCAGGTCATCCCCAACGCCACAAACAAGGCCGCGACGGCAGTCTGCCGCAGCTTGGAAGTGGCATTGGGGTTAAGCGGTGTCATGTCTTACATCATCCGTTATTGCAGTTATATACAGCAAATAGTGAAAGTGTTGGTTTATCCCTGTGGGGAATCATCATCCAGCAACTGGCTCATGCCCTGGATCGCCTGATCGTTGTTATCCAGAATCTGCAGGTCCTGCACGGTCGCTGAAACGGAAGCAGGATGTTGCGGTGCGGAGAGATGTGTCATCTCCAGGTATCCGCCACCCACACCCACCAGCAGCAGGGCAAGCGAACCCACCATAACCGGCTTCATGAAGCTGCTGTTGCCAAAGAGCCAGCGATCGCGCAGACGCGCGAAGAGGCTCTCCGGCGGTCGCTGCGTCTCCTCTCGGAAGCGTGCCATCATCTTGCCGTCAAACCACGGCGACGGCTCCGGAGCCTTCCAGTCGTCCAGCAGGGCCATCATCTCCTTCATGGCCTGCTCATCGCTCACCGAATTTTTCTTGGCAGAAAACATCGCAATATCCCTCAAACCTTACTTACGTTACACAAACTCTTTAAGTCGCTCGCGCAACGTCTGGTAGGCGCGAAACAGCAGAGACTTCGTCGCAGACTCGCTCAACTTCAGCACGGCGCCAATCTGCTTGTAATCCATCTCCTGATACTTGTGCATCAGCACGGCCATGCGCTGGCGTTCCGGCAGGGCCATCACGTGGGCCTTGATCGCCTTCATCCGTTCGTCGCGCAGCAGGTCGGCTTCCACGTTGGGCGTTACGTCCGCCACGTCATGCATGCTGCCGGTTTCCGGATCCGGCTCATCCAGGTGGATGGTCGGAGCGGTCCGCTCGTTCTTCGTGTCGCGGGCGTAGTTTACCGCCAGGTTCGTGGCAATGCGATACAGCCACGTCGTGAACCGGGCTTCAGCGCGATAGGTCTCGCGGGCACGATACACCCGCAGAAACACCTCCTGCGCCATCTCCTCCGCCACCGCCTGGTTATGCACCATGCGGAACATGAAGTGAACAATCGGGCGGCGATACTTGTTCATCAGGTACTCAAAGCAGTCCAGCTCGCCTGCCTTCAACCGCAGCATGATGTCCGCATCGCCTGTCTCGGACGCCTTGCCATTCGTGGCTACGGCATTCAGATCAGCCGCCAGACCCTTACCGCGGACGTCCTGATCGACCTCCGCACCGCCCAGCATTCCCGGATTCAGTGCCAGCGTGCCCATATCTTCTCCGACACCATCGGGGTCAGATTGTTGCGCTTCCGGGGAATTTTCTATCTCTTCCGCAACCTCTTCCGCGTCAGTTGAGCCCAGTTCGTCCTCCGACTCACGGACTTCGTGGTCGTGGAGTGGCTCGTCTTCTTCGGGATGGTGGCTTTGTCGGCGATTCATGCGTTGCCGCGTTCTGAAAAACGACGCGTTGATCTCCTGTGTTTGTACCTGTTTGCGGCCGCCCTGGAAAAGTGCAAAGCCGAATACGTATGAATTCCAGATGTAAGATGCGTCGAAAGCGCCAAACTACTCTCTGCAAAATCCTGAATGTAATGTTTGAGATACAGGCAACCCAGTCACATTTCTGGCCGGGCATACAATCAGACTTCAAGGGATCGAGATCACATGAAGGCTGTCATTCTTGCGGGTGGATTAGGCACCCGCCTTGCAGAGGAAACGTCCGTGCGGCCCAAGCCCATGGTGGAGATCGGCGGCCGCCCTATCCTCTGGCACATCATGAAGATGTATTCGCAGCACGGCATCCACGACTTCATCATCTGCTGCGGGTACAAGGGCTACGTCATCAAGGAGTACTTTGCCAACTACTACCTGCACACCTCGGACGTCACCTTCGATATGTCGCAGAACAAGATGACCGTCCACGCCTCCATCGCGGAGCCCTGGACAGTCACGCTGGTAGACACGGGCGACGGCACCGGCACCGGTGGCCGCCTGAAACGCATCCGCAAATACCTCAATCCCGAGGAGCCGTTCTTCATGACCTACGGCGATGGCGTGTCCAACGTGGATCTCACCGCAGAACTCGCCTTTCACCGGCAGCATGGCAAGCTGGCAACGCTGACCAGTGTGCAGCCCGTGGCGCGGTTCGGCGCGCTTCAGCTCAACGGAACACAGGTCACCGGGTTTCATGAAAAGCCTTCCGGCGAAGGCGGATGGATCAACGGCGGCTTCTTCGTGCTGGAACCATCCGCGCTGGACACCATCACCGACGACGCGCAGATGTTCGAGCGCGAGCCGATTGAAACGCTCGTCTCACGTGGCGACCTGCACACATACAAGCATCATGGTTTCTGGTACGCCGTCGACACGCTGCGCGAAAAGCAGCATCTGGAAGAGCTCTGGCAATCAGGCAAGGCTCCCTGGAAGACCTGGTAAGAAACGCGAAAGGGAATCCGTGACAGCAAGTAGCAAATGGACAGGACGCCGCGTTTTCTTGACCGGCCACACCGGCTTCAAGGGCGGATGGCTTGCTCTCTGGCTCACTCGGCTCGGCGCTACTGTGCGCGGCTACGCGCTTGATCCCTACACGAACCCCAGCTTGCTGGAAGCAGCGCGCATCCCTTCGTGCGTGGAAGACGTGCGTGGTGATATTCGCAATGGCGAACAGCTCGAAAAGGCCATCACGGAGTTTCAGCCGGAGGTGGTCTTTCATCTTGCGGCGCAGCCTCTGGTGCGCGCTTCCTATGTCGATCCCATCGGCACCTACGAAACCAATGTGATCGGGACAGCTCGTTTGTTAGACGCAGTGCGGCGCACGCCTTCCGTCCGCGCTGTTGTTTCGGTAACCACGGACAAGTGCTACGAAAACAAGGAATGGCTCTGGAGCTATCGGGAAAACGATCCACTCGGTGGCTACGATCCATACTCCAGCTCAAAGGCATGTGCAGAGCTTGTGTCTGCGGCCTATCGCCAGTCCTACTTCCCAATCGAGAAGTGGAATGAGCATCACGTCGCCATAGCAACGGCACGAGCAGGCAATGTGATTGGCGGCGGTGACTGGTCAGACGATCGTCTCATTCCTGATCTGGTGCGCGGCTTCCTCAAAGGCGAACCGGTTCTCATCCGCCGTCCCCATGCCGTCCGTCCCTGGCAACACGTGATGGAACCACTGGCGGGATACATCCGCCTTGCCGAACATCTTCTGCAACCAGACGCCACGCGCTACGCAACGGCTTATAACTTCGGCCCCAGCGACGATGACGCGCGCCCCGTGTCATGGATCGCCGATCATCTGGCAAAAAACTGGTCCAACGGTACCAGGTGGGTATTGGACAAAGACGCCGGTGTGCATGAAGCGGGGTATCTCAAACTCGATTCCAGCCGTGCGCGTGCCGAACTCGGTTGGCGTCCACATCTTCATCTTGCCGATGCGCTGGATTGGACGCTCGACTGGTTCCGCGCTCACGCAGCCGGTGAGGACATGCAGCGCTACACACTGCAGCAAATCGAAGCGTATGAAGCGTTGCAATAACGACATCAGCGCTGTTCGCACAGCCTTCTGCGTCGTAGCATGGAAGCCATGCATTTCGACGGTCTGATGATTGTGCAGGGCGGCGGCCCAACCGCTGTATTCAACGCCAGCCTTGCAGGCATTGTGCACGAAGCGCAGCAGCTTCGTTTCAGCAACATCTACGGTGCTCGCTTCGGCATGAAGGGCCTGTCCTCTGGCGATGTGATCAACCTCACGTCGCTCACACCAGACGCATTGGAAGGCATCCGCCTCAGCCCCGGCGCAGCACTCGGCACCTCGCGGTTCAAACCCGCTGAGGAAGACCTCGACCATTGCATCAAGGCGCTTCAATCGCATGGCATTGGTCACATGATTTTTCTTGGCGGTAACGGCACCATGAGCGGAGCACACCGCTTTCTTGAGTTCTGTGCCTCACGCGGTTTTTCACTCCAGGTGATGGGCGCGCCGAAGACCATCGACAACGACATCCGTGCAACCGATCGTTGCCCCGGCTTTGGCAGCGCCGCTCGTTATGTCGCGCAGTCCATGGTTGACCTTTCCATGGACTTGCAAGCCCTGCCGCAACCCGTCTCCATCATGGAAACGCTCGGGCGCGATGTCGGCTGGCTGGCCGCCGCTTCCGTGCTGGCAAAGCAGCATCCTGACGATGCACCACACATCGTCTGCATCCCGGAAATTCCCTTTGTGATGGACGACTTTCTACAACGCATCGACGCCACGGTGAAGCGCATCGGTTGGGCCTCCGCCGTCGTATCGGAGGGAACCTGTTATGCCGATGGCACGCCCGTCTTTGAGCAGTTGCCACCCTCTGGTGGCAAGATACCCTTGCGTCCACTGATCGGCGGCGTCGCGCAGCATCTCTCCGGTTTGCTGGCAGAGCGTCTCGGTCTTCGTTGCCGTAGCGAAAAGCCCGGTCTCATCGCTCGGTCTGCATCGCCGTATGTTTCCGCGCAAGACCGTGCGGATGCAGAACTGACAGGGCGTGAATGCGTTCGCGCACTGGCCGCAGGATCCAGCGGGTGCATGGTTTCTCTGCGCCCTGTGGGAAGCGATCCAGCTTTTGAACTATTGCCGCTTACAGAAGTAGCAGGCCAGCACCGTGCCATACCGCAGGAGTGGCTACGCTACGATGGCCTCGCCGTCAACGATGCATTCCTCGAATACGCGCGCCCCATCGTCGGGCCGCTGCAGCGACATCCTGCATCGCTCAGCGGCCACCCTGTGCAGTAGTTGCTGTACAGAAGTGCAAAGGGCGGAAGCGGGTAAGAAGATGACAAGTAAAGAAGGTGGGAGCAGGGGTCTTTAGGCCCCTGAAATAAAACGCCACCAAGGGGCTTTAGCCCCGGTTCGTTTCTTAACGAAGCTTAGGCAACAGCTTCAACGCGTTCTCGCGATACACCTTGCGCAGAACGTCATCTGGCAACGACAGGCCATAGATGTTCCATCGCCCCTGTCGCGAAGCATGCGAAGGATAGGGGAAGTACTCGTCCGCTGTTTCCAACATGCGGTAATACAGCCGATACATCTCTGTCTCCGGCAGCAGATCGCTGCCAAACAGGATGCGGTCGGCATACTTCAAGAAGAACTCGCGAGCGCGGAACGGTTGCCGTCCTAACTCAGAAGCACGCGCGCTGATGTCCACCATCAGGTTTGGTAACGCATCCATCTGTTCGCACAGGTAGCCCAGGTCCTCGCTGCTTTCCGCGCAGTGTGCGCCCACAAACGTAATGCCGGGATGCCGTGCAATCACGCGATTGCGCTGCTCCAGCAACGCTCGTTTTGACACCGGAGAATTGCTGAATCCCCAATCCGGGTGAGCCGCCAGTTCTTCATAACGCTCGTTAAAACGATCAATCGGATCAAAGAACGCCGTCGGATCAGCCGTATGAAACATCACCGGTAATTGCAGCTTTTCGCATTCCTCAAAGATCGGAATCCATCGCTCATCATCAATGCGCAACAGATTACCGTCCTTGCCACGAATGGTGAGCCCCATGTCTTTCCAGAACTTGATGCCAACAATGCCATGATCCACAAGCCGATGCAGTCGATCCATCGTGACACTCACAAAGTCATCACGCTCCACACCAGACCAGTCCATCCATCCAATGCTTGAGAAGCGGGGCGATGCCGAATGGTAACGATCAAGGATGGCAATGGCCTCATCGCCCACCTTCATCGTGATATTGATCACATGCTCCACGCCGCAGCTATCCATGATGCGCAGTACATCTTCAGGCTGCATAGAGTCCAGGTGATTGTGATAATCAATCACAGGAAAGCGCGGCATCAAAGGCGTATTGTCCGGTGTCACAAGCGTAGACTTCGGCTGAAACTCGCCCAGTGGAAGCGAAACCTCCGCAGTAGCACTCACCAATGCAACAAACTTGTCCTGCTCCGTCATGGATGCGCTCGTCCTCCAGCCTGCTGTCGCGGCAAGTGTAAGTAAAGCAGATACACCAACAGATGCGCTACGCAGTCTTATGCGCTGTGCTGCGTTATCCTTGCTCCTGAGCGGCTCATGCTCAATGAGCCCATTCCGCTCTTGGAGTCACCGCATTGTCTTCCGGCAGCAACGCATCTTCGTGGTCGCAATCATCCGCTATCGCAGAGTTACTTCAGCAGGCAGAACAGAAAGACGGACTGCGCGACACGTTGCGAGAGATACTGCAACAGCCCGAAACATGGCGTGAAACCGCAAGCAGAGTGAAAGCTGCGCTACCGCAATACACTGCCATGCTCGATGGGCTACAGGCTGTCGTTCTTACTGGCTCCGGCAGCTCCGAATATGCTGCGGAATGCGCACGCACTGCCTTTCAACGCTTGTTTTCCGTCACCGCACAATCCATCGGATCAGGCGCGTTGCTGACAGACAGCATCTCCATGCTGCCGCAATCGCGTCCCGCATTGATGATCCACTTTGCGCGTTCCGGTGACAGCCCTGAGAGCGCTGGCGCATTGCAGGCAATGTTGCATGACGATGCACGGATACGTCAGCTTGCCATCACATGTAACGCAGAAGGCAAACTTGCCAAAGCCGCAGCCCACGACGGCCGTCTGAAGGCTCTCACGTTGGATGCATGCACCAACGACCGCAGCCTCGTCATGACCAGCAGCTTCACCAACATGGTGCTCGCTGCCATCGGCATGGCATCGCACGCCGATACAGAAGCCTATGTGTCCTCTGCCGAAAAGCTTGCCACAGCTGCAGAAACCATCCTTGCCGAAGCATTCGAAAGCTTCTGCGCACCGTCGCTGCAAACATGCTCACGCGTCTTCTATCTTGCAGATCCAGCCACCTTCGGCGCAGCACGCGAAGCCGCATTGAAGATGACAGAGATGACTGCGGGCCGCGTCATGACCGTGGCAGAAACATACCTTGGTCTCCGCCACGGCCCCATGAGCGCCATTCATAAAGACGCATTGATCATATGCTTCCTCTCTGCTGACCCACTTGCCCGTGCATACGAAGAAGACCTCATCCGCGAACTCAATGCGAAAGAGCTGGGCGCAGCAAAGATCTTCATCGGCTTCGCAGTGCCGCGTGATCTGGTTCAGAAAGAAGACATCGTGATTGAGCATGAAGTCTTCTCACAAACATCCGTAGCATTCCATTCGTTGCTTCACGTCGCCGCAGGACAGGTACTCGCGTTCTATCGCTGCATGCACGAAGGCTTAAAACCAGACGCGCCTTCTGAAAGCGGCGTCATCAATCGCGTAGTGCAGAAGTTTCAGCTTCACGGCGCAGCAGCGGAGCAGGTTTAATGAGCAACAAACATTTCGATGTAGCCATCGCAGGTGAAATCAACCTCGACCTCGTACTCTATGGCCTGCCAGAAGTCATGCCATGTGAAAGAGAACTGCTTGCCGACAACTTCGCCATGACACTGGGCAGTTCGTCCGCCATTCTCGCGCACAACCTCTCCACGCTCGGTACCTCTGTCACCATGGCAACACTCGTTGGGCCAGACCCGCTGGGCGAAATCGCTCTGCAACGCTTGCGCGAGGCACGTGTCGACCTGGGGGGCGTTCGGCACACCGATGCCTGTAGCACAGGCGTAACGCTGATGCTGCCGCATGGCAAAGAGCGCCACACGCTCACCTATCCCGGCACTATGGCGAAGATGTCGCTGGCCGATCTCAATCTGGATTACTTATCCAACGCGCGCCACTTCCATCTTTCTTCGCTGTATCTGCAAACTGCGCTTCGCCCTGATGTGCCAGAACTCTTTCGTCGCATGAAGTCTGCAGGACTCACCGTCTCTCTCGACACGAATGACGATCCCGACGACCGTTGGGAGGGGCTTCTGGATACAGTGCTTCCTCTCGTGGATATCTTCATGCCCAATGAAGATGAAGCTAGCCGCATGACGCGCACCACATCAGCGGAAGCCGCGATTGAAGTGCTCGGAAACATTGTGCCGCTCGTCGCAGTGAAATGTGGCAGCCGTGGAGCACTCATCTGCTCCGCTGGTGTTGTACAGGAAATCGCGCCAGTGCCAGTCACTCCTCTTGATACCGTCGGCGCAGGCGACAGCTTCAACACAGGATTTCTCTTCGGCTATCTTCGCGGCATGTCACCCGCGGCTGCTGCGCGTTGCGGCAACATCTGCGGCGCTCTATCAACGCAGCGTTCCGGTGGCACAGAGGCCTTCCGTGACAAAGCCCTGCTCGATTCTTTCCTCGCGGCTAACGGAGGCCTCACGCAGGCCTAACGCGAATGGCTTTCCAGCGCCTGCTGCATATTGCTGTAGAAGCGTGCAGCAGCCGCCTCCGTCTCGCGCCCCAACCGGCTGCTGCGTACCAGTTCCTCGCGGTAACCCTTGCCAAAATCAAACCATGCAGATTGCAGCAGCGTTTGCATGGTCGCCAGATCAGCAGATACCTCCGCACGCATTGCAGCAACGGCGGAAGCCTTTGCGGATGCAGTCATCGCATCCGCATTGTGGACCACGCGATTGCGTATCGCTTCCAGCGCGTGCGACGTGCGCACAGGCCATATCTGGTCAAACACAAACCACATCACAAGAATGCCCAGTGCCACACCGATCACGCGATCACGCGCCGGTGCAATCTGGCTTGCCGCACCAAAACCTGCAAGATCCGTAATGAAAAATGCAAATGCAATTTGCACGCCCGTATATCCAATACGAGGACTACGTGAAACCCACGCCGATAGAAGACAGACGGAACCCGTAACCAGCACCATCGAAGTGATCGAGTCCATATTCGGAAACAGCAGTGACTCCACAATAATCGCCAGTGCACCACCAATCGCTGCGCCAAACAAGCGGTACAATTGCTTCTGCTTCATCGCACCGGTCGAAGTCAGTCCCGTAAAAAGCACGGTCACAACGCAGGTCAGAATCCCCGGCCACGCCACCGCGTTGTAAAGCACGTAGCAAACACTTGCACTCAACGTGAGCTTCAGCGCATACAGCGCCGCATCCGGCGAAGTGAAAGCATCGGAGTGAAAGAACCGGAAACTTCTCGTCGGCGCGGGAGTATCATGCCGAATCGTCACGCCTTCCTGGGCCACATCACAGTAAAGATTCAACTCGGTAAAGATGCGGCGCAATCGTTCCGGTGCGTCCTCAGAAGGTGGTTCGGGCTTCTTCAGGCTTTGATCAAGAATAAAGTCGCACTGTTCTGCAATGCGTAGATGCGCCTCCGCTGCATTTGCGTCAGTGTCAAAGCCGGCAAGATTGCTCTCTTCCATCACACGCGCAAGCACGCCAATGCGGAAGTGAACACCCGGCGGCATGCGCCTGGGAAACCTGCTGCGAACCTCTTCATAAAGCTGATTCAGTTTCAGGTCACCAGCCTGACCGTATTGCACCAACTGATGATGCAAAGCAGTCATGCCGACCTTTCGCGGCATCTCTGCCTGTTCGCGATGAAATGCGGCCAGCAGCTTGATTCGCTTCGTCAACTCCTCAGCAAGTGCATCCACAGGATGCCGCGTTCGTAGCAGGAAATTAACCGCGCTCGCCGTCCCCAACGCCAACGCAAGCGATGCCAGGTTGTAGAGCGTTGCAGTGACAATCGCATTCGCGGAACGATGCGTATCCCACGCAGACAGAGCCACAAATCCGTAGAAACCAAAGATGGTGAAGAACAGCGGCACGCGCGTTGCCGTCATGCAGAAGCCAGAGAACGATACCAGCAGAAGGAATCCGATAAAACGGAATACTTCCGTTCCATCTGTGACCTGTACCCACACAAAGCACAACAGTGAAGAAGCCGCCGCGCCGCCCCAAATCTGAAGTGTGTTGCGCAGAGTTACGCCCGGGCTTTCGCGCTGCAGCATCAGAATCAGAGCCAGCGCAAGACCAATACCGGGAACACGTAGTGTGTCGGCCAGTACCAGCGCCGTCACCATGCACAGCGTGTCCTGCAACGATCCAGAAATACGGCCGGGATACGACTGCAGTTCGGATCGGATGACGCCGAAGATTCGCTCAAAGCGGCTCATAGTTTTCTTAACGAACCACCGTGATCGCCGTAGCGCCAATGCGGAATGTTTCAGGATCAGGATTCAGCACACGAATACGAACAGGGAAGCGAGCAGACAGATGCACCCAGTTCAACGTACGATCCACATTCGGTAGACCATTGATCGTGCCACCATCCTCAGGAAACACACCGCGCCCTACGCTATCCACCACACCGTCATAACGACGACTCGGCTGATCCATCAGGTACACGTCTACGTGTTGCCCTTCACGAATATGCTTCAGCTTCGACTCACGATAGTTCGCCAACACCCACCAGTGACCTGTGTCGATCAGCGTGAAGATCGGTGCTCCCACATGGGCATACGCACCCTGCGAGATATTCATGTTCGTAACGTAGCCATCGAACGGTGCGCGAACACTGGTCCATGCAAGATTTAGTTCTGCTTGATGCACCTTCGCTTCGCGTGCTGGCCGTTGAGCAATCAGCGTATCCAGCGTGTCTACCGCGTGCTGTGCCTCGCCCACCTTTGACTGCGCAGCCTGCAGATTCGCTCCTGCCGCCTGTTTGGAAGCAATAGCCATCTTCTCCTGCGCCTGTGCCTGTAACAGTTGCGACGCAGCCTGATGACTTGCTTCCTGCGCCACACGAACCGCAGTCTGCGCCTGATCCACCTGCTGCGTTGTGACGTAATGTTTCTCCAGCAGCGGCGCAATGCGATCCAAATCGTTCTGCGCATACTTCAGTTGCGCATCCGCGGAAATCTGCGCAGCGCGTGCGTGTTCAACAGAAGCCTTTGCTGCCAGCACGGAGCCTTCGGCCGCGGAAATGTTGCTCTGCGAACCAGCAACACCGGCCTGTGCCGTGCCAACAGCAGATTTCTCCGTGGCAATGCGCCTGCGCTCATCGTCTATCTGGCCTTCCAACGAAGCCTGCTCTGAACGAGCCTGCTGAAGCGCGTATTCATATGGGCGAGGATCAATCTGAAACAGCACATCGCCCTTGTGAACCGTCTGGTTGTCCTGAACATTCAGCGCCACAAGTCGCCCTTCTACTTCGGGTGCAAAGGCAATGGCGTTAGCGCGCACCGTCGCATCATCTGTGCGTGGATTGTGGTCCACAGACCAGATGGCAATCAGCAGCACAACAACAGCAGCAGCGGCAATGAAGTATCCAATGCGTCGAACGGGAAACGTTGATTCCGGCATGGCGTGTGTCCTTATGCGAAGAGCAAGAGCCAGAGAAGGCATGTGAAAAGTGTCAGCAGCGCGGGATACAGCAGGGCTGGGTGTCCAAAGTCCTGAGCGGGATAGCGCTTGCGAATCAGTAGATGCGTCAGCATGGTCAGCACCACGCCAATTACCAGCGAAATCATCCAACCGGGAAAGTACGAACCCACAATCTCTACATTCGGGTTGCGGTTGCAGCCGGTAAGGAACAGTGCTGCAAAGAAAGTAAGTCGCTTCATGGCCGGGCTCCCACGGCAAAGTTAAGTGCAGCAGCGCTCAGCGCCACCTGTGCATTCGCATCCACAACGGCCAGTCGCGCCTGTGCCAGTTGCTTCTCCGCTTGCACCACATCCACCAGCGAACGCACACCATAACGGAATGCATCCAGAGAAGAGTCATAGGAGATCTGTGAAGAAGCAAGAAAACTCTGTGCGGCTTTCTGCTGTTCTTCCGCTGTCTGGTAGTCCACATAGGACTGCCAGACCTCGCGCGTCACACGATCTTTCGTCGCACGCTGTTCTTCTGCAGCAGCGCGTTGCTCTGCCAGCGATGCTGCAACTTCATGTGTGCGTGCGCCGTTGAATATCTCCCACTTCAATGACACCGCAGCAGACCATGTCGTCACGTTTGCATAGCCAAGCTGTCCATAGTCAGCGGTAGGCCACGTTGCCGTTTGCCCACCCGTACCCGCAAGGCGCGCCGTAGGAAGATAGGCTGCATGCGCCACACGAGTGTTCTGCTGTGCTCGCTTCAACGCCTGCGCCCGCGCCAGCAGATCCGGTCGCGAACTCCACGCAGCCTGAATCAATTCATCTACCTTCGAATCCACCACGCCAGAGGTGACACCCTCCGATTGCACTGGCAATTCAATTTCGACAGACGGTTCCACACCCACAGCTTCCGTAAGTGCAATCTTGGCCTTCTTCACAGCGCCTTCCGCCGCAGCAAGAGTGAATCGCGCCTCAGCCACGCCTGCCTGCGCATTCTGCAGATCAGGCAGCGTGGTGCGCCCATTATCAAACTGCGACTGTGCGTTATCGCGCAGCGTCTCCGCATCTTGCAGGATGGTCTTTGCCGCGGCAAGCCGTCCTGCTTCCAGTTGCTCACGGTAATACAGCGTGGCCACGTTATAAGCAATCTGTTGATGTGTGCGGCTCAGCGTCAAGGCCCCAGCCAATTCCGTTGCCTTTGCTGCTTCCAGCTTCGGCCCCCGCGCAAAATTCAGCAGCGTGTATTCCAGTTCCATCTGCGCCGCTGCGACTGGCTGTCCCACCGTTACATAACCGCGTGGCGCCAGTGGCTTGGGGAAGGGAACAATCGCACGCACATCGCTACCCTGTGCTGCAAAAGCAAGCACTGGAAGATACGAGGCTCGCGCAATGCCTGCTTGTTCCAGGCTCGTCTTTGCACGTGCCCAGGCAATTCTTCCCTCAGGGCTATTGCTCTCGGCCAGATCAATCAACTCAGGAAGCGTGTAGGTGTGGTCGTGTTTCAATTCCTCCACCGGCAGTGCGGGCGCGCTGCCGATGCACTGTGCTGCATCGCGCACGTTCGTCACCGCAGCACAGGAAGCATGTTGTGCCGCAGACGGTCCAGGACACCACAGCAGTACTCCCGCTGCAATCAGAAGACCCGTAATCGATACATCCGTTTTCATTGTGTACACCGTAAACTTAATATGAGTATACGCCGTATACAAAGAGTGTGTACAGCGTATACTGACTTCAGTATGAAAAAAGAATCCGGCCAGGACTATTCCACTGACACGCTAAAACAGAAGATCGTTCAGGCTGCGTCTCATCTCTTCACCTCGGGTGGCTACGACGCGCTTTCCATGCGCCGCGTGGCGCAGGAGGCAGGATGTTCTCAGATGGCAATGTACCGTCATTTCGAGAACAAGGAAGCACTGGTGCAACACATCTGTGCCGACCTTTATACAAAATTTGCAACACGGATTAACGGCGAAATCGCCGCAGAACCCGACGCCACCCGAAAGCTACGACGATTTATTGCGGCAGTCCTGCAGTTTGCGGAACAGTATCCTGATCACTATTCACTGATTTTTCTTGTGCGTCATGCAGACCCGGAGGTCGTGGCCATGCGTGAGCAATTGGGCCAGCAGTTCCTGGAAGGCATTGCGGGAATTGTACGGGAGGCCTTGCCGCCGGACACCCCTCTTGCGCAGGTCAGGGCAACGCTGCGTCGCATGATGGAGTCTCTCCACGGCACAACGGCCTTGTGGATCGCACACCCCACCGTCTACAAACTGACACGCCAGCGCGCCATTGAAGACGTGGAGATCATCTGGAAGTGTCTTCTTGGTTCTTAGTAAGCCGGTGCGCTAACCGAAAATAGCCTGAAACGCCTGTTCAAGATCGGCAATCAGGTCCTTCGGCGACTCAAGCCCGACGGAAAGACGAACCAGACGATCCGTAATACCAAGTCGATCACGCTCTTCCAAAGGCATATCGCAATGCGACGCCGTAGCAGGATGCGTCACCAGCGTTTCAACACTACCCAGACTCTCAGCGCACGTGCACAGCTTCAGAGCTTCAATAAAGTGCAGTGTCTGTTCCGTCGTGCCCTTCAGCTCAAACGACATCATGCCGCCAAAATCCTTCTGCTGCTTCGCTGCCAACGCATGTTGCGGGAACGATTCCAGGCCGGGATAATTCACTTTCGCTACATGCGGATGCTTCTCCAGCCACGCCGCTACCTGCTTCGCGTGCGCGCAGTGTGTGGCAAGTCGTATTGGCAGTGTCTTAATGCCTTGCAGTGCCAGCCACGAATCGAACGGCGCTTGGATGCTGCCAATGATCTTCCGCACAAAACGCAGCCGTTCCGTGATCGCTTCATCATGCGTCGCCAGCGACCCACCCAGCGTAGCGTTGTGTCCGTCAATGTACTTCGTCGTGGACATCATGGAGATATCCGCGCCCAGTTCCAGGCAGTTCTGCAGCAGCGGCGTCAGAAACGTGTTGTCCACCGCAACCAGGATGTTTCCGCGGCTATGCACCAACTCAGAGAGCGCACGAATGTCAGCCAGCTTCAACGTCGGATTCGCAGGCGTCTCCAAAAACAGCAGACGCGTCTCCGACCGGATAGCCTTATCCGTCGCTTCCGATGAAGACGTGTCGACAAAGTCATATGCCACGCCAAAGTGGCTCAGCACCTGATGAAACAGTCGCGCGGTGCCGCCATAGATCACGTCCGACAGCAGCACATGGTCGCCGGCGTTCAACAACCCAAAACACAGCGTCGTAATCGCAGACATACCAGAGCGGAAGCAAAGCGCCGAAGCGGTACCTTCCACAGCAGCAATCGCCTGCTCCAGCGCATTCACCGTTGGGTTTGCGCCACGCGTGTAGCCATATCCCTTCGTGACACCCACACTCTCGTGGATGTACGTTGCCGTCTGATGAATGGGAAACAGGATCGAGTTCGACTGCTTCTCGTAGCTGCGATTCGAGTGGATAACGAGTGTGGATGGATCGAAATCTGGGCGGTCTGACACGATGAGGCTCTCCTTGAAGGAACGAAGGGCAGAGAGTCAGCGCGTACGCGGTTCGCCTGAGCCAGCCGTTTCATGCAAGATGCGGAAAGTCGTTAAGAAGATTCCGCTTTCTTTGTATTCAATCACATGGCCGTTACTTACGAACGGCATGGAAGCGCAAACGAACATAGTCGCCCCACCACACGCCGTCCGCATCGCACAGCGCCGGACGAAGCAGCGCAACGGTCTGATCAATCGCAGCTTGCTGATCAGTCTCTGACAGTTTGCTCAGAATGCCATTGCGAAACGTGCGTAACCACTCCGCCATGCCACTCTTCAGCATCGTGGGGCGGGGAATCAGTTCAATGCTTGTCACGCGAAATCCTGCATCTTCCAGAATGCCGCGCATCTCATCGCGTGAAGGATAGCGTGAAGCCGCATCCTTCTCAGCATCCATGCCGAAGTTCGCCATGACGGCTTGCAGTGCCACACGAATGGCCGCTATGTTGCCCAGCCCACCCATCTCTGCCACAAAGCGCCCACTCGGCTTCAATGCACGGTGCACGCTCTGCGCCACGGCCGGTAGGTCGGTTACCCAGTGCAGCGCGGCGTTGGAAAATACCGCGTCAAACTCACCCTGAAACGGCAGCGAACGCATGTCTGCGGCCACAGTGTTCAACCCGCGTTGTTTCGCAGATTCCAGCATGGATGCCGAAGCATCGCAGCCGGTAACGACGGCTCCTGTGGCTGCAATCTGCTCAGTCAGCGCGCCGTCACCGCAGCCAAGATCCAGAATGTGTTCGCCCGATTGTGGTGCCAGCAATGCGACCACATCTTTTGCAAGGTCAGCCACAAAACGGCCGTTTGCGGCATATTGGCTGGCATTCCATGTCTGTCCTGTTTGCGTTTGTTGCGCGGTCTGTGATGTGCTTTCCATGCATCTGATTGTTCGCCTGCGCGCGTTTTCGCCGCAACTAACATAAGAACTTTGGAAGGACGTAGAAGCATGTTGGATACCGCACTGCAATTTACCGAAGCAAATAAGGCCAAAGCTTTGGACGAGCTGAAGCAGTTTTTGCGCATCCCTTCCATCAGCACGCTGCCGGAAAACGCAGGCGACGTGCGTCGCGCAGCAGAGTTTCTTGCAACAGAACTGAAGCGCATTGGCATGGAAAATGTGCGGCTGATTGAAACCGCAGGCCATCCTCTGGTCTACGCCGACCATCTGCACGCTGCAGGTAAGCCCACCGTACTTTGCTACGGTCACTACGACGTGCAGCCGCCCGACCCGCTCGATGAATGGCTGTCCCCACCCTTTGAACCTGAGGAGCGTAATGGCAACATCTACGCACGCGGCGCGGTCGACGACAAAGGCCAGCTCTGGATGCAGGTAAAGGCGCTCGAAGCGTTGTTGAAGAACGGCTCACTACCGGTCAATGTCCGCGTCCTTGCTGAAGGTGAAGAAGAAGTCGGTGGTGAAGGCATCGCCGAATACCTGCGCGCACATCCAGAAGAAGTAAAGTGCGATGTAGCGCTCGTATGCGATACGGAATTGTTCGCGCCGGATCTGCCCACGCTATGCGTCGGCCTACGCGGCATGATCTACACCGAAATTGAAGTGCGCGGTGCAAAGACCGATCTACACAGCGGCATGTATGGCGGCGCTGCACCCAATCCGTTCGTGGCCCTCTCGCAGATCATCGCAAAGTTGAAAGATGACAATGGCCGCATCCTCATCCCCGGCATCTACGAAGACATTCAAAAGCCAACCGATGCGGAACTCGCTGCATGGAAGTCATTGCCTTTTGATGAAGATCACTATCGCGAAACCGAAGTGGGCAGCAGCGAACTTACAGGCGAACCCGGCTACTCCGTGCTGGAACGCACATGGGCACGCCCCACTCTGGACGTACACGGCATGCCCGGTGGCTTCACCGGAGCAGGCGCAAAGACCGTAATCCCCGCAAAGGCATTGGCAAAAGTATCGCTGCGCCTCGTCCCCGGTATGACTCCGGCAGACACCTTCCGCAAGCTGCAGGATTACGTAGCAACCATCGTTCCACGTGGCGTATCCGCAGAAGTCCGCTTGATCCACTCCGGCGACCCCATCGTCGTCGGCACAGACAATCCTTTTATTCACGCGGCAACCGAAGCCATGCGTGAAGTCTTTGGCAAGGAGACAGTCTTCGTGCGCGGTGGAGGCTCCATTCCCGTCGTGGGTGACTTCGCAAGACAGTTACACGTCCCCACCGTGATGATGGGCTTCGGTCTGCCAGACGACAATCTGCACGCACCGAATGAGAAGTTCAACATCAGCAACTTCTACCGAGGCACAGAATCCATCGTGCGCTTCCTGGTCCACGCAGGCCAATGAAGCCAAACGTCAGCGGCTACGTGTTGGCCGGTGGCCAAAGTTCGCGCATGGGCCGCGACAAAACATTGCTGCGCGTCGGTGGCTACACATTGCTGCAGATAGCCCTGCACAAACTGGAGCAGGTGTGCAGCGACGTGTCCATCCTCTGCGGCAGTGAGTTGCACGGCGAACAACTCGCCCCATACGGACGTGTTGTCGTCGATCGCATTCCGGACAGCGGCCCACTCAGCGGTCTTGACGCGGCACTGCACGATGCGCGTGAAGAGTGGTTGCTGATCGTACCGGTGGATGTGCCTCTTCTGCCCGCATCCGCATTGCAGGAATTGGTGAACCAGGCGACCGATAACGGCAAACCCAACGTCGCCTGTTTTGATGCGCCGGGCAAGCGGCAACCGCTTCCCGTGGTGCTGCACCGTTCCACGCGTGAGGTGATGGCGCAGGCACTGCAGCAGGGCCGACGTACACTATTGCCGGTACTGCGCGATGCGGCTGACGCGGTTTGTCCGCTGGGCATGTGTGTTCTTCCCGCAGAAGAAATCACGGATGAACTAACGGCATCCATATGGTTCACCAACGTAAATACGCCGGACGATTTTGAAGCTGCGAAGGAGTTGCTGCGCGCGGAGAACGCTTTTCCGCAACGCGCATCTGAATAAAGAATGGCAGACGGCACACAGGAAAACGGCTCGCAGAAAGAGCCCGCGGAAAGCGTCGAGCAGTCGCAGCAGCAGAACCACGCAGAAGGCATACCCGTAGGCGCGGAAAACACCAGCGAAGAAGATCTGAACAAGCCCCTGGTGGAGGCTGTCTCGGACGATGTTGCAGAAGAAGTCGGTGACTTCTTCGAGCAGGCCGCCGAACAGAATGAAACCAACATTGAAGAGAGCGATAAGCCTTACATCTCCTTCGAACACGTCTATAAATCTTTCGGTAGCTTCAACGTGCTGGAAGATGTCAGCTTCTTCGTACGTCCTGGCGAAACGCTCTGCATTCTTGGTCGCTCCGGCGTGGGCAAATCCGTCTCCCTGCAAATGTTGATGGGCTTCCTCAAGCCCGACAAGGGAACCATCTGTGTCGCGGGTGAAAATATCTGCAGTTTCAATGAACGAGAAATGCTCGCCGTGCGCCGCAAAGTAACGATGGTTTTTCAGAATGGCGCGCTCTTTGACTCCTTTTCAGTGGGCGAAAACGTAGCCTTCCCGCTGCGCGAAAAGAATGAACTCGACGAAGAGCAGATCCGCCAGATTGTGAAGGGACTGCTTGAGATGGTCGGCGTCGCTGGCATGGACGACCTGCTACCCAGCGACCTCTCCACCGGCATGAAGCGTTCTGTCGCCATTGCCCGCGCCCTCGCCTCGCAGCCGGAAGCCATCCTTTACGACGAGCCCACCACCATGGTCGATCCGCTGATTGCGCATCTCCTTGGCGATCTCATCGAACGCCTCAAGCGCCAGCTTCACCTCACCAGCATCGTTGTCACACACGACATGCGTTTCGCAAAAAAACTGGCAGATCGGGTGCTGTTCCTCCATGAGGGCACAGCGCGTTTCTTTGGCACGCTGGCTGAGCTGGAACACAGCGACGACCCGGTATTACAGGAATTTATGGCAATGGACGAACTTGTCTTGCCGCAGTAAGTCGCTATCGTGAAACCATTTCACCTGCGATAATTCCGCATATTCAACATTCGCAGGGGACGTCTCCTATGCTCGCAACACGCCGTCTTGCTATGGCGACGCTGGCCGTTCTGGTCAGTGCTTCCGCCGCTTCGCTTCATGCCCAGGAACCGCTCGGTACGCGGCCCACGGACAAGAACATGATTCCGCCTACGTTCACGCCGCCCAGGCATGACCCGCCCATGCAGCAGCCGCCTCTGCCTCTGGACTACGAAAAGCGCGTCGTCATGATCCCCATGCGCGACGGCACCAAGCTTTACACCGTCATCGTGATCCCCAAGGGCGCAAAGAACGCGCCCATGCTCATGACGCGTACCTGCTACAACGCCGCAGCCCGTGCCCACGCCGCGCGCACCCCGGAACCCGCTGCACCGGCAGCCGCAGGTCGTCGTCCCGGCGCAGGTGGCCCCGGCGGTCCCGGAGCAGTGAAGCCGCCCGCCTCGCACATGGTTGACGAACTGAACCTCAGCGATGAGGTCTTCGTGCGCGACGGCTACATCCGCATCTATCAGGACGTCCGCGGCAAGTACGGCTCGGAAGGCGTGTACCTCATGACGCCTCCACCCGTTGGTCCGTGGAACCCCACCGGCGCCGACGACACCACCGACGCCTATGACACCATCGACTGGCTGGTGAAGAACGTGCCTGAGTCCAACGGCCGCGTCGGCATGATCGGCTCGTCCTATGAAGGCTTTACCGTCGTCATGGCGCTGCTCCATCCGCATCCCGCGCTGAAGGCCGCCATCCCCGAAAGCCCCATGGTTGACGGTTGGATGGGCGACGACTGGTTCCAGTACGGCGCCTTCCGGCAGCGCATGCTCGACTACTTCATCTCGCAAACCACCGCTCGTGGCGCCGGTGCACGCGTACCGCACGAGGGCAGCGACGACTACGAGAACTTCCGTCAGATCGGTTCCGCTGGTGATTTCGCTCGCTGGCTCGGCGGCGAACAGTTGCCCTTCTGGAAGATGGTCGAAAACCACCCCGCATACGACGCCTACTGGCAGTCGCAGGCTCTGGATAAGCTCATCGCCAAGGCTGATTTGACGGTTCCCACCATGTGGCTGCAGGGTCTCTGGGATCAGGAAGACATGTACGGCGCAAACCACTCCTACGCCGCATGGGAGCCCAAGGACAAGACCAACACCATGAACATCCTTGCGATGGGCCCCTGGTTCCACTCGCAGATCAATCGCGAAGGCAAGCAGACCGGCCCACTCACCTGGGATGGCGATACCACCGCCTGGTTCCGTGACAACGTGCAGCTTCCGTTCTTCAACATGTACCTGCGTGAGAACGGCCCCAAGGCCGACATCAAACCGGTTTACATCTACAACACAGGCGAGAACCGCTGGGACACGCCCACCAAGTGGCCGCTCTCCTGCGAATCCGGCTGCGACTGGAAGCCCAAGCCGCTTTACCTTGGCGCCAACGGCAAGCTCGGCTTTGACGCACCCACCGGTGCAGGCAAAGCCGACGAGTACGTCTCCGATCCCGCAAACCCCGTCCCGTTCCTTCCGCGCCCCATTGAAAACAGCGGATGGCAAACATGGCTGATGCACGATCAGCGCTTCATCGACGGCCGCCCGGATGTCCTGGTCTACACCAGCGACGTGTTGAAGGAACCCCTCCGCGTCAGCGGCGTTCCCAAGGTCAACCTCGTTGCCAGCACCAGTGGCACCGATAGCGACTGGGTCGTGAAGCTGATCGACGTCTTCCCGGACGGCCACACCAGCGAGATGAACGGCTACGAGCTGCCCATCTCCATGGATATCTTCCGCGGACGCTATCGCAACAGCTTTGAAAAGCCGGAACCGCTCAAGTCGGGCGAACCACTTACGTACAAGTGGGACATGCCCAACGTGAACCACGTCTTCCAGCCGGGCCACCGCATCATGGTGCAGATCCAGAGCTCGCTCTTCCCGCTCTACGATCGCAACCCGCAGAAGTACGTACCCAACATCTTCAACGCAAAGCCCTCGGATTACGAGAAGGCAACGCAGAAGGTCTACCACGAAGCAGGGAAGGCCACCTTCATCAGCCTCCCGATCGTTCCGGTGGACCTGAAGAACTAAGCCAACACCCACAACAAAGCAACCCACTCAGAGAGGCCGCCTTTTTGCAAGGCGGCCTCTCTGTTTGCATATCGGTAACCGCACCGAAAGCGTAAGTATATGTAAAATAAGGAAATTAATTGAAGCCGTAAAATAATTTCAGAAAATGTTTGACAGTGATTGTTTGTTGGATTTATTTTGGTGTTGAACACACCGAGGGACGCCTCGATTAACAGTAAACGCACGACGATCGAAATAAGGAGATCACCCAATGCGCTCTGTCCTCGCCGCCGCTCTTCTCGCTATCGTTCCCGCCGCCGCTCCTGCACAGGCTCTGCACTCCGGCATCTCGCGCCTGGTCGCTTCCGTTGACGCTCCGGCGTTCGGATTCCAGGCAAGCGCCATCAACGCTGCAAAGCCGCGCATCTTCAGCGGTATCGTTGCTCCCATCCGCCTCACGGAAGTCAAGCTCGCCGGTTCGCTGAACACGCCGCACGTCTCTGACGTCACCGTGCAGTACACCGTGAACGAAGCTGGCGTACCGGAGAACGTGAAGGTTGTAACCCCCATCGATGCTCTGACTGCTGCTAAGGTGACCGACGCCGTCACCAAGGTTCGTTACAAGGCAGGCACGCTCGACGGTCAGCCGGTTGCAGTTCCGGTCACCCTGCACGTAGCACTCCGCTAAGACATACTCCCTCGGGGCAGGTCTCAAATCCTGCCACACAACAAGGTCACCCATCCGTGGGTGACCTTGTTACTTTTGCAGGCCAAACCCAATTGCCACAGTCACATTCCGTCCGCGGCGGGATAGAGTGGTAAGCATCATGCCCGGATTGTTCTCTCGCGCAACGGTCGCGATGCTTCTCAGTGCCACATGTGTGGCGTCTCTCCCCGCGCAGGCACGCCCCTCGTCTCCTGGTGAACTCGATACGCCGCGCGTGCAGATTTACACCGGCTATTCCTACTGGCATCCCATCGACGCCGACATCAACAACATCCCGTTCCCTGATGTGAAGTACGGCGCCATCGGCAGCCTGACGTATTTTCTGCGGCCCTGGCTCGGCGTCACCGCGCAGTTCAGTTCGCATGTTGACGATGTGCATGGCCCCGAAGGCAACATGGGCCTCGGCCTCCAGTTCCAAACCTCCGCGCACCGACTCACACCGTTCTTCCATGTGCTCGGCGGTTCCACATTTCTCGGCGGCCCCGCGCTCAACGGTCGCAAGTACGGATGGAACGGCACAGCAGGAGTCGGTCTGGACTGGGTACCGTCCTACCACCATGACTGGCTAGCCGTCCGCCTCTTCCAAGGCGACTACGAGTACAACCACGTCGACTTTGGCCCCACCACCACTGACGTCCGTGCAGGCGGCATAGCAAAGAACAACACGCTGAACGCCAGCGCCGGTTTAGTCTTCCGTTTCGGCGGCCATCATCCTGCAGACATGCAGCCGCAGATGAGCTGCTCTGCCAATCGCGTCGACAACATCACCGGAGACCGCGTTACCGTCAACTCGCAGATCCTCGGCTTCGATGTTCTAAAGCCCATGCAATACACGTGGCACACCACCGGCGGCATGATCCTCGGAGAAGGCACGGACAGCGCCATCATTGACACAGCTGGCCTGCCACCCGGGGACTATCGTGTCACCGGACTCGTCACGCAGGGACGCCGCTCCGCACAATGCGATGCAGCTTTCTCGATCCGCCAACCCAAACCACCCACGGTAAGCTGCATCGCATCGCCCTCCACCGTCGCGCCAGGCGGCACCACAACGGTAACGGCGACAGGCATCAGCCCAGACAATCGGCCAATCATCTACGCCTTCAACTCCACCAGCGGCCGTATGAACGTTAACGGCAACACCGCCACCATCACCGCGCCACTCTCGCGCGACATCAACAACCTCAGCAACAGCACCACAACCATCATCGTTACCTGCAACGCACGCGACGATCAGGGGCAGATGGCCTCCGCGTCCGTAACCATCCCGGTCACGCTCAAAGAGGCCTACACAACGGATCCCAACCTCGCGCCGCTGCCATTGCAAAGTGACATGTGCTCCGTTTCCTTCGAACGCGATCGTCGTCGTCCTGCGCGCGTCGACAACGAAGGCAAGGCCTGCCTTGATGGAGTTGCTCTCTCACTGCAGCGCCAGCAGGATGCCACGCTGGTTGTCCTTGGCGATCACACCTCGCGTGAAAGTGCTGCGATGGCCGCGGAGCGTGCGGTCAACGTGAAGCTCTACCTCACACAAGAGAAGGGCATCGACGCTTCACGCATTCAGGTACGCGTGAAGGACGGCGGCATCGCGCAGGTGCAAAACATCTACCTCTCCGTCGGCTCCACATTCAATGAAGAAGGTCGCGCCATCAACGAACGTGCCGTCGTACACCACAGCGAATCGTATGGCCGCGCAGGAGCACCAGCCACATCGCGTCCGCGCCGCCGCACCACAACACGCAAGCCCAAAACAGCAACGCAGAGCACCAACACCTCTGCAGCGCCAACGTCCTCTGGCCAGACCTTTGAGCCGCCGGCCGGACAGGTAGCGCAACCCAAATGATCGTTCATCACGAACTCGTGGGCCAGAATGATGCGCCATGCATCGTGCTGTCCACATCGCTCGGCGCAAGGTTGCAAATGTGGCAACCCCAAATACAGGCGCTCACACAACACTTCCGCGTCCTGCGTTACGACATGCGAGGCCACGGCGCCAGCCCATCACCCGCAGGCCCATACTCCATTGCCGATCTCGGCAACGACGTGTTGCAACTCCTCGATCACCACAACATCCGCAGCGCACACTTCTGCGGCACCTCGCTCGGTGGCGTCATCGGTCAGTGGCTCGGCATCCACGCATCGGACCGCATCGGGAAGCTGATCCTCTGCAATACCGCGGCAAAAGTAGGCACAGACGAAGGCTGGCAAAAACGCATTACAGAAGTCCGCACCAACGGCATGGCCTCCATCGCAGACACTGTGATCTCTCGCTGGTTCACCGGGTCCTTCGCCGCATCGCACCCACAGGTGATCGCTTCCATTCGCGATGGCATGCTCGCCTCCAATGTCGAAGGCTACGCCGCCTGCTGCGAAGCTCTCCGTACATGCGATCTGCGCAACGAAATCGCCACCATCACCACACCCACTCTTGTCATCGCAGGCGATCAGGACGTAGTCTGCACCACCGCAGACGCCGACTTTCTCCACGCCAGCATCCCCGGCAGCCAGAAACTTACTCTACCCGCCGCGCACATTTCCACAGTCGAAGCCGCAGAACCCTTCAACAAATCCCTGCTTAACTTCCTCCAATAGCTCGCCACCACGAGACAGAACTCTACGAGTAGGGCGCATCCCCCAGCAAAGCTTCCACAATCAGGGGGCGTTCCGTCAGCAGAGCTTCCACGATCAGGGGCGTCCCCCAGCAGAGCTTCCACGAACGAAGTTCGTCCCAGCAAAGCTCATACGGCCCAAGGCCGTCATTCTGAGCGCAGCGAAGAATCCCCACGAACTCTCACCCGCCAAGTCCCTCGAATCTTTCCAGCCACCAACCCAAAACCAGCTTCCCAAAAGCGAAGCGCAGCGGAAAGACCTGCATTCTTCTCAACCGACAACAAAGCCGCAGGAAAGCACGGTTTTTTGCGATGCTCACAAAACGGTATGCTTGAAGAACGCTCCATGTTCTCCTCCGCACCACTCACCGAAGAAACCGGCCTGCACGTGCAGGAGCTTTACGCTGCGAACTCTGTCGACTCGCGGCCCCTCCGGCCACGCGACCCACTTCGTGACATTGAGGGCATGCAGCTTCTGGCGCAATCCTTCACGCGCTCGGCAGAAGATGCGCTCCAGCAACTGGTGGACCTCGCTCTGGAACTTTGTCGAGCAGACAGTGCAGGCATCTCCGTCGTTCGGACAGACGGCTCTGCGGAAAATTACTACGAGTGGGTCGCCACCTCCGGACGCTTCCACCCTTTCCTGAACGCTGTCCTTCCCCAATACCCCAGTGCCTGCGGCGTGGCGCTGGACCGTAACCGCCCTCAGCACTTCCGTGTTGACCAGCGCTTTTTCAGCCTCCTCGGCGTCTCAGCAGACCCTGTGCTGGATGGTCTTCTTTTCCCCTGGAAGGCCGGAGACACGCACGGAACCATCTTCATTACTTCAAGCACCAACCCGGTGCAGTTCGACTCGCAGGATGCCCGTGTCATGCAAATTCTGGCGGACTTCGCGGCAGCCGCGCTACGCCAGCAGCAACAGCAACGTGTCATCCTGCAGCACGCTGCCGACGTCGCCGCTGGAGCCATGGCAAACGTCCTCGCGCATCAAATCAACAATCCGCTACAAAGTCTTACGAATACCCTGTTCCTGTTACAGAATTCGCCCCACGCAGAGTCCTCCACGCAGGCAACGATCGCCCTTGAAGAGTTAGAGCGCCTTTCCCGCCTGGTGAAGGAACTGCTATCGGTCTACACCACCGCAGGCGGACGCTGACAAATTCTTGTCAAGCCCCCAGAGCACCCAACTTACACAAATCAAAACAAATAGCGTTGGCATGCTATTTTGCTGAAACCTCTAAAATAGAAATAGCCACCAAACCCGCTCGCTAACTTGCTGGCTTGCTGTTCTAACCCTTTTAGAAATAGGATTTTGCCCCTAAACCCAATGGGAAGACGATTTTACAGCCACTAAAGCCGTAAACCCTTTGGAAAGACGATTTTAGAAAAACAGGGGGGGAGGGGGGACCCTACCGTACTGCCACCCTGTTCTCCAGCGTCCCAATCCCATCAATCGACACACGGATCACATCACCGTGTGAAAGGGTGAACTCCGTGGGAGGCACAATTCCGGTGCCAGTCAACAGAAACGCTCCAGTCGGAAACTCAAGTTCGCGGAACAGGTATTCCAGCAATTCTTCCGGATCGCGCTTCAGCTCCGCCAGTGTCGTGCTTCCGCTGACAACCGTTTCGTTGCCACGTTCAATCTGCAGCACGATCTTCGTGGAGCGATCCACGGGACCATTCCACAACAGGATGCAAGGACCAATCGCGCAACTGCCGTTGTAGACCTTCGCCTGCGGCAGATAGAGCGGGTTCTCACCCTCAATGTCGCGCGAGCTCATGTCGTTGCCAATCGTCAGGCCAATGAGCTTGCCCTTGTTGTTCGCTACCAGCGTCAACTCCGGCTCAGGGATTGACCACGTAGCGTCGCGACGAATACGCACTTCACCGCCCGGATGCACCACGCGCCACGGCGATGCCTTGAAGAACAGCTCCGGTCGCTCCGCAACATACACGCGGTCATAGAAGTCGCCACCGCCCGCAGCCTGGCTCTCTTCCATGCGCGCATTGCGGCTGCGATAGTACGTCACACCGGAAGCCCAGACCTCCTGCGACGTCACCGGCGTAAGCAGGTCGCCAGAGATAGCCTCAGCACTGCCTTTGGCCGCAGTCACCGCGGCAATCACATCCTCGCTGTTCAGCAGGGCATCCCAATCGGCCGCGTTCAGGCGATACGTGCTTCCATTGTCCTCGGCGAAGATGCCTGTTGTCGTGCGGTAGAGCTTCACAGTGTTACTCCTTCGTTGCGGCGTTCGCGCCGCGTGCAAGCTTGGTTATCACGGCATCCGCATCATAGACGCAACCACCCCACACTCCGCCACTCGCCTGCACCAGCGCCGCCCAAAGCCGCGTGTCATTGGTCATCGCCGGATGCGGATGCAGGTCGTCACGCAGACTGCGCATCGCCAGTCGCCGTGCACCTTCCTCGGCTGGGAACGTCTCATCGCCTTCGCCCACCAGATCGACCGACGCATTGAGCGTGGTGCGGTTGACGGTGATGTGAATGGTGTCTCCCTCGCGCACCTTGCCGATCGGTCCACCTGCGAGCGCTTCGGGTGAGATATGCCCAATGCACGCTCCCGTAGACACACCGGAGAAACGCGCATCGGTGAGCACTGCAACGTGCTTGCAGAAGGGCAGGTTCTTCAGGGCAGACGTCACCTGGTACACCTCCTGCATCCCCGCGCCCATCGGCCCACCACAGATCATCACCATCACATCGCCATGTGACACCTCGCCTGCCTTGATGGCGCGGATCGCATCCTCTTCCGTCAGGAACACACGCGCAGGACCAGTGTGGCGATAGACTCCATCCGCATCGATGAGCGTGGGGTCGATCGACGTACTCTTGATCACCGATCCCTCCGGCGCAAGGTTGCCAACCGGGAAGCTGACCGTGGAAGTCAGGCCGCGTGCACGTGCTCCATCGGGAGAGAAGATGACGTCATCCGCATCGATACCATCCAGGTCACGCAGTCGCTGCCGCATCCCACGGCGACGCTCAGTCTGCTCCCACCAATCCAGGTTGGCATCCAGCGTCTCACCCGTAACCGTCCGAACTGAGGTATCCAGCAAGCCTGCACGACGCAGATGCAGCATCACTTCGGGCACTGCGCCTGCCAGGAAGACCTGTACTGTCGCATAGCCCACAGGACCGTTAGGCAGCGCATCCACCAACCGCGGAACAGACCGGTTCACGGCGATCCAGTCCTCCGTCGAGGGGCGCTTGAGACCCGCTGCATGCGCAATGGCGGGAATGTGCAGCAGCAGGTTGGTCGACCCGCCAAAGGCTGCATGTACCACCATGGCATTGCGGATGGCAGCATCCGTAAGTACGTCACGTGTTCCAATACCCAACTGCGTCATCCGCAGGATGGCTTCCGCCGACTGTGCTGCCGCACGCAACCACACCTGCTGCCCTGACGGAGCAAGCGCACTATGTGGCAGCGACAGCCCCAACGCCTCGCCGACTACCTGTGATGTGGCCGCAGTACCCAGGAACTGGCATCCACCACCCGGCGAGGCACACGCACGGCAACCCATCTCCGCAGCAGCTTCCAGGCTGATCTGCCCCTGCGCATAGCGTGCGCCAATGGTCTGCACCTTGCCAGCATCCTCGCCGCTCTCCGGCAGCAGCGTGACACCACCCGGAACAAGCACGCTGGGATACTCACCAGACGAGGCCAGCGCCATCATCATGGCGGGCAATCCCTTGTCACAGGTAGCAATGCCAATCACGCCGCGACGCGTAGGCAGGGAACGCATCAGGCGGCGCAGCACCATCGCGGCGTCGTTGCGGTAGGGCAGGGAATCCAGCATCCCTGCTGTCCCTTGCGTACGGCCATCACACGGATCGGTACATGCCCCGGCAAACGGTATAGCGTGGCGGTCACGCAGCGTCCGCGCTGCCTCCGCCACCAACAGACCAACCTCCCAGTGCCCGGTATGGAAGCCCAGGGCAATCGGCGTCCCATCCGCCGCGCGGAGGCCACCGTGGGTACTCAGGATGAGGTACTCCGGGTCCCGCAGACGCGCGGGGTCCCACCCCATGCCGGCATTCTGCGAAAGCCCAAACAAATTCCCAGAAGGCTGCTGGAGCAACATCTCCGGCGTGATGGGAAGCGCGCCCTGCGGCCCGGCGTCGTGGGTGCGGAGCGTCTCCCAATCGTTTCCGCCGTCCAGCAACTGCTGCAGCGTCATTGCGTCTCCCTGTGTACTGATTCTGACGGGATTATCGTACCTGTCGTGAAGTGCCGCTGGCGAAACAGAGCAAAAACGACTTAGGAAGTCATTGACATGCGACGGTTGAGCCGAAGAAACTGCGGGCGATGGTTAATCGTTCAACTTTTGGCGTTTGCTCGATATCTTCGCTGAAACACTCGTCTCGGTTGTTAAGCAGTGTTGCATCGTTCCTGCTCCTGCTATTGTCCTTGTCGTCTCTCAGCCAGCGGACGTCATCGCAGAATGATGAGCTTGATCTGGCAGCGATGATGCAGCCAATTCCCGCTGCTGCGGTGTTTCGTGATCCCGGATATTTTGTGTGGTGCGGGACGATGGTGCGCAGCGGCGATGGGAAATATCACCTGTACTACTCTCGTTGGAAAATATCGACAGGTTTCGAGAGTTGGGTGACGGCTTCTGAAGTGGCACACGCTGTTGGGGGCTCGCCAACGGGACCATTCGTATTTCACGATGTTGCGCTGCCGCCACGCGATCGACGCATGTGGGACGGTATGGTGACGCATAATCCCACAGTGCAGAAGTTTGGTAAGAAGTACTACCTGTACTACACGGGCAACACGGGCGATGGTGTCATTCAGCCGACGTTGAACTGGACACATCGCAACAACAATCGCGTAGGCGTAGCTGTTGCGGATAGTCCGAACGGGCCTTGGAAGCGATTCGATCGTCCGCTGATCGATGTGAGTGCAGCTGCCTCTGCGCCGGATTCGCTTTCCATCTCGAACCCAAGTTTGACGCGGGGAAAGGATGGGACGTTCTATCTGTTGTACAAGGCGGTGGGACAACAGAAGCCGCTGCCGTTTGGCGGACCAGTGGTTCATCTGATGGCTACGTCGAAGTCGCCGACAGGACCGTTTCAAAAGAATCTGACACCGATGTTCACGATTGCGGGAAACAACTTTCCATTTGAAGATCCATATTTCTGGTTCGACCAGCAACGCAATCGTTACTTCGTGATCATGAAGGACAACAAGGGAGCGGTTTCAGGGACAGGTCGCTCGTCGCTGGTGTTGTATGAGTCAGTGGATGCGAAGGATTGGAAGCCAGCGAAACATCTGTTGGTGTCTGATCTGATCTTGCATTGGAAAGATCGACCTATTCAGACGGTGGCACGGATGGAGCGACCACAGATGTTTCTTGATGAACACGGCAAAGCGCAGGTATTGCTCGTGGCAATTTATGAGGATTCGAAGACGACTTATAACGTTCGAATTCCTTTAGGCACCGGACGATAACTATTTTCGTGTTGATGTGTTGACGTTCTGTTGCCCAAATTGGGAACGAGAGGAAAGATTTAGTAATTGGCATGAGGAGGAGACATGATCTGCGTGTAGGCTATTGGGCACAACACGACTCAGAAGGGTGGAAACAAAGGTTCCATGACAGCCCCCAAGCCAAAGACTGCATCCAGTCTTACGGAACACGCACATCAGAGCATTAAACGCCACATCCTGAGTAGCGATATGACTCGCGGAGAGCGGCTTACAGAGGAGTTTTTCTCACGCGAGTTGGGCATAAGCAAGAGTCCTGTGCGAGAAGCCATGAATTCTCTCGAACGCGAAGGCTTGTTGAGGATTGAACCTCGACGGGGCGCATTTGTCAGGACTTTTTCCGAGCGGGAGATTGCGGATCTTTATACCGTGCGCGAGATTCTGGAAGTTCACGCCGCGACAAATGCAGAGCTTACGGAAGAGTTTGTGGAGGGGCTGCGTACGAGTGTAGAGCGGACAAAGGAAGCTCTGTTGCGCGATGACAAAGCAGCACATATTGAGGAAGATATTGCGTTTCACGCGCAGATTGTGCAGGCCGCAGGGAACGCGGAATTGACTCGTGTCCACGCCAACATTCAGGACAAGCTGTGGCTATGCCGGTGCCAGACTTATCAAATCACGTCGACGGACACACCAAAGGCGCACGGAGAGATTGTGGAATGCTTTGCTGCTGGTGACCGCGCAGGAGCCATAGAGGCTGTGCGCGGTCACATACAGTTTGTGTCGAAGGCGTTGCAGCGAGCGCAGGCGGCGTCGTAACTACAGGCCGATGGCTTCGCGGACTTCCACCATGGTGGATTCCGCGAAGCTTCGCGCTTTCTGTGCGCCCGCTGCGAGGATTTCCGTCACAAGTTGCGGCTGTGCTTCGTAATGAGCGCGACGTTCACGGATCGGTTCAATCTCGCGCAGGACACTGTCCGCAGCCCAGCCTTTGCACTCAATGCAACCGATAGCAGCGCTACGACAGCCCTCGTATACCTTTGCCATTGTCTCGGTTGTTGAGAAGACTTTGTGCAGATCGCCCACAGGGCACACGTCAGGATTTCCGGGATCAGTACGGCGAACGCGTGCCGGATCGGTAACCATGGTGCGCAGTTTCTTACGCACATCGTCTGCGGGTTCTGTCAGGCCAAGTGTGTTGCCGTAGCTCTTGCTCATCTTGCGGCCATCAAGCCCCGGAAGCTTGGGCGAAGGCGTAAGCAGGACTTTCGGCTCGGGAAGAATCTGGCGTTCGAGAACATTTTCACTGATCTCTGCCTTCATCAATTCCTTGTCGGATTCTGCGGCCGCGACTTCGGGAGTGACTGCGGAACCGTAGAGCTGGTTGAACCGGCGCGCTACTTCTCGCGTGAGTTCGACGTGCGAAACCTGATCCTGTCCAACGGGAACAAAGTCTGGCTTGTACAGAAGAATGTCGGCCGATTGCAGCAGGGGATAGCCAAGGAAGCCGAAGGTGGCCAGATCTTTCTCGCGCAGCTGTTCCTGCTGATCCTTGTACGTGGGCACGCGTTCCAGCCAACTGAGCGGCGTGAACATGCCGAAGAGTGTGTTCAACTCGCTGTGCTGCGGCACGTCACTCTGCTTGAAGATGGTGCAGCGTTCAGGATCAAGACCCGCGCCGAGGAAATCGAGTGCGACTTCACGCGACTTGGCGCCGACGTTGCCGGGGTTGGCGTAGTCGGTGGTTAACGCGTGGATGTCTGCGATGAAGAAGTAGCAGTCGTACTGATCCTGCAGACGCACCCAGTTGTACAGGGCTCCCATGTAGTTGCCCAGATGAAGACGCCCGGTGGGGCGCATGCCGCTCAGGACGCGGCGCTTGCTCAGTTGTTCGGTCATTCCTCTTTGAGGATAGCTGAAAGCGAGCGATTTCAGAGAAGCATCAGGCGAGCACGATTAGATGATCGAAAATGGAAAGCACCGGCATGTAGAACCAGCCCAGAATGGGCGTACGGATCAGCAGCAGGAAAACGACCAGGCTAATGATGCCGCTCATGTTGTCGTAGCTTTGCTGGATGTTGTACGGCAGGAAGTTACGCAGGATGCGCGATCCGTCCAGCGGCGGGATGGGGACCAGGTTAAAGATGGCCAGCACGATATTGATGACGACCGAGCAATAAAACAGTAGCGCCAGCGGATAGATTACGGAAGTTCCGGAGAGCGACGCGTCGACCAGGCCGTGACGGAAGTCGACTGCATTGAATACGGCATCGGTTCCGTTTTTGAAGATGTGCTTGATGGCCAGCAGCAGGATGAGCGAGATGATGGCTAGCAGAAGATTCGACGCAGGACCGGCGAGGGTGACCAGCATGTCGTCGCGCTTGATGTTGCGAAGGTTGCGCGTGGTGACAGGCGTCGGCTTAGCCCAGCCGAGAAGCGGCATGTGGGTAAAAGCGGAGAGCAGCGGAAGCACCACGGAGCCCAGCGGATCAAGGTGCTTGATGGGATTGAGTGTTACGCGACCCATCATGCGCGCTGTCTGGTCGCCAAAGTAGGAGGCTGTCCACGCATGCGCAAATTCGTGGAAGGTGAAGGCGAAGATCAACGCCACAAATTCAAAAAGGACGAGTGCGGTTTCCTGGCTCATGCTGCTTTGGCGAGTGTAGCAAGTTACGACCAGTTAGGTGTGGAGAGCTCTTAACTGGGCGTCTCGGCTTTGTTTACCGCTTCATCCAGTATTTGTTGGAGTTGCATTGTGGTTGGTGAGGCAATCGGGTCTTGCCAGACAATGCGAACACGGCTGAAAGGTTTGGGAATGAGGAAACGGTCCCAGCTTTTTAGCGTCCATGCGCTTTCCGGGTGCAGGTAAAAGCAGGAGGCGGTGCTTTGGCTGCGGTTGGCGATGGCGGCTGCTCCTTCCTTGGCGACGTAATTAGGACCACGCGGGCCATCGGCTGTGATGGCGACCTTGTGTCCCTCCATGCGGGCGCGCGTGGCGGCTAGTAGTGCCGCCGCACCTCCGCGCGAGGATGATCCGCGGATGGGAACGAATCCAAGTCGCTGAACAAGACGCGCAATCAGCTCTCCGTCAAAAGAGTCCGAAATCAGGATGCGGATACCGAGATGGCGATACCGCCATGCTGCCAGCAGAAGGCAACGGTGCCAGAAAACATAGACCTCGGGTTCCGTGGGATATACATCGGCAGGCTGTGCGAGCGGTGCATACGCAGGCTGCCAGCGCAGCGTAGCACCTAGCAGGTGCAGCAGGCCGCTGGCCACACGTGGGACGATGGCCAGGAGCATTCGCTGTTTTGGGGTGAAGTCCGCCACCGCGATTATTGTATGTCGCGTGGCGCTGTCTAATTTTGTTTTGACAGGTGACTTCGTTCTGCAGCAGGTGTGACATAGACTGTGTGCAGTTAATCCCCGGAAACCATTCATGGAACCTGGCGTTGAGGACAAACAGAAGTCTGAGGCGAGACCGTCTGCGTTGGAGCAGGCGGTGATGGCTGCGGATGTGACAGCGGATCTTCGCTGGGTGCTGGATAAGCTGCCAGATGGCGTGCTGTTCATGGATTGGGAGTGGAGGATTACCTATGCCAATGAACAGGGAAGGAAGATCAGCCGCCTGCACCCAGGGGATCTGAACGGTCCCACGCATTGGGAGCTGTTTCCGGCATCAGTAGGAACCGAGCAGGAACAACGATACCGACGCGTGATGGAACAGCGTGTGATGGATGAGCTGGAATTTTTTTATCCGCCGTTCCAGATCTGGATCCATCTGCGTGCTGTGCCAATTTCCAGTGGCATTGCTTTGATCTTCAGTGATGTGACGGAGCTGCATCACGCGCAGGCTGAAGCCGCGAAGCTGACAGCGCAGTTGCAACAAGTATTTGAAGCGACATCGGATGGCGTCTCCGTGCTGAATCGGGAATGGCGTTATACGTATCTGAATCGGCGTGCGAAAGAGATCCTGGAGCAGGATGGCATGGACCTGCTGGGACAGAGCTTGTGGAACATATTCCCGAAGACGGTCTACGAAGGATCGCCTTTCGTAGAGAACTTCTATCGCACAATGAATGATCGTGTTCCCACTACGTTTGAGGCGTATTATCCGGAACCGTTCAATGGGTGGTTTCGGTTAGAGGTGCAGCCTGCTGCCGACGGAGTCGTGTTGTTCTTTCGCGACATTACACGTTCAAAACAGGCGGAAGCTGCACTGCTGGCAGAGAAGGCGGAGACGGAACGACAGAAGGCGGAGCTGGAAGCGGTGTATCGAACAGCCCCCGTAGGGCTGGCTCTCTTTGAGACAAAGGAGTTTCGTTATCTACGCGTAAATGATCGGCAGAGCGAAGTGGTAGGTATTCCTCCGGAAGAGTTGATCGGTAAAAGGATTGAGGATGTTGTGGTGGCACCTGCTGTTCCCAATCTGTTTCGGGAGCGTGTGGCGAAGGGCGAGACCATCCGCGACATGCTTTACGAGACGGAGTTACGAACCAGGCCCGGCGAACTCCGGTCTTTCAATGTGAACTACTCGCCGATCATGGATGAGACAGGCGAGGTGCGCGCAATCAGCGCAGCAGTCCTTGAAGTGACGCAGTTGCGCAGGGCGGAGAAGGCTTTGGTCCAGAGTGAGAAGCTGGCGGCCGTGGGACGTCTGGCTTCGTCCATCTCGCATGAAATTAATAATCCGCTGGAAGCCGTAACAAATTTGCTGTACCTGGTGCAGGGAGTGGGTGGATTGCCGGAAGAGGCTCGCTCTTATCTGTCTCTGGCACAGGATGAACTGGTTCGGGTTTCGCAGATTGCTACTCAGACACTACGTTTTCACCGGCAGGCGAACAAGCCATCACGAGTGACAGCCGCCCAATTAGTAGACGCCGTGCTGAACCTGTTCGCTGGAAGACTGCTGAATAGCGGCATTCATGTGGAAGCCGGCTACAGCACGGCTGTTCCTATCTTGTGTTTTGAAAACGATATTCGGCAGGTGTTGAACAATCTGATCTCAAATGCTATGGATGCGATGCGGACCGGTGGACGATTGTTCGTGCGCGCGCATGATGCGGTGAATCCTGACACAGGAGAAGTCGGAGTGAGAATCACCGTGGCCGATACTGGTACAGGCATGGCCTCCCATACACAGCGGCGACTGTTCGAGCCGTTCTTCACCACGAAAGATTTGAACGGCAATGGACTGGGGCTTTGGATCTCGCGACAGATAGTAGAACGGCATCGTGGAAGACTGACATTTCGATCTGCACAGGGCCTCGAGTTGCATGGAACGGTATTCGCGTTGTTCTTGCCTTGCGAATCGTCTGAGCTTCAACCCTAGTGCTGCGTTAGCATGATGCTTGTGCTGCATGAGGAGGCGGCTGGCCCAACTATGGATCTGACGCCGGTTCCATGCTGCACTTTGGTCGTGCCCTGCTATAACGAAGAGCTTCGCTTTCACGCGGATGCGTTTACGGACTTCCTTGCGGCACAGCCAGATGTGCATCTGCTATTTGTGAACGATGGCAGCAGTGATGGCACGCTGGGACGTCTACAGGCTTTTTGCTCGGAGCATCCGGGGCAGACGTCCTTACTGGATATTCAGCCAAATGGTGGTAAAGCCGAAGCCGTCCGCAAAGGCATGCTGCACGCGATGGCGACGTTGCCGGGAAGCACCGTAGGTTTTTGGGATGCGGACCTTGCAACTCCACTGGATGCCTATCCTGAGTTTCGCGAAGTGCTGGAGGCGCGGCCCGAAGTGGAGATGGTATTTGGAGCACGCATTCGACTGCTGGGACGGCACGTTGCTCGTAATCCCATGCGGCATTATGCGGGGCGCGTCTTTGCCACAACGGTATCGCTGATGCTGGGGCTGGCCATCTACGATTCGCAGTGCGGTGCGAAGGTCTTTCGCGCTACACTGCGATTGGAACAGGTGCTGTGGAAGCCTTTTGTGTCGCGATGGATCTTCGATGTCGAGATCCTCGCGCGATTCCTAAGTTCGTGGCGTGCTGAAGGATTGAACCCGGACGGACGTATCTACGAACTGCCGTTGCAGACGTGGATCGATGTGCCCGGATCGAAAGTGAAGTTGAGCGATTTCATCCGTTCCTTCACAGACTTGCTACGCATCCGGCAGAACTTTCCCCGTTAGCGATCAGCAGTAGCAGGAACGAGCTTATGTGAGGGCTTGTCGCTTGCGATGACGCCGTCGCGGATGGTGACGACGCGATTCGCATGTTCTGCGATATCCGGTTCATGCGTGACGAGGACGATGGTGTTGCCCTGGCGATGCAGCTCCTCAAAGAGATTCATGATCTCGACGGAGGTCTTCGAATCAAGGTTGCCGGTGGGCTCATCGGCAAGGATGATGGAAGGGCTATTAACGAGAGCGCGCGCGATGGCTACGCGTTGACGCTGACCGCCCGACATTTCATTGGGCTTGTGATCCATACGAGAACCCAGGCCAACGGATTCCAGCACGAACTTCGCGCGTTCAATGCGCTCCGCAGCGGGGGTACCGTTATAGATCAACGGCAGTTCCACATTGTGCAGAGCGGATGCGCGTGCCAGCAGATTAAACGTCTGGAAGACGAAGCCGATCTCCTTGTTACGGATGCGAGCCAGTTCGTCGTCCGTAAGGCGTGAGACGTCGTGCCCGTTCAGGCAATAGGAGCCTTGGGTAGGTGAATCAAGGCAGCCGATGAGATTCATCAGCGTGCTCTTGCCTGAGCCGGAAGGCCCCATGATGGCGGTGTATTCATTTCGCTGGATTCGCAGGTTCACGCCACGCAGCGCGTGTACCTCCTGCTCGCCCATGATGTAGGTTTTCCAAAGGTCGTTGGTGACGATGACATCGTTCGGATCGCACGTTACGCCGGAATTTGCTACTGAACCCATAGTGTCCTTCAGTGTAATGCTCAGGAGTTCTTACTATCGCCGGAGCTGTTGTCGCGCTTGATGGCAGTGCCGCTGGTAAGTTCGCGAAGGACCTTGTAACGCCCAGTGACGACTTCATCGCCGGGCTTGAGGCCACTGAGCACTTCAATATCTGTCAGTGCGGTGATGCCAGTCTTGATGGGCGTAAAGTAAGCGCGAAGCTTGCCGTCCTGATTACGCAGAACGTAGACACCCTGCACCTTGGTCGCGGACTTGGAGCTCCCGGCCTGTACAGCGTCGCCCGAATTCTCTACAGGCTTACCGTGATTCTTTGCCAGCGCGGCTTCCGCTGCCGTATCGCGTGAGACGAGAGCCTGCAGCGGTAGAACGACAGCCTGCGCAACGGTGGCAGTGGTGATCTTCGCCGTGGCAGAAAGACCGGGGCGAAGTTCTTCGTTATTCTGGCCATCGATATTGTCGAGGGTGACGACGATCTTGAAGTCCTTGGCCTCTTCCGTGCCAGTGGTGGACTGCGAGGTGGCGATGCCGGTGGTACGCAGCAACGCCTGATCACCCACTTCAGTGACGTGCCCCTTGAAGACCTTACCGGGCAGGGCATCGACTGTGACATCCACAGGCTGGCCGTTTTTCACGAAGACCACATCGGTTTCGTCTACTTTGACTTCCGCAGTGACGACGGACATATCAGCGACGGTCATCAGGGTGGAACCAAGGGCATTCTGAATGCCGGTGACCATGGTTTCGCCTTCGCGGACGGGAACGTTGGTGACCAGGCCATCAAAAGGCGCGCGCGAGATGGTGCGATCGAGCTGGTCGTAGTTCACGCGCTGGGAAGCGACCTGTTGCGAGACGTGGCTGACAGCAGAGGTGGTCTGCGCTTTGGACTGCGCCAGGGATGCCTGACGCTGCTGCACGGTGGCGGCGCTAACGTCGTAGGCGGCCTTCTTGGCGTCATAGTCCTGTTTGGCAATCAGCTTCGCGTCATAGAGCTGCTGGGCGCGTTCCATGTCGAACTTCTTTTGGACGAGGTCAGCCTGCGCTTGAACGAGGTTCGCTTCGGCAGTCTTTTCCGCGGCGACGTAGCTATTGACGTCCGTCTTCATGGAGGCGATGTTCGCCTCCTGGGCCGCGACTGTGGCCGCAGGCTGGACGCTTTCAATGGTCGCGAGCGTCTGGCCCTTCTTGATGTGATCACCCTCCTGTACGTAGAGGCGGGTGATGCGACCGAAGGCGGTGGCGCCGATGTTCACGTAGTTCTTCGGCTTGATCTGGCCAGTGCCGGTAACAACCGACGCCAGATCCTGCCGTGTGATCTTTGCGGTGGTGACAGCAGTGACACCGGACCGGCTGTGGTAAATGGTTCCTCCGATGATGGCAGCGAGGAGGATGACGCCAAAAACAATCAACAGGACTTTTTTCATAGAGATTCGTCTATCCGTCAGCAAACGGGTTTCAGCACGGATACGGATGGCTTCACGGGAAGGTTCCCTGAATTACACCCTGGAATTGCGCTGGGATGCGGTTCGAACCGGTCGCGCAACCATCATAGCAGTCGCAAATTGACGTGGCGGAGCCGATGCGGGAGTGGCTCGGGGCGCATCCAATGCGTCGCTTGCCCGGCTGGTGTGAGGTCTTTACAATACAGTTACCCGGAATATCGTTCGGGTTGGCGGAGCAGTAACAGCATGATTAAGGCAGTCTGGCAGGGAAAGATCGGTGCAGTGGCACTGATCTGTGGATGGATGGTAATGACCGGGAGCGCTCACGCGCAGACCTCGACCCCGCCTGATTCGCAGCAACAGCAGCAGGAAGCTGTCCCCTCCGTAAATAAGAGCACGCCGCCGGAAGAGCGTCCGGACCCCATGAAGCGCCGACTTTCTGACCGCGAGCGCGTGCAGCAGCAGAAATATCTCAAGAACGAATTGAAGCCAGACGGCACCTGGAAGAAGTGGCTGGAGCAGGACGTGGTGTGGATCATCACGGACCAGGAAATGCAGGCGTTCAAGCAGTTGAAGAACGACGAAGAACGCGAAAACTTCGTGGAGAACTTCTGGCTGCGTCGCAATCCGAACCCCGATTCGCCCGAAAACGAGTACAAAGACGAGCACTATCGCCGCATTGCCTACGCGAACGAACACTTCGCAGCGGGTAAGCCGGGATGGAAGACCGATCGCGGCCATATCTACATTGCGTTTGGTAAGCCGGATTCGATTGATTCGCACCCGTCAGGCGGTACCTATCAGCGTCCGATTGAAGAAGGTGGCGGCACCACATCGACCTTCCCGTTTGAGACGTGGCACTACCGCTACCTCGAAGGCATTGGTGACAACATTGACCTGGAATTTGTCGATACCTGCCAGTGCAACGACTACCACCTGACCATTGACCGTTCTGAAAAGGACGCGTTGAAGTACGTGGCTGGTGCAGGCGCGACGCTGTATGAGCAGATGGGTATCTCCAAGCGCGAAGACCGTATGAACAACGGTCTGGAGCAGCTTGGTAACGGCCCGATGGCGACTTCGCAGCAGTCCAAGCAGTTTGACCGCATCAATCTGTACGCAAAGATCATGGCGGCGCCGCCGATCAAGTTCAAGGACATGGAGCACTACCTGACCACGTCTGAAATCTTGAAGGGACCGCCGTTCCTGTTCGACGTCCGCACGGATTATGTGAAGGTGACGAACGACACCGTTCTGGTGCCGGTGACTCTGCAGATCCGCAATCAGGACATCACCTTCAACACTAAGGAAGGTGTTTCTACCGGTACGGTGAACATCCTTGGACAGGTATCGAACATCAACCACCGCGTGGTGCAGACGTTTGAAGATACCGTCAATGTGCAGGTGCCCAGCGAATTTCTGGCGCGCACACAGGCACAGCGCAACCTGTATTGGAAGGCCCTGCCGCTACGTCCGGGCATGTACAAGGTCGATATCGTCATCAAGGACGTTAATAACCCGGATCACATCGGTACGTGGAAGCGATCAGTGAATGTTCCGAAGTATGACGATGACCATCTGTCGGCATCTTCCCTGATTCTGGCTTCCAGCATGAGCCGTGTGCCCTCAAAGGAAATTGGTGCTGGTTCGTTTGTTATCGGCAACACGAAGGTGATGCCGAGCGTGACAACTGGGCCGGGTGTACCTGCAACCTTCAAGAAGGCCGGCAACCTGAACTTCTGGATGCAGGTTTACAACCTGGGTATTGACGATAAGAGCAAGCAGAATAACGCAGAAATCCAGTACCAGGTGACCAACCTGGATACGAATAAGCAGGTTTTGGACACAACGGAGTCCACCACCAAGACGAATCCGAATGCTGATCAGGTGACCCTGGAAAAGAGCCTCCCGCTGGGAAGCCTGGCACCCGGAAAGTACCAATTGGCCATCAAGGTGAACGATGGCATTTCCAAGCAGCAGATTTCGCAGACAGCGAACTTTGTTGTGGAGTAAACTGCTGGGCAGGCTGGTTTGCCATGGCAGGGCTTCGGCTGGTAAGTGCATCGGGCGGATTTCGGAAGAGTGGAATCCCGTTCTTAGGGACGAGAAAAGGCAAGATACGACACCGCCGCTCGCCCGCAAGTATTTCGTTTTCCCGGGTTCGCACGTTGAGAACTTCCGGGTGAGGCTGATACGCAGAGAAGGCACACCTACGCAGTGAAGCAGTCGACGTTGCAATCCGGAATGCTCCTTACGCTGGCAGCACTGGCGTGTTCGCCGTTGGCGGACGCGCAGTCGCGACGCGTTGTGGACGCATCAGGAAGTGGGCTTCTGACTGGGGTTATCCGCGATGCAGAAGGCGTGCCGCAGATGGGTGCGCTGGTAGAGGCGGTTCTGCCGGACACGGGTTTAGTCGCTTCTGCAGTGACAGATGCGCGTGGCCGTTATCGTCTGAACCTGCGTCCTGGACAATACAACATCAAAGCAACTGCAGCCTTGCTGATGCCCGCGGTTCGTCAGCACCTGGTGCTGGCACGCGGCGGTCGCACGGTCGTGGATATGACGTTGTCCACGCTGCTCGCACCCAGCGGGTGGATTCCTGCCTCGCGTCGCACTGTGAATGAACCGAGCGATGACTGGATGTGGACGCTCCGGTCCTCTGCCAGCCGTCCTATGCTGCGGTACGCGGACGAAAAGAGCTATACCACCGTCGATACGAACGAGGATGGCCAGTTAAGCATCTCCTCCAGCCGGCAGGAAAGCCGCCGCGGTGCGACGGGCGGAAGTGTCTCCTTTAAGGACAGTGATGGTGGATTTGGCCGCGGTGGCAGCCATCAGGTGCTGGTGCTGACACGTGTTGACGAACACGGCAGTGGCTCAGTTCTGCGCGCCGATCTGTCCGGATCAAGGACGCCCTATCCTGTCGCTCCGTCGGCTGATGTAAGTGTCGGATTCCAGCGTCGCACCATTCTGAACGGATACGCACGCACAGTTCTGAGTTACAGTGGCCATCCGGAACTCACGTCTGGTGTGGGACAGACCGGGTTGCAGGGAGCTGTGCTTCGTACCGCGGAACGGATGGAGTTGGGCGACATGATCCGCGTGGATGTGGGATCTGTCCTGCGCGAGGTGAATTTTAGCGGGAATGCTGTTGCTATGGAGCCGTTCCTGCGTGTACAGGCACATGGCCCCGGTGGCCTGATACTTGCTTATGGAGTGACCCGATCGCGCGGGACTGAATCCATTGAAGACTTGGATCGTGTGCAGGCGCCGCTTCCGGTCGCCGTCATGCGCAAGGGACATCTGCGCATGGAAACGGGAAGCCACCATGCACTGTCTGCGTCGAAGAAGATTCGCGGCGAGGGTGTTATTGAAGTTGCGCTGTATCAGGATTCATTGCAGACCCCGTTGATTAGCGGCACGGGTACGCTGGCGGTGGCAGAGATTCCGGCAGAAGGTTTCATCGCAGACCCAACCACGGGAACCTATCGCGTCGCGGGCAAAGACTATTCCAGCGGCGGAGTACGTGTTTCGTTCCGTCAGCCAGTGACGCATAGCATGAGCTTCGGAGCAGAGGTTGCCAGCGGGCGTGCTTTGCGTGCGACTCTTGTGCAGCAGGGAAGTCTGAATGAGGTACTCGCAGGGCTTTCGCCGGAACGTGTGTATGCCGGAACAGCGTTTGCCGATGGCAAGATTCTGCGTACGGGAACAACGCTGCGCGCGTCGTATCGTTGGCAACCGAAACGTACATTAACGGCGGTGGATGCCTTCCGCGTCAGTGATGATGGAGCGTATCTTTCGTGTTCCGTACGCCAGTCGCTGGGACGTTTTCCGGGATTGCCGCAGGGGCTGGAAGCGGTCGTTGATCTGCAGAATCTGTTGGCGGAAGGGTATCAGCCTTATCTCTCCAGCGATGGCCAAACGCTTTACCTGGCACAGACACCGCGTGCCTTGCAGGCAGGTCTGACGTTCACCTTCTAAGCAGGTTTTCCTCATGCGTGAACGCTTTGAGGCATGCCCCCGTGTGTGCTATAGTTACGAAGTAACGCAGCTGTGACGGAGCTCCTCGCTCCCTGCCGTGTTGACCCCCGGTCTTCGGTACGTTCTCAGCGTGTTCCCAACCTGGACGCGTAGCTCAACTGGCAGAGCATTCGACTCTTAATCGACAGGTTGTAGGTTCGATTCCTACCGCGTCCACCAATCAAATCAACAACTTAGAAAGCATCGAGTAGCCCCAAAAAGGGGACTGTGACGCAACTTCTTTGCGCCTTCCTTTGTTGCGCGCCTCAATCACTGCGCGGATACTTTCGATGCCCTGGTGCTGTAGGGCGGATGACTTCATACGGTTTAGCAGAGTCCATTCGGACGACAAGTCGTCGGTGCTTTCTCGCAAATCTTAACCACCTCGACTACTTCGTCGCGAGCTGGGCAAGGGCATCCTGTGCGGTCAAGCGATCCCCGTGACCGTGACTGATCTTCTCGAAAAGAATTGTCCGATTCTTGTCGAGAATGAACGTTGACGGATAGGCCGTCTCGTGCGGAGCATCCCAACGTAGACCGTACGAATTAGTCATCGTGTAATCCGGATCAGTAACCAGAACGATATTCGAGGGTAAGTCGGGCTGCTTCGCAAGAAAGTCTTTGGCGTGCTGATCCAGATCCGCGGGAGGTCCAGGGTAGACAAGGAGAACCTTTACGTTCTTCGCCGCAAATTCAGCTGCATGTTCGACGAAGTCGTGAACCTGTTTAACGCAGTACGGGCATTGATAGCCTGGGAAGCCTCGCAGCACAACCAGCACCAAGTTGTGTCCATGCAGTTCCTTCGACATCTGTACGGCTTTGCCGGTAGGGGTCAAAAGGGTAAAGTCAGCAGCCTTGGCTCCGACAGCGGGTGTTTCGGCGAACGAAGCTGTCCCGAAGAGCACTGCGGATAGAGCCACGAAAACACGGAACAAGTGCTGAAATCGATTGAAGCTATAGACCTGCATATTGGCGCTCCTTGCGAGTGCATGGTTCTAGCTCGTCAGACATGGACGCTTCCTCTTCTAGCTACATCGCTAAATCTGCTAGCTCTATGCTGGCTTCATTAAGTGGACATAGCCATCCGAGTTGGGAAGCGTGGGAAAAGCTTTCCTGTAACAGACTGGCCTGTTCATCCGGTGTCAGCTTCGATTTTGCAAAAGCCTCAGAAGCCGCCACGGCAACTGATGCGCCTGACCGAAGCCCTCTCAATAAGAGGAACGTTTCCTTCTCCAGTCGGCGGTAATAGACCGAATCATCGTAGCGATGTACAGCGAGAAACACAGACTCTCTTTTTATCGGAGGTATTTTGGCGCGATTAGTAACATCGCGTTGCGTTGCGGCGCTGCTCACAATGTCAACCTCGGGTGTTTCCTTCTTCACAGCCAACACCAAATTGTCCACTGGATAGGCCAGTTCGAGAAGGCGCAGGTGCGGCTGGAGAAAGAGCCGAGAGTCCGCTCCGATCGCCTGCGCCTCTTCCGCTGTCAAAGGGGCGAGTTGTTTTCCATCAAATGCATCGACGTAAGCCAACTCAAGGTTTGCAACGTCGACCGCCAGGCGATGGCGACGGCCAGCGAACTCAGGGTGGGCATCCAGGAACGCCGGAAGTTTCGCACCCAGATCGCGCAAGGTCCACGAGGTAGAAGGGTTCTCACGAAGATAGGCGAGGACCAAAGCATCAAACCGCTTCGGCCCAAGTATGGCGTTGAGCGTCGGATAATCCTCTGAGACTGCGGTGATCAGTCGGAACCAGTACTGCCTGTTGTAGATCTCCAGACGTTCGAATGACGTTAGCAGATGATTCGGGCTGATATAGCTGGCGGCAATATCGGCGACCGGTGTACCGTCCTCCGCTGAGCTTTGCATCTCGTAATCCTCAGTGAGGGGACGGCGCACATCCTCTGCCATGCGACGTTGCAGTTCAAGCAGGTTCATACATGTGCCTCCTCACGAACTTCAACGTCACTACTCATCGCCGTTTCGGCAGCAAGAAGGAATCGATTCGCCTTGAGTGCTTCGGCATGTACCTCGTCGAAGCTGGGGATGTTGTCATCCCACTCCAGCAGAGTAGCTGTTGGCCCTGAACGCTCGATGGCGCGCTCGTACAGCTTCCAAACAGGATCGAGCACTGGGTGATCGTGCGTGTCCAGGATGTACTTTTCGAACTTCGAGTGGCCTGCAATATGGATCTGCGCGACGCGTTCCGCGGGAATACTGTTGACGTAATCCATCGGATCGAAGTCATGGTTCTGCGAGGACACGTAGATGTTATTTACGTCGAGCAAAATGCCGCAGTCGGCGGTATGGACGACCTCGTTGAGAAACTCCCACTCGGTCATCTGAGAGTCGTTGTATGCCGCATAACTGCTGACATTTTCGACAGCGACCGGAATCTCGAGGAAGTCCTGCACCATGCGAATGCGTTCGGCTGTCGTGCGTACGGCCTCAAAGGTATACGGGAGCGGCAGTAGATCGTGGGTATAGCGACCGTCCACGCTGCCCCAGCAAAGATGATCGGAGAGCCAAGGAGTCTTTGTACGCTTCGTCAGTTCCTTGATCCACCTGAGATGATCGCGGTTCAAGGGCTGTGCACTGCCAAAGTACATGGAGACACCATGTTGAACGACTCGGTATTGATCGAGAATCTGGTCGAGAATCTTCAGCGGGCGTCCGCCGTCGACCATGTAGTTCTCCGAGATGATCTCAAACCAGTCCACGAGCGGCTTCTTCGAGAGAATGTGATCGTAATGAGGAACTCTCAGGCCAATGCCGACTCCGTAGTCGGTATATCCGTTGAAGCGATTTGCAGGCATAGAAGCTCCGATTCTGACCACGCGGTGTAATCGGTAGGAGGCCTATGCTGTACACACAAGCCTCCCCACACGGATCGAGATTACTTCTTGGAACCATCGGTAGCGCAGGCACCCTGTCCCTTGCAGGCGTTCTTGCCAGCATGCTTCTTGTCGCCGCCGCCCTGTCCTTTGCAGTCGTTCTGTCCCTTGCAGGCATGCTTGGGGAGCGCTTGCTGGCCATCTTCAGCCATCGCACCAGCAATAGCCGGTGAAACGCTTGAGACGCCCGTGTGGCCAGCGAGGGGTTCAGCATTGAGACGGACCGCGGTGCCGCCCAGAAGGCCTGCGAAAGCTGCCGCCAGTGCGAGATTGCTTACAGTGTTGGTCTTCATGAAGAGTTTCCTTTCTTCGGTTGGGCCAGGTGTTTCGACCTGGAGGTTGGGGTCATGACCCGGAGGCCGGGAAGAGCGCGATCTATGACTTGGGAGGCTGCTCTTCCCATGCCGCCTGTTTGAGGCGCGGAAGCAAGATTGGTTACAAGAGAAGATAAGAATCTAGGCGGGGATACTTCAGAGGGATGCCGTGGCAGCTCCCAGGATCGTTCCCTGATGCGATTCCTGTACGAAAAGGACAAGATGGTGGCCCGGATTAGCCGCAACTTGAAAGCCCTCCGGAAGCGATAGATGGATGGACTTCTCGACATCTCCTGTCACCGTGGCAACCTTGGTCAGAGATCGAGCGACTGAGACATGCTGCAGGAGCCGGCCTGAGTTTTCTCCACGCAGAACATTCGAACGGTCCGCATCGTCGGTGAGTACCGCGACGACATCCAGGGGCTTGGATGTGTGCCCAGAGAAGGAAAACTTCACCTCGACGCCATCCGCTGAGAGCGTCGAGGTGAGTATCCGCAGATCAAAGTGTGTCCGCTTTGTGTCGTCCAGGAGCGCGCGATCAAGAGCCGCGCCGTTGCTGCCGACGAACTGATCCCTGCCATTCAAGACCATCTGCGGGGTATAGGCTCCCTCTGGAGAGAGACGCGATGCATAGGTGCTTTGCCTGGCGGTGAAGAGTGGAGAGGAGTATGGATCTTTCCAGCCGAGGTTATTCCAGTAGGTGACATGCTCGCTGATCCCTACGATGAGTTGTCCTGAGGGCGCCTGCTTCAGATGAATCTGTCGCAGGAGCGCATCGGCGGGAGGACAGCTCGAACAGCCCTCTGAGGTGAAAAGCTCGACGATTGCAACGGGAAACAAACTATTAGCTGCCCGACTTTCTGGCTGAGCAGCGGTCAACAGAGGATGGATGAAAAACAACCATAGTGAGACGGCAAACACGCTACGGAACTGCATGGGGATACCTCCAGCAAGATTGCCCCACTCTGACGTATCAGTCTGCGGATGGTTACAAATGATTCGTTGTAACCAAAGTACCGTCACTGCCTCTAACGAAGCGAGAAGGCGCTCTTTGCTCCCAAGGAAAGAACCCATCGAAAGAGGACTCCGTGAACCAGTTGCTTCGTACCTATTGCCGTGCTGTTTCTGTCCTCTCGCTATTTCAGTCTCCGATGCTGCTCGCTGTGAGGCTCTACTGGGGCTTTCAATTTGTTCAAACAGGTTGGGGCAAGCTCCACAACCTGGCAAAGATCACGGACTTCTTCGCCAGTCTCAATATTCCATTCCCCGCCTTCAATGCCCCATTCGTCTCCACCCTGGAGCTTGTGGGCGGTATCCTACTAATGCTCGGCCTATTTTCCCGGCCCATCGCATTGCTGCTGGCGGGCAACATGCTGGTCGCGTATTGGACGGCTGACCGTGAAGCCCTCGCGTCAATCCTCTCTGATCCAGGCAAATTCTACGTGGCCGATCCATATACCTTCCTGTTCGCTTCGCTCATGATTCTGATCTTCGGCGCTGGCTTCTTTGCGGCCGACACCTATATTGCGAAGAGACTGAAGGTCGCCGAACAGGAATGAACTCAAGCACGCCAATTCGTTCCGAGGCAGAGATTATCGCCGCTATCGTTGCAGGAGAAACGCAGCTCTATCATGAGCTGGTTCGTCCCTACGAGCGCAGTGTCTACATAATGGCGCTGTCCTACATGAAAAACGAGGCGGATGCAGAAGACGTCGCTCAGGAGGCTTTCATCAAAGCCTTCCGCAATCTGTCAACATTTCGTGGTGACGCGAAGTTCAGCACATGGCTAATTAGCATCACATTGAATGAGGCGAGGAACCGACTGCGTCGGCAGAGCATCGTCCGCATGCAATCTCTTGATGAGCCTCCGGATGACGACGGTACGGTTTCACCCGCGCTTCTTCGTGACTGGCGAGAGATCCCGTCCGAGGCGGTGGAGCGAGAAGAGGTCCGGACGCTCATCAAGAAGGCCGTCGAAACGCTGCCCGAGATTTACAGGCAGGTCTTTCTGCTGCGTGACGTCGAAGAGTTGGATGTTAACGAGACCGCACAAACACTGAGTATCAGCATCTCCAACGTAAAAGTCAGGCTTCATCGCGCACGGATGATGTTGCAAAAGGAACTGGTGCCTCAACTCAAAGCAATCAATCGACCGCCGAAGAGGAGGTGGCTCCCATGGTCATAGAGTGCAAACACGTTTGGAACTATATTTCCGAGTATCTGGATGGCACTCTGCCCGAGGAGACCCGAGATACTGTTCAGAGACACTTGGAGCACTGCGAGATCTGTTCTGCGATCCTGGACTCCACACGCAACATCATCATCCTTACGGCAGATGACCGTGTCTTCGAGCTGCCCGTTGGCTTTAGTGAACGTCTCCATGCACGGATCGACTTGGAACTGCCCTCGACCTAGTTATAACGAGGCAAGTTGTATCGGTGTTCTGGTCTCTACATGAGCTCCAATGAACGCAGAAACGGTGAACAGACTTACACAAAGATACTGGTGCGCACAGTGAGAGTCTCTTCTCTCCCAGTCAGCATGCTGGGGCTAGATGGAGTGATGCAAATGGATGTGGATCGCCCATTCGATCACCACCAACAGCAGGGTGACAACGGCAATGGCTATCTGGATTACCTCAGCACGCCTTGTATCAGCACTCACCGGAGCAACTCGCCACTGAGAAGAAGGCCGAGCGCGCAATGATCGTACTCGCCATATTGCATAGAGGTTTATCACTGACCCGGCAATTGCGACGATTTCCATAGGGATACGAATTGCCGCGCCATGAATGGAGGCGAGCAGATTCGTGCCGACTGTCGCAGCGGCCAAAGAGCCGAGTCCAACGAGAAGTCGAAGACCACTGAGAGCCATGAAGGCTGTACACGCGCTTTGGAGCAAGATAAAAAACAAGCTTGTGAGTCCAATGGTCCAGGACCTGTCCTTCATGTTCTGCGGACGACTATCGACCGGCGTGTTCTCTTTGAGCATGTGGTATCACCAACTCTTTCTCCTATTTGATCAGCTTAGAGATCGCTGTTTGGCACCAAACGAGCATGCGGTGCTCGAGTTCACACGCCCCGGAAACTCTTGAGTACTACCGCGGCGGACGTAAGAAGCGGAATCTTCTTCGAATGTATACGCCATCGTGAAGGCAGGAGTATTTGAGCTAGCCCGTTAACAGACCGAGTCGCTCATAGAACCCTGCTTTAGGTTGGTCGGAGGGCTCAGCGATGAAAAACGCGCACCGCTTTGGCGAAGTGCCACACTCTGAGCCGAAATCGTATCGCGCATTGATATTCTGCTTGCGCATTGGTGTTCCACAGTGTCCCTTGTCAAAGAGAAGCGCAGCCGTGTCCTCTGAGGCTTGAAAGTTACTAAGGCCGAACCTTGCCAAACGGAAGAGCTGCTTCGGTCCCATCTCCGAGGCGATCTCCGCGAGGAATTTTGTTCGGTGCTACACGAGCGGAGCCGTGAGGTTCAGCTCCTAGCGTATCTGCTCGCGGATTATCTTCACGACGCGTGTCGCTGTCGGAAGTTGCCCATGAGTGCATCGGCCTGTTATCACCAGTTGAGAATGGCGAAATGTCGAAGGTATCACTTCCGAGAAACTCACTTCTGGCGCATTCTCTGTGTTGAAGAACATTCTGGATGATCGCAATGCTACCGTAACGGAACGATCGCGACAGCAGAAGGATCATCTCTCAGGCGGCAGTAGAGCGCCTTGGGATGCAACAGATTTTTTCCCGGAAAAGAAACCTCTTCCCCTGCCGTTGTTAATGGAATCGGCGTTGAGGAGTCGAAATCCTCCGTCATACTGATCTCCTTGAGCAGGAACAACTCCTGTCCCTGTAGAGTGCAGCGTCCTGCTTCGCAGTGGGCTTTCGTCAGGTGGGGCCTGCGGACAAGCGTGCCTAAATTAACCCACTCGCCTCGTTCCCCATTTGCGCGAATCATCCTCACGCGTAGTCCTCCAAAGGCCGACTCTCCAAATGCTTTGTCGAGGTCAAGAGTTCCCATGGCCGTGTGCGTGTCCTCCAGAATCAACGAGGTGTTTGGCGGCTGGAACGCGAGCGTAGTCATTGCCTGTCCGTTTGACGTTGAGATCTCGATGCGGTCTGTGGGCAGAAACACGCCTTCGCTGCCAAGAACAAAATGCAACATGCTGTGTAGAGGAATGGCGCTGGACGACAGCAACTCTATAGGAATCTCGCCAGGAATTGGCTTGAGCGAAGACTGAACCGAAAGCACATGAAGAATTACGGAAGGAGCTTCGCTGGAAAGCGGAAGCGCCTGTACGCGGCCGTCCTTGAATTCGACCTGAATGTCCTCCTGAGCGCGCACGCGAACACCCGTTGAAAGCTGGAAGGTAGCATCTGTCATGGTGAAAGCCCGCGGCGACACAAGCGTCCCATCCTCAAGCCGGATCTGTACGATCTGGTCAAGCTTTGTGCCTGTTAGAAGTATCCGTTCGCCGCTCGCGTTTATAGTCGCCAGATCCACATGACCTCCACCGTCCGCAACCACACGAAGCGTGAGCGACACAGCTTCAAGGTTCCCCTGCTGGAAGAGATGCAACGTGTAGTCCCCGGGAACCTTATCACGAGCCGGGAGGGAGAGAGACACCGAATGCCCGTCGTCGGATCGCGTGAATGGGACTGCGTCGTTTGATCCGTCGGGTTGACCCACAAACACATTGTGCAAACACGCTGTGGCGCTGGCGCTGAGCTGAATCGCAGCAGTTTGTCCTGTCACGTATCTTGCATCGCCGACAACCTTCCACCCAATCGCCTCATCGCGTTGGAATAGCAGGGTGGGTCCATCGAACGCATCGAAACCCCATCGTCCCCGCAGCACTCCCCGCAGCAATGCCCCCTCTCCGATACCAGAGGATGAAGTCATGGCCTTTGCATCAGCCGAAGTTATAGGTAGCAAACCACCCGCCACCACATCTGGCTGCAACGGGATCGTTCGTTCTCCTGCTGGCGTGTTGAAATCGACCACCATGTCATGCGCAAACGCCGTGGAATAAAGGATTGCCGAACCGCGCAGAGGCAGGACTATTGCTTCGTCGCGAAGGCAGAAGATGCTCTGCGGATCTGCCAGATGAAGATCGGGCAACCGCGAAGGACGAATAGGCGGCAGCGCAATCACAATCACTGACTTAGGGTTGCTAAACGAAGGGGCAGCGTTGAGCCGCGTCTTCAACGAGGCCCCGTCCGGTAGAGTGATCGCCGGTATGTAACGGTACTGCGCTGTATGTAACAGTCCCAGCAGGTGCACCAGATCCACAACTGTGCCCACGTAGGCTGAGTACACGCCGCCATCGTTCTGCGAGGCTTCATTGATGAAGTCGGACGATGCGCCGGTGGAGATTGCAGCAGAAGTTGTTTGCTCGCTGCCGTTGTCCAGCAGCATGGGATCGCTGGTCTGCATGAGGCAGTCCACCTGATCGTCCACCGGTTGCTTGAAGCAATCGGCATTAGGCTTCAGCACCAATGCACTCGCCAGCTTCGCAGAGCGCGCAGCGATCAACGCGTCGTCTTCCTGCGCGACCCTTTGCATGCCAGATAGATAGCGTTCGATGCGCTGCTGCTCCAGTGAAACTTTGAATAATGAGCCCGCTGCGCGTGCAAAGACTCCAGGATTGCGCTTCACCACAGACCGCAACGAGTCGAAATCCCCACCGGTTTCCGGTGCAACGAAGACAACGGCACTTTGTGCGCCCACCGGAACGGTGATCGTCGTCGGCTGCTGGCCCTGGGGTGTCCATGTTTCGATGCGTGTGAACCATTCGTTGGGAGGCTCGTTTGTCGAGCCGCGCAGAAAAGCCACGATCATCAACAGGTGATTTAACTGCGTGGGAGGAAGGTCTGCCTTCACCTGCAGGTGATCGTTTGGCATCAGGGTGGGGACCTGCGCAATGGGGAGTGTAACTCCATTGCGTGTCACGGTCATGTGGACCGTAGGCCCCTGCAAGTCAAATCGTTGATCGTCTGCCCTGGCAGACAGGAACGTGCCAAACACAGCCGCAACAAGCAAAATAAGGCCACCACCAAACTTCAATACGTCAGCCATGCGTATCATCGGGAGTTCTCAATCTGCAGGTCTCCTTGTACGGTGCGAAACGCACTCGCATCGATATGCGTTGCGCCTTCAAACGGCCGGTCAAGATCTGCAATGGCAAGTAGCGACATCACCACAAGTACGGTGAGTGAGGTGACGTGGAACAGATGTACCCACCTGCGTTCATTGCACAGCAGGCACGATGCGGTGATTAGGATGACACCCCCGAAAAGGAGAACGTCCCACATGATGACAGGCAGCCGCCCTTCAAAGTCCTGCACTCGAGCATCTCTCCGTATCTGCAATGCAGAGAGTGCCTCAACGACATTGCCACGCACGGTGATCGAGTCGTGCGCCCCGCAGGATCCCAGGGTGCTCCACATATCGCGCAGAACCATCTCTCCAGATCTATCCGTGCGATGCTCCTGCATCGCACTCCATTCCTTGTTGATCACGGCTTCGAGGTAGGCGTTGGATTGCTCCTGCAATTGCTGTGAGCAGGGCACCGGCATGAGTTGGGCGTTGCGATCGACCAACAACACGGCAGAAGCCTCCGCCCGCACATCCGCAAGTGCCGTCTGGTATGCAAGCCAGGCATCAGAAAGCATGAAGCCCAGTGCAACCGCATACAGCGTGCCAAGGATGCTAAGTTGCCAGCCATTCACGCCGTTCGCGCGTTTGCGTGTGGTCTCCTCCAGCCTGCAATCCAGCAGGTAGAGAAGACCCCACGCGAGCACGACGCACAGCAGGATGATGCCAACGCATTGAACATAGCTAAGCATGGATGGTCTCTGGCTCGTCGTAAGCGCTGTTAGAATGCCCGTTCAATGAAGTGAGCGGTCTTCTCGCCGGCATCCACCGTGTAGTACGCCGTGACCGTGGCAGCCTTCTCGGTGCCTTTTGCAGTCGCGCGCGCAGCGTCGTCTGTCGCGTCGCCGGTAAGGTGAAGAGTTTCCACGGTGCCTTTGCCTGTATCGATGGCAATTGTCTTCGCACTGCGATCCATGCCCTTCACCGTTCCCTTAACAGCGTGCAAGCCGTCGTTGCCCAGACGGTCCACTTCGTGCGCGGTTTCGCGTCCGCCCTTTGCGGTGTAATGCACAGCAACAATCGTTCCCTTGTCGATTCCGCGCAGTGCGCCTTTGGAAGCGTTGCTTGTATCGTCGCCAAGATGTACGGCGACTTTGTCTGTGAAGTGGAAGGTGTGTTCAGCGCCGTCCTTCGTGTCGACTACTACAACCTTGGTTGCGCGGTCTACGGCCTTTACAGAGCCAACGACTGCGCCAGCTACATCCTGGGCAGCAAACATTGAGGTAGCGCTGAACGTCAGAGCGCAGAGTGCGAGTGTACGGATCATGGGAATTTCTCCTTCAGGGTGTTGTCATCGCAGGCCGCATGGCCTGCGTTCACGTCTCTGAAGGTAAGGAATATGGGCGGGCTATCCCATCCGTGTCTCTACATGCAACCCTGTGCGGTTCCACATGGCATACGGACCATGTGGAACCACACGGTCGCCAACGTACTTCCACATACGTCCTCTATGTAGCGATACGGATTCCAAATGAACTGCCGCTTTCCGTAATATCGACCATGCATTTTGAAGTGAAAGCAGGCAGAACCAGCACGATGAAGATTTTGATAGTAGAAGACAATCCGGCCGTCCGAAAGCTGATCCAACGGGCGACCGCAGATGTTGCAGATGAGACATTTCTGCGGGAGGATGGCGCGGACGCGCTGGCTGGCTATGAAGAGCACCAGCCTGACATCGTGTTGATGGATGTGAAGATGCCTCGCATGGACGGACTCAGCGCTACGCGTCAGATTCTCAGCAGCTACCCGGAGGCTCGCATTGTGATTGTTACCGACTACGACGACGACGAGGTACGCACCGCTGCACGCGAAGCAGGCGCATGTGCCTACGCGTTGAAGACAAATCTGACTGATCTGGAAGCAATCATCCTGGCGACAAGCAAAAGCCCATTGCGTTAGTACAAGCGTTCATGCAACGCCGCACGATGTTGCAATGCGAAACGCGCCAATGCGTTGGCGCCTTCAATCTCTAGCTTGCGACACATGTTGGTGCGATGGTTCTCCACCGTGCGGTAGTGGATACCCAGTTCGTCGCCAATCTCTTTGCTGGAAAGGCCGTCCGCAATCAGCCGCAGCACCTTCTTTTCGGTCAGAGTCAGCACCTTCAGATTCAGCGATGTGGAACCGGCAGTCTCTGCTTTTTGATTCAGCAGAACCGCAGCCATGGTGGAGCCGATGTAGGTCCGGCCGGCATTCACCGCGTGAATCGCGGCGCAGACTTCTTCCGTTTCGCTCCCTTTTAGCAGATATCCTTTACCACCCACATCCATGGCAGCGCGCATCAGGTCTTCGTCCGCATGGAAGGTCATGAAGATGATGCGTGTCTTCAACGAGCGCTGCGTGACCTCTCGCGCAACTCCTAGGCCATTCAGGCCGGGCATGTCGATATCGAGGATCGCCACGGCCGGGCGGATTTCTTCGATCAAACGAAGCGCATCGTTACCATCGGCAGCCTCCGCAATCACCTGAAGATGTTCATCATCTTCGATGGTTGCCTTTAGGCCGCGACGGACGACGGGATGATCGTCGGCTAGAAGAACGCGAATCACGTCACTCATGGGCTGCACTTTTTGAAATCGGAAGCTGAATTGTCAACAGAGTACCAGTTGCCGCACTACTTTCAACCTGCATCCAGCCGCTCAGTAACGTGATGCGTTCCCGCATGCCAGTCATTCCAAAGCCACCGGTGCCCGGTTGGTGGATGCGAGGCTTGGCCGGCATGCCGCGTCCGTCGTCTTCAATGGTCAGGGTCACCGTGTCGGCAGACCTCCGCGCGGTCACCCGCGCCGTTGACGCTTCAGAGTGCTTGACGATGTTATTCAAAGCCTCCTGCACGATGCGATACACGTTAATGCGGAGATCTTCCGGGAATGCATCATCGATATCCGCAAGCTCCGTTTGTACGATAATTTCAGAAGCTTTCATCACCGTGGTGCAAAGCGCCTGCATGGCACGCGTCAGACCAAGTCGATCAAGCTGAAACGGTCGCAGCGCATATGAGATGGCGCGTGTTTCTTCAATTGCTGCGGATGCTTCACCGCTGATCTCCTCAACCGTTTCGCGCCTCTCTTCCTCAGTGCGCACCTTGCCTTTGGAACGCAGTAGAAACAGTGCGAGGTTGTTGATGATGATTAGGCGCTGGCCAAGGCTGTCATGCAGTTCACCTGCGATGCGCCTGCGTTCTCCCTCCTGGGAGGCAATCAACTCGCGCGAAAACCTCTGCTGTCGTGCCTGCGCCTGTTGCAGTTGTCGTATACGCATGAGCCACAATGCGGAGACGAGCGCGACAAGGAGTACAACACCGCACGCGATAAACCACCAGCGACGGTAGAAGGGTGGAATGACCTGCACGTGGAGCAGCGCATCTTGCTGGCTGCGAACGCCATCACTGTTCGTTGCGGAGACGCGGAAGACATAGCTTCCCGGAGGAAGGTGCGTGTAATACGCCGTGCGCCGTAAACCAACCTCTTGCCAATCCTTATCGACACCGTCCATCTTGTAGCGAAAGGTGATCTGGTCAGGTTTGGTGTAGCTAAGGGCCGTGTAGTTGATCTCAAGATTTGTCTGGCCGGGCTTCAGGACAATCAACTCCGCACTGGGCCGTTCAACATGCTCCACGCTGGTGGTTTCGATGGCAACTCCCGGCGGCGCTGTCACCGTCCGGACCACGTTAGGGTCGACGATTGCAATGCCCATCTGTGTGGGAAACCAGAGTCGGCCCTCCGTGTCGATGGCGCCAGCCGGCCACAAGCCCCCGTTGCATTCCGCGCTTAACATGCCATCCACACGTCCATACGCAATGGAAACCACGCGACGTTCTTTCCCATCGGCAACGGCTGCCAACTGCTGGCGCGACACGCGATAAATGCCCCTGTTGGAACTTATCCAGAATGCACCGTGACCATCTTCAAGAATCTGAAAGGCGCCGTTGTCGAAGAGTCCACTCTTCTGGTTGAAGGTGAACCAGCGGCCATTGTGAAACCACCCGATGCCGCCATCGTACGTGCCAACCCATATGCCGCCATCCGAGTCTTCCATCAGTGCACGAACGTTGTTGCTGGGCAGGCCCTCGGTCTCCGTCCAACGTGTCAGCTGACCATCGTGCATGCGTGTGACGCCGCCGTATCCGCCAATCCACAGGTCGTGATTGCGGTCGTTCAGCAACGTGCGAACGTCATTCGTCGCGAGGCCCTGGTCTTTTGCCAGATGTTGCAGCATGGAGCCACGCACAATGTTCAATCCTCCCGGCGTACCGAAGAGCATGGCTCCATCGCTTGCCTGAAGAATCACCTGTGCGGGATCGTTTGTGTCCTGAAATGGAAGAACTGGCTTCGTCAGTCGCCCGTCCACGATCGTTCGTACGCCACCGTGCGTCCCAACCCACAGAACACCGTTACGATCCTCCGCCAGCGACGAGATCAGGCCAGGCAATCCATCCGAGTTACCCCACCTCCGAATAACCTTGCCATCGCGAATCTGGGAAAGGCCACCGGGCCAACTTCCGGCCCACATGTCTCCGGTGTGTGTACGAAGGATGGGATAGGTGTTGTTGCTGGCAAGTCCCTCCGCGGTGCTGAGAGTCAAGATGGATTCCTTCTGGATTCGGAAAAGTCCATTGCCCTCGGAGCCCACCCATATATTGCCTTCCTTGTCCTTGTTCAGGGTTTGCAGCCAGATGGACTGCGGCTTGCCATCCACCGGCAGAATCAGATTTCTTTCAAAGCGGTGGGGTGAAACCTCAAGTCTCCAATCGGATTCAAACGGACCGTTCAGAACGAAGTGATCGGGCTTTGCAAGAAGCACCGGTGGCTTATCACCGAGTCTGCCCAGACGCCCATCCTGAGTCGTGATCCACCCTTCGTCATTCGCGTTCACCGCGACGCCCACGATGGAAGAAAGGTCCACCTTGTGCGGCATCGCAAACTGAAGCAGACGGCCGCGATTGAAGCACATGATCTGATCGCCACGGGGCGCCCAAAAGCCTGTACCAACCCAGGCGAGCGCCCTAAAGCGCAGAGAGTCCGTGCTGAAGGCTTCTTTCTGAAAGCGACGTTTCGATTCGTCCCAGCGGAGCACCTTGCCATCAGAAAGTACCCAGACTGAACCAAGATTGTCTCCAGTAATGGAGATGACAGAACTCCGGCGAAGCGCATTTGTTTCGCCGATGACCTGGAATGATCCATCGTGCTGCAGGATCACATTGCCGTCTTCACTGACCATCCAGAGATCGTTGCCAGAGCCCCGCACCATTCCGATGAAGCGATTCGATGTGATGCCAGGCGTGTTGCTCTTGTCGAAGACCCGAAAGTGAACTCCATCGAACTTCGCGACACCGTTCAAGGTAGCGACCCACAGGAAACCGTCTGGGGTTTGCACTAGTCCACGCACGCTGTTCTGCGGTAGTCCCGTATCGGCTGTCCATTGCGTAAAGCGGTATTGCGAAAGCGCATCGCCTGACCAACACAGCAGGCAAACCGCGAGTAAGACCGTTCCGAAGAAACGCATCGTGTGCGGTTTCACCGTAGCTTTCACTCTGCCTCCCGGACACGCTCAATACTCTGGATTTCGTCATTCTACGTCCCCGATCGTTGGAGCACCGGCACGAAAATCCATGCGGAACCACACGGTTGCCTCATGTAGCGCCACACCGCAACGCGTGTAGCCACACGGATGTTTTCCCGCTTGCGGCCTGCCTAGTATCGCAACCAAGGAGAACAACATGAGCGCCACAAAGCGCACCGCAACAGCTCTCGCATTACTTCTTCCAGCCGGCGTGATGGGGCTTTCCGCCGCGCTGGCCGTGAACGGACTACAGACAACAGAACATGCCGACAACAACGGATCGGTGGCAGATCGCCTCAGCAACATTCGCAAGGCCGTCACCGAAAGTATGCAACATCACGCAGACAAGACCGTAACTGACGCCAACGGAGTAAAGCTGACGCTGGCCGAGTGGCTGAATTTTGGTGGCGGCTGGGGATGGCACAACGGTGGTTGGGGCAACGGCTGGCATAACGGCGGCTGGGGCAATGGCTGGCACAACGGCGGCTGGGGCAACGGTGGATGGCACAACTGGGGCAACGGCTGGCACAACTTCTGGCATAACTGGTAACCACTTCGATCTCAGGCGGGAAGAGAAAACACCATGACAACCACCAACACGCGCATCCACACCATCGTTCTGCAGCCCACGCCGTTCTGCAATATCCGTTGCAAATACTGCTATCTGCCGACACGCGACGACGTCTCCACCATGAGCCTGGACACCATTCGCGCCACCTTCCGCAGGGTCTTTGAATCGTCATATGCAGGCCAGCAGATCACCGTGATCTGGCACGCAGGCGAGCCGCTGGTTCTGCCCGTCTCGTACTACCAGGAGGCGTTCCAGGCCATCGACCATCTGTGCCCGCTGGGTGTAACCCTGCGTCACTCGTTCCAGACCAACGGAACGCTGGTGACAAAGGAATGGTGCGACCTCATTCGCAAGTGGAATGTGGGCGTTGGTGTCAGCATTGACGGGCCGCGCGACATGCACGATGCAAATCGTGTCACGCGCTCCGGCAAAGGGACGTTTGACAAGGCAATGCGAGGCGCACGCCTGCTGCAGGCCGAAGGCATTCCGTTCCATGTCATCTCCGTGCTGTCGAAGGATGCACTGCAGAAGCCGGAAGAACTGCATGCGTTCTACATGGAAGAGGGCATCCGCGATGTTTGCTTCAACGTGGAAGAGTCCGAAGGCGATCACGTCTCCGAACTGATGCAGCAGGGACGCGCTGCGACCAGACTGCAGTTCCAGCAATTCCTGCAGACATTCTGGACACTGTCGCGCAAGACGCCGGGTATCAATTTCATCCGCGAGATTGACGGGCTCATCACGCGCATCTTTCGCCCGGAAGAAGCACACGTAGGCAATGACCAGGTGGAACCGCTGGCCATGATGAACGTGGACTGCAAGGGCAATGTGGGCACGTTCTCACCGGAGCTACTTGGCTATCGCAACGAGCGGTACCACGACTTTCTGGTGGGCAATGTTCACACGCACACGCTGGAGCAGATGCTGCATAGCCCCGCAATGACTGCCATGGTCGACGACATCAACGCAGGTGTAGAGGCATGCCGGCAGGAGTGCGGCTACTTTTCTATCTGCGGTGGGGCGCCCCGTCAACAAGCTCTCTGAAAACGGCACCTTCGCCAGCACGCAGACATCGTTCTGCAACCTGGTGCAGATCACGCCGGCCAATCTTATCCTCTCAGCCTTCTCGCAGATGGAGCACTCGCTGACCGCGGCAATACAGCGTGGCGGCCAGGTGGCAGCCTTCGCCTGAGACAAACACCAAACGATTGAACCGTACCTATAAGGAAGACACCATGACGAAACTCAAACTCGCAGCACTCGTCTCTGCCAAGCTCCTGCTTACGGGTTGCTTACTGGCGCAGAGCGCACCGCAAGCCATGCAGCAGACCGCTGCCCCAACCGCTACCGATCCGCAACCGGACTTCGCCTCAAACCAAAAGCCATCCAGCACCGCACCTCTGTTCTGGGTATCCAGCGTGGAAGTCATGCGCAGTACGCACGCACCACAGCTGGATGTGATTCGCGTACGCGGTCTTGCATCCACCGAAGGCTGGGAATCAGCACAGCTTGTACCGCTGACGCGTGGCATTCCTGCCGACGGCATCCTTGATCTTGCCTTGGTTGCGGAGGCTCCTCAGGACACCTTTGCACCCGCCGCGTATCCCGAAATCGAAGCGATCTTCACTATCGAACCGGGCCACCCATTTAAGGGCGTGCGCGTTCACGGCGCAGCAAATCGCGTCACGTTGAACACGCTGCCTGGTTACGCCGTATCTGCCACCGCACCGAAGGACTGCGTGGATTGCCAGGGAAAGATCTTCGTTGCCAAAGGACAGGCTATCCCTGCCGGTGCAACTTCTGGCTTCGTGCGCGAAGAGGAACTGCCGCGCAACCTCCGCGTCATTCGCGAGGGCGATGGTCTCGGCTCCTTCGAATCGAACCCCAATCGCATGACTCTTCTGCTGAATGAGCAGGGCCAGATCATCACCGCCATTTGGAACTAATCGCTGCGCCAACACGCAGCAGAACGAACTTCGATCAGAAAAGGACACCATCATGAAATCCCGCACGATCGCTCTCTTAGGCTTTGTCGTCATGAGCTACGCCGTAGCCCATGCGCAGGCTCCCTCCGTAACAATTGATCCTTCACGTCACGGCAACCTGGCCAGCGCACAGGAATCCGTTATTCAGGCGTACTACCGTATTGGTGAAGCGCAGCGCGACAACGGATCGCATCTGGGCGGCCACGCAGCGCGTGCTAAGGAACTGCTGGCACAGGCAAACCAGGAGATTGGCCTTGCAGCCGATCAGGCAGATGCCAATGAGGGCGCACTGGCTGCACCGCCGCCAGGACAGCCCACCACTCCCAACGTGGCAGAAGCTCCTGCTCCCGCACCGCCGCCAGCACAGCCCACCACTCCCAACGTGGCGGAAGCGCCTGCTCCCGCACCGCCGCCCGTGAATAATAACGTCAGTGGTAACTGGACCATCTACGCCTACAATGTGGCGCAGCCGGGCAGTTCGCTGAAGCAGGTTCAGATCAGCCAGGATGGCAACATCCTCTCCGGCACCTTCCATGGTCCGCACCAGAAGGGTCACCTGCAGGGCTGGATCAGCGGCAATCATGTTGAGTTCAGCACGGACACCCGCGACGTTCTCACCTTCCGCGGTGAGGTGACTGCTGATGGCATGTCTGGCATGTACGGCATTCACGGTGAGCACGCACCGTGGAAGGCGCAACGCAACTAACTGCGCCGGGCCATGTCCGCGGAGTTTTCTTCCTCCGCTCGCATCGCCATGACGAAAGGAAATCCCTGTGTCTATCTCCATTGCAATTCTTGGCGCTTCCGGCTACGTCGGCAGCGCCTTGTGCGCCCACATTCTGCGCTCCGGCATTCTTGAACCGGGCGATCGTATTCAACTGGTTGGTCACGGCGAACCCGCATCACATGGTCGCCTCCTCGCTATCCGTGCCGATCTGCTGGATGCCTTTGACGATCTCCGCGTCTGCATTGATGTCGCACCACAGATGGAAGATGTTGAAGCTGACCTGGTCGTTCTAACTGCGGGTGCACCCATGCCGCCGGGCTGCACAGACCGTCGCGACATGGGCCGTGCAAATCTTCCTATCTTCCGCGCGATCGCTGCGGCCTGTGGGCAGCATCTGCCCACGGCGACATACCTTGTTGTTAGCAATCCCGTGGAGCTTGCCGTTCAGGAACTCGCGCAGAAGATCGACCGCAAGCGCATCCTGGGTATCGGTGCGGAGCAGGATTCATTGCGCTTCGCCCGCTCGATTGCACGGTCTCTGGGGGTAAGCCGTCATGATGTCCACGCCAGCGTGTGGGGCGAGCATGGACGCGGCATGATCCCCGTATGGGATTCCGTCAGTCTACGTAGCAGTAACCCAGTGATCCAACAGCATCTGGTAGAGCTAAAGCAACAAGCCACCATCGCGCCCCTGATGCAGCGAGTGGAGGTGCTCCAGCAAGCCCTGATGCAACAGCTTCAGAAAGAAGATATCGCCTCCGCTTATCACCTTGCCGAGGCCGCCCTCCCGGATGCACGCATCTTCGTGGAGCCATTCGTCACAGCTCGAGCCATTCACTCCACACCCAACGCGACCGCGAATGCAGTCCTGAACTTACTCCAGGCATGGAAAGCAGACGATGGTCGCTGCGTTCACGCCCAGGTACTTTTGCAGGGTGAACTCCACAACATGTTTGGGCCGCTAGGTGTGCCGGTGACGATTGGCGCCAAAGGATGGGCATTACATACCTACGCTCACGAACAGAACCTTGAGGCAGAGCAACTGATCACATCATTCCAAGGTATCCAAGCCGCTCTTTCAGACTGCGTCTAGTTCAATTGACTTGGCGAACGCGCTTTCAGGTGTTGGCGGGACCCGATTCCATTGTGCAATGGTGGATCTTCACTTTCCTCTGCTAAGCACGGCATCTCCTCTCCGACGGAACACAGGTCGCCAATCCCATGGGTGGCACGTTACAGCCATCCGCGGGAACGTGGAACGTGTGCGCTTCCACATGCTCGTTTCGTGTAGCGTCCGCTATGTTCTCGGATCCAATCCAAACGATACGCTTGCCCTAGAGTCGTCAACGCATGTTTGTGAACGACGTCGATCCCGACGAATCGATGAAGTTCGAATCGAAGCGACACGCCAACGCAAAACAGAAGGAACCCGAATTTATGTTTCCAGAATCGCTTAGCGTCAACTTGGACAATGCACCTGCTTATTGGTTTCTGAACGCCCTCCATCTTTTGTTGGCGCATAACGAATCGGGCGAGGGAGCATATTCGCTGATCCATCTCAGCGCACCTCCGGAACTGGAAACTCCTTACTATATCCATCACGACGAAGATGAGGCGTTCTACGTGTTGGAAGGCGAAATCACCGTTATCCGTAATGGCGAAAAGATTGTGGCTGGTCCGGGAAGTTACATTTTTCTCCCGCGAGGAGTCCCTCATGGATTCCGAGTTAGCAGCGCGAACGGCTCCAAAGTTTTGATCCATGTAATTCCCGGCGGCAAGGTCGGTTTCGTGAGCATGATGCTTGAGATGGCAACGCCCGTTTGGGATCGCCACAACTTACCCGCAGCAACACCACCCGATCTCAAGAGACTAGGTGCACTGTGCGAGCAGAACAGTATCAGCATTCTCGGGATCCTGCCGACCTGAACAGGTGCTCCATGCCTTTCTGGTAACTGTGCAAGAGCGTCAAACAGAGGATCAAACTGAGATGAAAACGGATGTATTGACGCACATGCCACGTTGAACGCGGAGGCGCACCAGCGAAAGCCTACCAAGGAAAAACACTATGAGTTGCCAGCAATGAATCGTGCGAACTGCCACTCTTTAGGTAGCTTCAACGAATGGGGGAGAACGCTGTTGGAACTAGGAATCGATTGTCATCCGGTGTGCGACGGCGTGGCGGCGTATTGCTGTCCGATGGTGGCGCTGTCGTGGAGACCTGTCGCGCATTGAACTCGGCCATGAATGGCCGAAACTTTGGTCCGAAAGCCGCCCACGATGCACGTGCTGTCTCGCGGTCTTTGTGCGCGATCAGATACACAAATGAGCTGCGATTGTCCGCGGTCCAATAAATGACTGGCTTCATTCCCACGTCAACAAGGATGGCCCCTAATCCCTGCTGAAACTCATCGACTGTCGTTTGCAAACGTTCTGGGCCGGTGTTGTATTTGCGCAATTCGAAGATGCGTGTAGGGGCGCTCGCCGGTGTTGGGGATTCGAGCGCCGGAGAAAAGTCGGTGGTATCTAGAAGGAGTGATGCGGTTGGTTTTGACAACAGTGGCCCATTCGTTTCAGCCTTTGCTAACGCGTTCTTCCAAATTCGATCGGCTTCGAAATCGGTCCAGTCTTTCTCTGCGTTGGCCCGGTCCTTGTGCGCAACGATGCATACCAGCATGTTGCTCGCATCTGCGCCGTCGATGGGTGCGCCTTCTAGTACGGTTCCGTCGAAGACATTCTGGATGCCGTGCTTCGCGAATGTTCTCAGGCCCTGGTTACCGATCAAGCTCTCGAGATCCGCGAGCCTTCCAGCAGTCGCGGTATAGATGCGAAGTTCATAGACCTTCGGCGTTGACGCGGCTTGTGCATGAACTGTGCGTGCCTGCTGAACTCCTAGAAGTGCGGTGCCTATCAAAAGCGCAGGCAGAATCTGCTTCATCGTTTCATTCTCCTCATATGATTTGCGGCAATTCGCATTAGTTCTGCCAGGAATCCGAAGCAAAATAGCCTTGCAGTGGTTTACGGAGCGATTTCAAATTTCGATAGATCTTCGACTTCGTGGAGGCGACGTTCAACGCATATTTAGTCGCGACTTCTCGAAGTGGAATCTCCCGGTAGAACTTCTCCAAGATCAGTGTCTGCGCGTCGGGATCCAACCGCCTCAGGCAGAGCGAGATGTACGCTGATTTTTCTGCGCTCAATAGCTGCTGCAGTGCAGAGGGCTGAAGGTCGGGTGACAATGGTGGAATTTCTCCTTCGAGGTCCGGCTCCAGACTTTGAAGGCGCAGGATCGCGGAATGTCGAACCCAGTCGATGTGAAGATTTCGGGCGATCGAACGTAACCAGTGGCCGTACGGAACTTCTCCGCGGTATTGATGGCCCCGAGTCAAAGCTCGCATCCACGTCTCTTGGGCGAGATCCTCAGCAAGATCCCATTGCTTTGTCCGCCGCAGCAGATATCGGACGAGATCCTGGTGGTGCTCAACATACAAGGACGGAAGTTCAGCCGCGGGCATGTCTTCGTCATTCTGTCGTTGCATGGTCACAATCCATTGGAATCGCGGAAGGGCATTACAAGATAGATGTATCGCGAATCACCCTGTTTTTGCCCCCAAACACGCGAACGGTAGAGCTTGCGTGGCCAACGGTACGCAAAGTTTGGCGAATGAACGTGACAAGTGTCCTACCCAATCACAGAATTGCGAAGGAGTCCCTGAATGGCATCGCGGTATTGACGCCCGGTGAGGATACGTTGACCATTGCGCAACTCCACGTCATAGACGCCGCCGGGGATGGGATGCAGTCTGACCACACACGGAAGATGCACAATTCTTCGGCGATGAATCCTGAGAAAGTCTTCCGGATCAAGCCGCTGCTCCAGATTGGTTAGCGTCTCACCGAGAATGTGTGTCTGCTCTCCACAGTGCAACACCGTGTAATTGTTGGCCGACTCGATCCAATCGATGGTGGCAACCGGGACGAGGTCGATGCTGTCCTCGTTGCGTACCACGACGCGTTGGAGCCATCGGCTATTCCGTGCTTCAAGGAGAGATTCCAGTTGCTGCACGAGCGTGTTGGGCGCTGCAAAACGCTCGCGTACGCGTTCGAGACTTTGGTACAGGCGTGTGTCGTCGAATGGTTTTAAGAGGTAGTCGACTGCGTTGAGTTCGAAGGCCTGGATTGCATAGTGGTCAAATGCGGTAACGAACACGACCGGCGGCATGGATCGCGGACCGATGCGTCGAATCACGTCGAATCCCGTTCCGTCAGACATCTGCACGTCCAGTAGCACCAGATCAACCGTGCGGCTTCGAAGAGTGTTCACGGCTTCCGAGACGGAGTCGCACTCACCAACGACATTGACCCATGGAAGAGAGGCGAGATGATGCCGGATACCGGTACGTATTACTGGTTCGTCATCAACGATGAGCAATCGCATGGGCGGCCTCGTCTTCTTCGTCATCGTTCACGTCATCGATCTGGAACGGTATTTCAATTCGTATGGTCGTGATCTCTTGCGCGGAACGTTCTATCTGGAATGTGTGACGGTGGGGAAACATGCGGTCCAAACGCTGACGAGTCGATCCCAGGCCCAAGCCAAACTTAACCTGATTTGCATCCGTCGGTAAACCAACTCCATTGTCTGAAACGGATACGATCAGCGAATCATCAATCCGGTGAATGTCGATCCAGATGATACCGACATTCCGCGACGCTCGCAGACCGTGCACAATCGCATTCTCCACGAGCGGCTGCAATAGGAACGATGGCAGCAACGCGTGCGATACGTCAGCTGCAATCGAGAACTCCACTCGCAATCTGTCACCGAAGCGCATCTGTTCCAGTGCCGTGTACTTCCGCGTAAGCTCGACCTCATCCAACACTGTGTGCTCTGCCTGAGAGTCACGTCGCAATACGGCCCGCAGAAGATCGCCTAAACGAGTGAGCATGCGGCTGGCCGTGGTCGGATCGTGTTGCGTCAGCATGGAGATGTTCTGGAGGCTGTTGAACAGGAAGTGAGGATTCAGGCGTGACCGAAGCACTTCCAAATGCGCCTGATTGAGGCTTGTCTCGAGTTGTGCCTTTTCGAGATCGAGCTGCATGGCACGTTGCTCATGCCTCTGGAGTTGATACGTGGTTCGCAAGAAGTAAGCCGCTGCGATACTGACCCAGAACAAGAGCTCGCCGAGCGGAATCTCACCGATCCATTGCAACAGGGAGTGAGGATGCCAAAGAGGACGGCGTAATAAGAAGAGCATCAAGCTGAATGATCCCAGCATCAGTGGCGACGACACGAGACTGATGCCGAGGCTGCACAAAAACAACTTGGGCAGGTTCGTGAGCCATCGGCCCGGTCCAAGAGGGAATCGTGCTTCCATGCGGAACGTGATCGCGGTCAGTAATGTCCATGGCAGGTAGCAGCCGATGTATGACACCCATTGTGTGAAATCGACACGAGACGGGTGGTAGATGATCGAGTGGCTTTGAAGATAGGAGATACCGCCGATGAGAATCCAGGCCAGCAACAGAAGCCGAAGAGAAGGGTAGTGTGGACGATCCATTGCGGGCGGTAGCGTTCGGTTCGTTACCGATTCGTCACGCGTGATTGGATCCGAACTCATACTCGCAGGCAGCTCCCGTCGTCTTTCCATGATGCACCACCATGCATGTGAGGTACGGATTTCTTGGCGAACGGCACATCGTGGAAGATGAAAGGCACGAAATCGTTGGTGAATCGATTGCGCGTCTTTGCAGCAAGATTCACGCCCCTTATGGTGAGCGACGCTTAGCCGCCGATGTGCACCATGGACCGTGATGGCTTTAGAAATCCTGCTTCACCAATGTGATGCCGCTGTTCCTTACTGTCGACTACGCCGCGAATGTATGCGCGAACACTCGCATTGCATTCACCGCGCCTGATCCTCCCGAACAGATCGTGATCGATTTGAGAAAACAGACACGTGCGCAGCTTGCCGTCACTCGTCACCCGAATGCGGGAGCAGTGCCCACAGAAGGGTCTGGTGACGGGCGCAATCACTCCGAACTCTCCAACGCCGTCGACAAAGCCGTAGCGGCGGGCTGTCTCGCTTAGGGCATTCGGTGGTAGCTCGATCCATTGCTTCACACGGCTGATTCTTTCCAGAATTTCCGCCTCATGCACAACCGTCTCGGGCGACCAGATACGGCCCTCTTCCAGAGGCATGAACTCGATGAATCGCAGAATCACACCTTCCCGCCGTGCGAACTCGGCGAAGCCTTCGATTTGATTGTCATTGAAGCCACGAAGCAAGACGCAATTCACTTTGACTGGACTTAGGCCCGCATCCTGGGCTGCGTGGATACCATCAACGACGTGTTGATAGGCCCGAGGCACTCTTGTGATGCGCTCAAAGGCGGCTGGATCCACGGCGTCCATGCTGACGGTGATACGGCTAAGGCCAGCTTTTTTCAGGTCGTGCGCCATACTTGCGAGGAGATGTCCGTTGGTTGTGATCGCAAGATCAAGCGGTGCTCCGGTCGCCGTGGGCAGGTCATCCGGTCCATACGCGGTTCTCAGGCTTGAAAGCCGACGGATCAGGTCAAGTAGACCCGCGCGCAATAGCGGCTCGCCACCGGTAAGACGAACCTTCTCCACGCCGAGGCTGACCATGAGTCGCACAATGCTTTCGTACTCTGCGATCGAAAGCTCTGCGCTGTCGAAACTCTCTTCACCGGTACGGCAATAGACACAACGGTAGTTGCATCGCTCTGTTACCGAAAGGCGCAGGTCTGTAATGCAGCGACCGAACCGGTCGCGGAGTCGCGGACCGTGATCGGCTGCCAGAGGGAAGGGCTCAATGAGAGCCGCTTCCAGGGATTGCGCTTGTTCCATCAACCATGCCTGCTTCCTGGCACTCTAAACAGTGCTTGCCGCAGGGGCGTCGCTCTTGGGCTTTGAGCCGTCGTTACGTTCCTCATGATGGGGCGGGATTGCGTTCGTGTCCGAGTTGCGCGCGTCCAGCATCTTTTTCACATAGGCAGGACGCAGCGGAATCTGACGCATGGGGCTTCCGGTTGCATCAAAGACGGCGGATGCGATTGCGGATGCGCCAAGTGCGTTTGCTGCTTCTGATCCTTGACCCATTGTTCCGAATTCAGGGCGGTGCAACAGGACTACCTTGCACTCTGGGATTTCAGCCATCGTCAGGATCGGATAGGAATACCAGTCCTGTGCGGTGACGGCACTTTCATTGAAGGGCACTTCCTCATGCAAGGCAATGCTGAGACCCATCATTGCGCCTCCCTGAGCTTGCCGCTTGAGTTGCTCAGGATTGACGACGATACCCGGATCGAGAACGACCGTGTATTTATCCACCTTCACAGCGCCTGTCGCCAGTGTTATGGAAACCTCACACGCGCATCCCCAATATGTTCCGGAACGCAACATCGCAGAAACACCATGGCCACGCACAACGCCAGTACCCATCGAGGTTGCTGTTGGAGCCGGAGTCGGACGAGTCTCCCATCCGGACTCTTCTCGCAAGCGTTTCAGGACATTGATCAGCCGCTCGTCTTTCGCGTGATCCAGACGGAACTGCAGCGGGTCCGCACCTGCCAGGCCCGCGGCCTCAGACATGGCCATTTCGCGTGGGAAGTTTTGCTGAAATTGACCGGGCGTACGCATGGAGTGATCACGAAGGCCAATCGCTACGGGCGACGCTTTCTGCCCTACCTGGTAGGTGCCGTGGGCACGCTCTGCAAGATTTGGAACAGTGTCGTACAGCCATTGATCCGAAGGTCCATTGGCGATGCCGTTGAGAGGTCCGCCCTTCTCGCTTGGCGCGTTCATCGTGGGTAATCCGGCAATGACAGCACCAATCATCCGGTCGTCCTGCATGGCTGGCATGAAGTGGTCGATCTCATATGCCGCGATCTTCCCGTCAGCATTCAGGCCGATCCTCACATCTGCAAACGCGATGGGGGACTGTGTTGACCACTGCATATCGTCATTGCGCATCCACTGAACACGAACCGGCTTGCCCAGCTCTTTCGACAGGATGACAGCTTCGTCCTCCGCACCGGAGTTACCGCCATTTGAGCGGCCGTAGTGTCCAGCACCGGAGTATGTCTTGACGACAACGTTGTTCACCGACGTCCCCAGCATCTTCGCGATCTGCCCGCGTAATGCCTGTGCATTCTGCGTATGTGCGTGCACTGTTACAGAGCCATCCGTCTTGTAATCGGCGACTGCGAGCGTTGGACCAATGGGCGCGTGTTTCCAGTATGGCAGTCGATAGGTGGCTTCCAGCTTCTTGGGTGCAGCTGGCATTGCTGTTGCTGTATCGCCTTTGTTCTTGCGGCCTCTTGCAACCGGCGCAGTCTTCCAATCGGAGTCGTTGCGGAGATGATCCCAGACCTTGTCCTTGCCGGGCAGGCCCTTCCACTCTGTCCACTTCGTCTTACCTGCAACCTGCCATGAAGCCTGGATCGCTTCCCACTCGGTAGGCGCGACCACAGCGACCAAATCACCCTTTACGATCAGCTGCGTATTCGGGAACTTTGCGGTGTCCACCTTGCCCGCTTCTACCAGGTGGGAACCAAGTGTCGCTGGATGAATTACACGAGCGTGCAGCATGCCTGGCAGTTTGACATTGGTGATCCACAACTCTTCGGCCTTCGCCTTACTGCTGATGTTGCTGTTTTTATAGCTCTTGCCTACGACTTTCATTTCGCTGGCGGGCTTGAGCGGCGGATTGCCCGTGATGCGCAAACCGAAGATGCTGGTGAGGTCGCCGCCTACTGGAATGGTGAGTTCCAGATTCTGATCTTTGACCAGGTCGCCGTATGAAACTTGCTTGCCACCGCCGGAGACAACACCATCGGCGACTTTCAGTTGCTCCTTTGGTACACCAAGACGCTGTGAAGCTAACTGCAGAAGTGCCTCTCGCGTATAAGCTGCAGCCTTGCGGATATTCGGCGTGCCTTCACCGAGCAGACCAAATGTGCCGCCGCCTTCAGGCGTTGTGTCCGTGTCGGCAGTCACGACCGTCGTGATGGCCTCGAACGTGACGTCAAGCTCATCTGCAATGATCTGCTTGTATGCGGTGTAGATGGTGCCCTGACCGAAGTCGCTCTTGCCGGTGCGGTACAGCACGGTGTTGTCCGGGCGTATCTCGATCCAGGACTGCGGCAGTGATGCGTCGAACGCGTTGCCGTCAGCACGAAGCACGCTCGCCTTCGCAACACCACCGCGCAACAGGCCGAAGCCCACAAGAAGCGCGCCGCCTGCCTTTACAAAGCCACGGCGTGTGAGTGCCGCACCGTACACGTCTGTTGTGATCGGTTCCAGCTTCGTTTCAAATGTCTCGCCTGTAAGTGCTTCGAGAAGCTGTTCCATCACGCAACTCCTTTGGTCATCAGGTTAGAGGCATGGCGTACCGCATCGACGATGGCGAGGTACGTGCCACAGCGGCAGAGGTGAGGAGAGGGGCCGGATGTAGTGAATGCTTCTTTGATTTCATCCAGGGTAGGATTCGGCTTGCTTTCCAGCAGTTCAGTTGCCTTGATCATCATGCCGCTCTGGCAGAATCCGCACTGGTGAACTTGCTGCTCAATCCAGGCTTCCTGAACCGGATGGAGAACACCCTTTGCTTTGGAAGGAGAAAGATTCTGGTGCATGGCCCAACGCTCGGGCAGCCCTTCCAACGTGGTTACTTCCTTACCCGTAGCCTGAGAGACGGGCGTGATACAGGAACGTATCTCCTTGCCATCCAGTAGCACGGAGCAGGCTCCGCACTGTGCAAGCCCACAACCGAATTGAGGACTCGAGACACCCAATTCGTCCTTCAGCACGTACAGCAGCGGAGTGTCTTGCGAAGAGTTAACCTCACGCATCTTGCCGTTTACCTTGATGGTCTGCATCCAAAACCTCCCGGATCTGCACTTAACTTACGTGGCCACGCGCGATTTCACCGCGTCGAAAAGTAAGAAGAGAGAATCCCGTTCTCATGCTCTCTGGGTCTACTACCCTACCCCTCCCTCAAACGCGAAAGTCGCTTTTCTGGCGAACGGAACAGATCGAGGGGTGAACGCTACGTTCGGGAGGGCTAAATAGTCCCCCGAAGAGACGCGTACGTAGGTTTCGTTATACCGCCGCAGATAAACCGTTCGCCACCGAAATCGGACTGTTTGCCAAGTTCGAAATACCGGCTCGTCGCTTTCCGTACAGATAGATGAATTGATACGTTTAAATTCGTATTATGGCTTTCAAGCGGTTCTCCCTCAACCATCGCCTAACCGCACTTGCGCTGGCTGCATGCACAGTCACATCCTGCACGCTCCATGCCCAGATCGCCGGGGAACTCAAGGGGCGCGTTCTCGATCCGTCCGGCTCTGCTCTCTCCGGTGCCCATGTCACATTGACCCAGATCGCGACGGGCGTTACACAGGAAGCCGTCACCACGTCGGAGGGGCTCTATGACTTCCCGCAACTTGTCTCCGGTGTTTATGCGCTCGATGTCGAGAGGACGGGCTTCGCCCACTATAGGCAGACAGGAATCACCATCACTACGGGCCAGACAGCTGGTCTTGATCTGCCGCTTGCCGTCAGCGGCGCTGACGCTGTCACCGTGAACGCGGATGCTCCGTTGCTGCAGTCGCAAACCAGCAACATTGCCACCACCATTGCCGGCGGCACCATTCAGGCGTTACCGCTCAATTCGCGTAATTTTATTCAACTCGCGCAGCTTGCTCCTGGAGTAGCCCTTCCACCCGGCACGCTGCTGCCACGCATCAACGGTGGCCGTCCGCGTACGAACGAGTATCTTTTTGACGGCATCAGCGCGCTCCAGCCTGAACCTGGGCAAGTCGCCTTCTTTCCCATCCTCGACGACATCGCCGAGTTCACAGTGGAAGCTAACAACGTACCCGCCGAGTTCGGTCGCTTCAACGGCGGTGTCGTGAATGTGGGCACACGCTCCGGCAGCAACGCATTCCATGGCAGCCTCTTTGAGTACATCCGCAACGAAGCGTTCAACGCACGCAATGTCTTCACTACCGCCGGATCGCGCAAGCCGATGTACCGCCGCAATCTTTTCGGTGCGACTCTCGGCGGACCCGCGCTTCACGACAGACTCTTCTTCTTTGCCGACTACCAGGGCATTCTTCAGCGCATCGGCGTCACTCGCATCTCGACGGTGCCTACGCTCAACGAGCGTGCCGGAAACTTCAGTGGCGTCAGCAAAATCTACGACCCCAGCACCACCACCACGGTCGGTGGCCGCCTCACCCGTAGTGAATTTCCTAACGACACGATCACCACGCCGCTTGATCCCACCGCCGTGGCTCTGCTGGCACGTTACCCGTTGCCTACCACTTCAGGGGCAGCCAACAACTACAGCCGCGTTGCTAACGACGACGATCACCAGCAACAGTTCGATATCCGCATTGATGGCGCACGTGGTCAGCATGACCGGGCATTCGCACGCTACAGCTACTACCACGAGGTAGAACAGCCGGCCACGCCACTCCCTGATGGCTCCGGCGCAATCACCGGTTCCGTCATCAACTCCGGTAATGTTGCTGGCCTGACCCACATCACCGGCCAACAGATCGTGCTTAGCGAAACCCACACTTTTTCGCCCACGATCGTGAACAACCTGCACATTGGCTATACGCGCCGAGGCAACACGCAGGCCGGCACTACCCTCAACAACACTGCCTCCAATGCACTGGGTATTCCCGGCATTCCGACGAATGCCGCGTTTAATAACGCGCTGCCACTCTTCACCATTACCGGCTTCACCCAGCTCGGCCAGTCGGCCAGCACCTTTTCGCAGTATCAGACTGCTGTAGGTGAACTCAACGACACCGTTCTTTGGACCAAGGGTGCGCACAGCTTCAAGGCGGGCATTGACGCGCGCCGCTATGAACTGAATGCCATCGCTCCGCCCAACCCGACTGGCTCTTTTGCGTTCACAACGACCGGCACCAATACGACGACGGCAGCACCAGCAGCGGCCGCCAGCACTGGCGGCAATGCACTCGCAAGCTTCCTACTGGGCCAAGTAGATACCTTCTCCATTGATCTGCAGCAACGCACAATCCGCCCACGTGATTACATCTACGAATTCTTCGCGCAGGACGATTGGCGCATGTTGCCAAACCTTGTCATGAATGCGGGGCTTCGCTGGACGCTTCACCTGCCATCTACCGAGACCCGCAACCAGGGTGCCGTCTTCAACCTCGCCACGCAACAGCTTGACTATCTCGGCGTGAATGGCAGTCCACGATCCGCCCGCGAACTGCATTGGGACAACGTGGCGCCGCGCTTCGGTCTCGCTTATTCCGTGAACAACAAAACCATTATTCGGAGTGGGTTTGGAATCGTCTTTATCGACCAGAGCGGCATCACCACACCTTTCACCACGCCGCAGTATCCGTTTATCCAGAACGTGCAGCAGAAGACAACGGACAGCTACACCAAAGCCTTCCAGCTCTCGAGTGGACCCACTGTCTCTCCCATCGCGCTTACGCCCGACGCGGGCCTTGGTCAGTCCGTCTATACCGCCACACGCAAGGCAGGCAGTGGCTATGTACAGCAGTGGAACCTTGCCGTACAGCGCTCCATCACAAACAATCTCTCCGTGGATATCGCCTACGTCGGCTCGCACATCGTGCATGTGGGCATTCCGGACAGTAACCTGAACCAGCTCACCGCGGCGCAGTTGGCGCAAGGCTCATTGCTGACCGCGCAAGTTGCCAATCCCTACTTCGGCATCCTTCCAGCAAGCAGCCCTTTAGGCACCAGGACCATCGCCGCAGGTCAGTTGCTGAAGCCCTATCCCCGTTTTCAGAACGTTTCTATCTATCGCAACAACACGGGGCAGACAAACTACAACGCCATTGAAGCGAAGGTGGAGCAGCGCGTCACACATTCGCTCTCGTTCCTCTTCGCCTACACACACAGCAAGCTCATCGACGATGCGTCCTCCGTCTTTTCCTCGACGGTGCTTTCCTCGCCAAACTCAAGCTCACTTATTGCTGCAGACACTTACCGCCCATATCTTGAGCGCGACTCCTCCAGCGGCGACATGCCCAACGTGACGACGCTATCTGCCACCTACGCCTTCCCGAAACGCATTGGCAATCACGTCGCCACTGCGGCATTCGGCGGTTGGAATCTGAATGCTGTCATGACCCTGCAAAGCGGCATGCCAGTGACGGTGACTCAGTCCACCAATACCAACAGCTTTGCCGGCGTTGCACTCATGCGCCCCAACATGATCGCTAACCCATCCAATCCATCGAACGCACGACCGGTTACGCACTTCTTCAACACTGCGGCATTCACCACGACACCGCAGTTCCAGTTCGGCAACGCCAGCCGCAACCCTGTCCGTGGTCCGGCCTATCGCGATGCCGATCTGTCTCTCGTAAAGCACACCATGCTTGGCGATAAGACCGATTTCGAACTTCGTGCGGAACTCTTCAACATCACCAATACTCCCGGCTACGCGCAACCCAGTGGAGCCTTTGGCACAGCAGCCTTCGGCACGATTACAGCAACCGTGACAGATCCACGTGTCGCGCAGTTTGCCATTCGGTTCAGCCGGTAAGCCTGGAGAGGGGGGAGGACGAGCGAATCGTACCTCCTCTTTATCCGCCGAAGATGCACAATACCTTCATGGCTACTGTTCCTCCGCTTACACCTCGCGAAGCTGCGCGAATGCTTGGCATCAGCTATCCCACCATTAAGCAGTGGATACTTTCCGGCAAGCTTCCAACGGCAGTCACACCTGGTGGACATCACCGTATCGAGCAGGCAGCGCTCAAGCCATTCCTCGCGACAGACAAAGCGAAACCAACGACGGAATCGCGCGAACGTTTCCGTCGCGTCTCCGGACGTAATCAGCTCGTTGGCAAAATCGTGAGTGTGCGGATTGAAGGGCTGTTGGCCCAGGTGGTTATCGCCATCGGCGACCAGCATATCAACAGCATCATCACCGCAGATGCGGCACGCGATCTCGATCTAAAGAAGGGCGATACCGCGGCAGCATTGGTGAAATCCACGGATGTGATGATTGAACGATTAGAAGCGTATTGAGCCGTATCGATTCTAGGGGTAAGTCGTGGCGCCTTCTATTGCTTAGTCGCTGAGTAATGTGATCGTTGCGGCAACTGGCGCACGGATCGTAATGTTGCGGGGGATGGGTTCAACATCTAAACGACCGAGGATGTTGCTTCCATGCGCTTCGACGATCGCGGGGTGCGCTACTTCTTTGCCGTATGAATATCCGAACGGCAACAACAACACAAGCCTTCGATCCTGACTCCGTTCTTGCTTCGGGTTCCCTTTACAAAAAAGAGCTGGCGCGATCTGAAGGTACTTTGGCGCGTTTCGCATGGGCGAATGAGTTCCGCGTCGCTATCGTGAAATGGAAGCCAGTCCCTTGACGGCCTATGTCATTCAGAAACGTACACACTGACGAGGATCATCATGAGCGGAACAATTCCAGAATCCGGCGAGGCTCTGCAGTGAATAAGCACTTCCGTGTGCCCGGTCGACTGGCGCTCAAGCTAGAAGAGTTGGAAGTGCCTGTCGCACGCGTGCTGCGTCAGGCGGGACTTCCGCTCGACCTGTTCCAGCAAGCGCGGGTGCTTGTCGATACGGAAGAGCTTTTCGCGCTTTGGAGAGCCATTGGTCAGATCAGCAAAGATCCAGCTATAGGTCTCAAGCTCGGAACTGAGAACCGGACCGAACGCTTCCATCCCAGCGGGATTGCTGCGCTGTCAACCGAAAGCTTTGGTGCGGCCATAGACCACATGGCACGCTATAAGCAGCTCACGTGCCCCGAGGAAATGCTGCACGAGAGTGATGAGGAGGAGTGGCGCATCCGGTTTCGCTGGACTCTCGCGGTTGAGGAGGAGCCAACGACACTCACCGAGTATTGCTTCGCCTGGATTCAGACGATTGCTCGTCATGGGAGCGGTACGAGAATTACTCCCTTACGACTGGAGTTAGTCCAACCGAGGACCCATATTAGGCTGCTCGAAAGGCACTTCGGCTGCCAGGTTGCTACGGGAGCTTCGCAAAACGCCATCGTTTTCCGCGCTGCAGATCGGAACTGTCCCTTCGTAACGCGCAATGCGGAGTTGCTTGACATGCTGGCACCACAGTTTGATGAGGAGCTAAGGCAGCGCACCGAAGACAGCTTTACCGAACTTGTCCTCGGCGCGATTCAGCACCGGCTGACCGGCCATCGGCCTGCTGTAGAAGACGTCGCTCGCGACCTGCACATGAGTTCGCGAACGTTGCAGCGAAAGCTTCAGGAAGCTGGATCGAGCTATCAACGCGTGCTCGATGAGGCGCGCCACCAGATGGCTCGCTACTACCTCGGCAATTCTGTTTTGGAGTTGAACGAGGCCGCGTACCTCCTTGGCTTCGAGGATTCGAATTCATTCGTCCGTGCATTCAGGACCTGGGAAGGCATTCCTCCCGGCCAGTGGCGCGAGACCCACCGCAACACGAAAGTCAACTAGTTACCAAGCGAAGGAGACTGAATAAAGCCTTACATCATTTGCCATATGACATCGTCGCTCCATGGTCGCATGGATGGCACTTCGTTGAAGGAGACCTCGCCTTACAGAAGAAGGTCACAGCGGCTCAGATCGCGCTTTCTCGTTTGGAGGAAGATCTCGGGGCAGCCTCGATCGAATTGACATCATCAGACATGGATGAGATCACTCAGGCGCTTGCCAAAGCTCCGCTTGATGGAGATCGTTATCCCGAGCATTTGGAGAAGATCACGGGTCGTTAGCTACTGCATCGCGGTGCCCTGGTCTCCCGCTATCCATCGTTTTGCGAACACCACCATCGGGAGGTCCAGAGATGGCGAATCATCAAGAAGACGATATCCAAGCCGTGACATCACTTGAAAAGCTAAGCCGTCGATCGTTCCTCTCCCGTGCTGGTGCGGTTGGGGTTGCGACCGCGACCGGCACGCTTGCAGCTCCCATTGCAGCCGCAGAAATCGCCAGACAAGAAGCCAGCGACCATGCAGATGTTATCCCGGGCACAATTCCGGTGACCCTGCGCGTCAATGGCGAAACGCACCGCGTGCGGATCGATTCGCGAGCGACCGTACTCGATACGTTGCGCGAAACGTTAAACCTTACCGGTACAAAAAAGGGCTGCGATCACGGCCAGTGTGGAGCATGCACAGTTCATGTGGACGGCAAGCGTGCGAATAGCTGCCTGCTGTTCGCTGCGATGCAGCAGGGCAAAGAGATCACCACCATTGAGGGGCTGGGTACGCCGGAAAAGATGCACCCAATGCAGGCCGCCTTTGTTGAACACGACGGGTATCAGTGCGGCTACTGCACCAGTGGGCAAATCATGTCGGCCACGGCGATGCTCAAAGAGCCGTGGGGGCCGGATGACAAGGACGTTCAGGAAGCCCTGAGCGGCAACATCTGCCGCTGCGGAGCGTACCCAAACATTGTGGCGGCTGTGCAAGCCTGCCGCCGTAACGGCATAGTGTAGGAGGCGTTCATGCAGCCCTTTGAACTGATTACGGCGAATACGATTCCTGATGCGGTGAAAGCGCAGGCCTCATCGACAACGGCGCAGCAGGGAGCGCCCGTTCGCTACATCGCGGGGGGAACAAACCTCGTGGACTTCATGAAGCTGAACGTGGAAACACCCAAGCAACTGATCGACATCAACGGCTTGTCCCTCGACAAGGTTGAACAGATGCCCGACAGTTCGGTGAGGATCGGCGCACTGGCTCGCAACAGCGATGTGGCCAATCATGCGCTCATCAAAGAACACTTTCCCGTTCTATCGCAGGCGATCCTCTCGGGTGCTTCAACGCAGCTTCGCAACATGGCCTCAACTGCGGGTAATCTCCTGCAAAAGACCCGCTGCGTCTACTACCGCGATACGGCATCGGCCTGCAACAAGCGTCAGCCGGGGAGTGGATGCGCCGCGATTGGCGGTCATAATCGGATGCTCGCAATTCTTGGCACGAGTGACCACTGCATTGCCAGCAACCCTTCCGATCAAAACGTGGCGCTTGCCGCGCTTGGTGCAACCATCCACATCACCGGGCTTAAGGGCGAACGTTCCGTTCCCATCTCGGAGTTTTATCTTCTTCCCGGCAATACGCCACAGAACGAAACGGTTCTTGCTCCGGGCGACCTCGTCACCCATGTGAGCGTTCCGCTTCTTCCAGCTGGAACCAGGACCGGCTATCTAAAACTACGTGACCGTGCTTCGTATGAGTTTGCGCTTGCGTCCGCTGCTGTTGCGGTGAAGCTGAACGGCGGACGCATCGAGTTCGTTCGGGTTGCACTGGGCGGCGTGGGAACGGTGCCCTGGCGCAGTCATGAAGCAGAGAAGGCATTGCAAGGGAAAGCGCCGACACCGGAGAACTTCCGAGCTGCCGCGGTTGCAGCCATGCATGGTGCGCGCCCGCAGTCGCAAAACGGATTTAAGGTGGAGCTGGCAAAGCGCTGCCTGACCCACGCCCTTACACAAGTGACGCAGCAGGCCTGAGGAGGATAAAGATGGCACAGGAAAAAGCTCCACAGCCCATCACCAACAGTAAAGTGCTTGGCATAGCAACGCCACGCATTGACGGCCCGCTGAAGACCACCGGTAAGGCGATGTATTCGTCCGATCACAACTTTCCCGGACTTGTGTATGCATGGCCGGTGACAGCAACGATCAGCAGCGGAACGGTCACCGGCATTGATTCCGGTGCAGCAAAGCGCATGCCTGGCGTTCTTGCGGTTTATACGCATGAGGACATTGGCGCACTTTACCGGACGCCACCGGCTTCGGGTTTGGTGCTAAAGCAGGACGAGCGCCGTCCTCCGCTGGAAGACACGACGGTACGTTACTACGGTCAGTACATTGCTGTTGCGGTCGCTCAGACAATGGAACAGGCTCGCGCCGCCGCAGAAGCCGTGAAGGTCACGTATAAGAAGGCGAAGCACGATACTGACGAAACCTTGCTTGGCACACCTTTGAGTACGGCAGCGATGAAGCCGGAGTCACACCGTGGCGACACCTCTATAGGCTTTGCAAAATCTCCCGTCAAGCACGACGCGGTTTATAAGACACCATCAGAAACACATAATCCCATTGAACTGCACGCTTCCGTTGCGGTTTACAAGGACGGGAAGTTCACGCTGTATGAGACATCGCAGGCAGTCGTGAATCATCGTGACGTGATGGCGGCAGTCCTCGGTGTTCCACAAGAAAACGTGCAGGTCATCACGCGTTTTCTCGGTTCGGGATTTGGTGGAAAGCTGTGGCCGTGGCCACACTCTGCACTTGCGGGAGCATGCTCGCGGAATCTAAATCGGCCCGTGAAGCTGGTCGTCAGCCGTTCGATGATGTTCCAAAGCGTTGGTCACCGTCCTGCTATCGATCAGCAAATTCAACTCGGTGCGGAGACAAACGGCAAGCTGACCACCATCGTGCACAACTACGTGAATCACACGTCGATGCTCGACGACTACGAAGAGTCATGTGGCGAGGCTACCGCTCTCATGTATTCATGCCCCAACGTAAGCGTCACCAGTGGCCTGGCGCGCCGCAACATCGGAACTCCGACAGCCATGCGCGGCCCGGGAGCCGTTCCGGGACTGTACGCGCTTGAAAGCGCGATGGATGAACTCGCCGTGAAGTTGAAGATTGATCCCGTACAGCTTCGCCTAATGAATGAACCCCAGAAGGACGAGAGCAGTGGTAAGCCCTTTTCCTCGCGGCATCTCGTCGAGTGCCTCACGGTTGGTTCTGAGAAGTTCGGTTGGAGCAAGCGAAATCCTGCTGTGGGTTCCATGAAGAATGCCGAAGGCATGACGTTAGGCTGGGGTGTTGCGGCCTGTTCCTGGGGCGCGATGCGAACCAATGCGTCCGCCACTGTGGAACTGCTCACTGACGGCACGGCCCGCGTGACGTGCGCCACACAGGACATAGGCGGCGGAACTTACACAATCTTTGCGCAACTGGTGTCGCATGAGACCGGCATCCCATTAAACAAAGTGGAAGTTGTCTTAGGTGACACACGCCTGCCGGAAGGGCCAGTGAGCGGTGGCTCCTGGACAACGGCCACTGTTACGCCGGCCGTTCTTGAAGCTACGCAGAATGCGGTGAAGACTCTTCTGGAGGCTGCATTGAAAGCTCCCGGATCACCCTTCGCGGGTAAGAAAATGGAGGATCTCGAACTCGCAGACGGAATGGTTCGATTGAAGGAACAGCCCTCAAAAAAGCTCTCGCAGGGAGATGTACTGCGAATGGCGAACGTGAAAGCGGCAAGCGGCACTGCGAAATCCGAAGGCACCATGGGCGGAAAGACTGACTACTCCTTCCATAGCTTCGGCGCCCAGTTTGCAGAGGTCACCTGGCAGCCGGAGATTGCACGCCTCCGTGTCAGCCGTATCGTGACGGTTATTGATGCTGGACGCATGTTGAACCCGCGTGCGGCACAGAACCAAATCGAAGGAGCTGTGGTGATGGGCATTGGCATGGCAATGTTGGAGAATACGGAATACGATCAACGCACCGGTGCGCCCATTAACTCTAACCTTGCTGACTACATCGTTGCTGTGAACGCGGACTGTCCCAAAATTGACGTGACCTTCCTGGATTATCCGGACTACAAGTTGAACGCTCTCGGCGCTCGTGGTGTGGGTGAAATCGGTATGGCCGGCGTTGCTGCAGCGATCACGGGTGCGGTTTATCACGCGACTGGTGTCAGGGTCCGCAAGCTGCCGATTCGTATCGAAGACTTGCTGGAAGCGTCCGGCCCAAAGATGCATGTCGCATAGTCGAAATCGCAACCGACTCAACTCATAGAAGCAAAACCACAAGGAGAAACTAGGTGGAGATCAAGCGTGTAGGTACACAGTCGTCGGCAGTGGGGCCGGCAGAGTACTTTACAGGGACTGTGAGAGTTGACCAACCCTTTCAAGGCACGGAACCAGCCCGCGTGGGAGGTGCGACTGTGACGTTTGAACCCTCTTCCCGTACTGCCTGGCATACGCATCCGCTTGGGCAGACACTTATTGTTGTGGCAGGGTGCGGCTGGGTTCAGCGCGAAGGCGGTCCCATCGAAGAGATTCGCCCCGGCGATATCGTTTGGTTTGCGCCTGGCGAGAAGCACTGGCACGGTGCAACAGAAACGACAGGAATGAGCCACATTGCGATTGCAGAAAAACTGGATGGCAAGGCGGTGGACTGGATGGAAAAGGTGACAGACGAACAGTACAGGGGTCGCGCGTAACCCTTCAAGGGTAAGGTACAGCATGGAACTGGAACGGCAAGTCGAACTTTGGAAACGTGCAAGAGCTCGTGGCGAGGATGTGTATCTCGCCACGGTTGTGCATGTCCAGGGATCCTCTTACCGTAAGCCGGGTGCTCGCATGCTTGTGACTTCTAGCGGCGAGCGCGCCGGCACCATTAGCGGAGGATGTCTTGAAGCGGAAGTGAGTCGCAAGATTGCCTGGCTCACACAAGATGGCTCTTACATTCAGAGTTATCAGTCGTCCTTCGATGACGATAACGAGGGCGTGCCATACGGGCTCGGATGTGGCGGCACTATCTGGATACTTATGGAGACAGGCGAGAGCGTGCACAAGGTGATGGCTGCAACGCAACAGGCACTGGATCTAAGGATCGCCTCCGTCACCGTGGCCTTCCTTGCGCCTGAATGTCGCACCGTTGTGGTGGATACACAGCACATGGAGCATTCAGAAATCGGCAGCGCTGAACAGCTTTCAGACCTTATAAAAGAATCTTTTTCTCAAGGCCGAGTCCTCGCGCAATCTTCTGATGATCCGTCTCTTCTCCCGAAAGCTCTTTGCATCCCGATCATGCCTCCACCACGACTGCACGTGTTCGGTGCCGGCGATGATGCGCAACCCATCGTTCGTTTTGCAGCGGAGCTAGGTTGGGAAGTAACGGTTGCCGACGGACGACGCCACTTGCTACGCCAGGAGCGGTTTCCGGAAGCACGTCACCTGGAATTGATCCCATTCGATGACTCTGACTCATCGGATGCACGTGAGATTTCAAGTGAGCTTGGCGTCCATGACGGCGACAGCGTCGTCATCCTCACGCATTCATATGAACAGGATCGAGCGATCCTGAAGCGTTTGCTAGCAAAGCCCTTGCACTATCTGGGAATACTTGGGCCGCTGCAACGCACCCAACGTATTATCAACTCAATCTCTGAATACGTTGGCCTCTCAGCCGAAGAGTGTCTCTCTCGTCTTCATGCGCCGGTCGGCCTCAGTATTGGATCCGGAAATCCTGCGGTGATTGCTTTGGCCATCGTTGCGGAGATACAGGCAGAGATGGAAGGTGTCAACGTCAGCGTGGCTCGGCCAGGGCACTTGGTACGTGCCAATTCGCTATCCTCCAGCACGTTTCGATCAATGGTGCCGATTTCGTAAGCGTCATTGATCGTTCGCCATCCACTTGGCGTTCTCTGCTAGAGAAATGGCGCGTTGCGCATATCCTCGATTCGTCGATCCCTCTACTGTTGAACCTGTGATAGCCCGGCATCCAAGCTATGGCCGTGAAGACTCAAACAGGTTGAGGAGTGAAAAGAATGGCGCCGAATCCAGTCGCACAAAAGAATCACGATGAGCTGCTGCCGAATTACGTTTCTACCATGGCTGTAAGTGATCCAGAGTTGATCGAAGTATTCGATAACTTCGCCTTTGATGAAGTTCTTCAGCACGGCAATCTTGATAAGCGGACTCGTCTGATGGTTCAGCTTGCAGCGATCATCGCGTCTCACGCCGTAATGGAATATCGTGTGATGCTGGGCGGTGCGCTCAATATGGGTGTCACACCGGTCGAGGCAAAAGAGGTCTTGTATCAGGCTGTGCCGTATGTCGGTATCGCAAAGGTCATCGATTTTCTTTATCTGACGAATGAAGTTATGAGGGAGCGCGGCATCGAGCTTCCGCTGCCTGGGCAGGCTACGACAACTCCGGAAACGCGCTATGAAAAGGGGCGCGCCATCCAAGCCCAGATCATTAGCCAGGACCGAGTCGATAGACTCTATGCGTTCGCGCCCGTAGACGAGCAGCACATTCAACGCTATCTCTCGGCAAACTGCTTTGGTGATTATTTGACTCGCACAGGGTTGGATATCCCCACGCGTGAGTTGCTTACATTCAGTATGCTTGTCGCGCTCGGAGGTTGTGACGCGCAAGTCAAAGGACATGTCAGTGCGAACCTCCACGTCGGCAACGATCGCGCAAAGCTGATTGACGTCCTCACTCAACTGGTTCCATTCATCGGCTATCCTCGTACGCTCAATGGCCTTCGTGTTGTCGACGAGGTAGTTCCTGCACCAGACATGAAGGTGACCGCATGAGCGCAGACCGTCTGACCGTCCTGGTAGTAGGCGCGAGTGGAAGCATTGGCTCGCTCGTTGTCGCGGAAGCGCTGAAGCAAGGGCATTCTGTACGCGCGCTGGTCCGTAATCAAACGCGTGCGCGTATGCTACCGCGTGAAGCCGAGATTGCCGTCGGTGATCTGACACAGCCGGAGTCACTCAAGCCTGCCATCGCTGGCATGGATGCCATTGTCTTCACACATGGTTCGGATGGAGAAGGGAAGTGCGGAGCAGAGACGATTGACTATGGCGGTGTGCGCAACATCCTGAACGCTCTCGGAGCCGCGAGGCCACGCATCGCGCTGATGACTGCCATCGGTGTCACGAATCGTGACGGAGCATACAATCGTTCGACGGAAGCTCACGATTGGAAGCGTCGTTCGGAGCGATTGGTACGTGCGGGAGGGTTTCCGTACACCATCGTCCGACCCGGTTGGTTTGACTACAACAAGTCAGACGAGAATCAGCTCATCTTCCTCCAGGGAGACACACGTCAGGCTGGCAATTCCAGTGACGGAGTGATCGCTCGATCGCAGATCGCGCAGGTGCTCGTAAGCAGCTTGACCTCGCAACCTGCCCTCGGCAAGACATTCGAACTGGTGGCAGAGAAGGGTCCTGCGCAAGAGGACCTGGACCCAATCTTTGCGGCTCTGGATGCGGACCTTCCCGGAGCGGTCGACGGCGTTCGGGACATGCCCAATCAGCCGCTGGACAAAGAACCCCAGCGTGTCCTGGAAGATCTGCGGAAGCTTGCGGCAGGCGCGGTGGACGGGAACTGAATCATGAAAACCGAATTGCCCATCCTACTCGCAAGCCTGTTCTTGCGCCTCTGTTTCGGTTTTCTCACAGAAGATGACGCTCGCCAAAGTCGGACTCGGAATGGCTGAGGCCGAGGCCAGGCAAGCTCTCAGTCCAAGTTCTCCGCGCTATATCGATCCGGCGTCAGCCTGAGCAGGCGTGCGATATCTGTGCCTTAAACCAGTTTGTCTCTCAACATCCGTAGCAGTAAGGTCACAGAGTTCTGAGGAGAGGAAGAAAAGTATGCCAAGCGTAATAGTTGTGATCGGAGCCGGATCCATCGGTCAGGCCATCGTCAGGCGAGTCGCGCCAGGAAAGCATGTCCTCCTCGCCGATCTGAAAAAAGAGAACGCCGAGGCCGCTGCCAAGGTTCTGACGGACGCGGGGTTCAGCGTGGCGACAGCTTCCGTGGATGTGTCCTCCCGCCAGTCCGTCGAAACACTCGTCGAGACAGCCACCAAAATTGGCAGTGTGACCGGCCTCATCCACGCTGCGGGCGTTTCGCCGACGCAAGCATCGCCTGAGACCATCCTCAAGGTGGATCTGTATGGGACAGCGCTGGCCCTGGAACTCTTCGGCAACGTGATCGCCGAAGGCGGCTCAGGCATTGTGATCGGATCGCAATCCGGACACCGTCTGCCGCCGCTCAGCGTAGAGCAAAATGCAAGCCTGGCGACCATCCCCGTTGAAGATCTGTTGAGCCTGCCATTCTTGCAACTCGATCAGGTAAAGGACTCCCTTCACGCCTACCAGCTCTCTAAGCGCGGAAACTCCCTGCGTGTCATGGCCGAAGCCGTGCGTTGGGGAAAGCGAGGAGCGCGAATCAACACGATCAGCCCTGGGATCATCATCACACCGCTTGCGAATGACGAACTGGCAGGGCCACGTGGCCCGGGATACCGTCGCATGATCGAGATATCTGCAGCAGGGCGTGCGGGAACCCCGGACGAGGTAGGAACAGTTGGCGCCTTGCTGATGGGATCTGAAGGAGCTTTTATCACCGGAAGCGACTTTCTTATGGACGGCGGAGTGACCGCCGCTTATTGGTTCGGAGACCTCGCACCGAAAGAATAGCTACTGGAACACAAACAGGTGGCGAATAGTCTCCAATCAGAGATCCCCAATGCATTTCTGCGTTCGCCTTCGCGATGAAAACAGAGATCTCCTCAGAGACCCTAGCTTTGAAGACGTTCGTAGAGCCTGCGTTCCCCAGCACACTATCTACTTGGCATGCAGTGAGACGATACGTCTCCATCACTGCTGTACGTTTGGCGCGGTCCGCGGGAGCGTACAAAGGCGTTGCATAGCTCACGCATCACGCCTTCGATTGTCCCGTGGTGGATGTTCGGATCGGTGCCAGTCAATCACTCAGCGGTTTCTGAAGTCGACGTTGCCGCGACTCAAAAACAAACCAAGTATGGCGTTCAGGATTGAGAATCTCTCAAGTGCTTGTGAGGCCCAACTCATACGGCATGTTGAATGAGGCGGGTTGCGCAGAAGAGAAACTCACACTGATCGCAACCTGGCGCGAACGAGAAGGCGGTTGTATCGTTGCGCCACGATGAAAGGTATATTCGCGCCAATTGCATAACCTGTCATAAGGATGGAAGCCCACACGGGATTCCATATCCATGAGGGAAGGATTAGCGCAAATTGCAACCAATGCGCGGTTTCGGCACGGCGCGTGTCGGTGACGAATCGCAAGACATCGGTCTGGCAGTATGGCTTAACGTGTTTAATCGTTCCGCCAACCAAAGAGGCTGCGTCGGGGAGAACCTTCTTCCAGCGATGGACAGCCAAAGCACGATACAAACGGCGAGACCGTTCAAAATTCCGCGGACGTGTAATCCAGGTATCCGTTGAAAAGAAGCGGTCCGGAATGCGAACCAGTACGGCGCTTACTGAGAGCTGTACGACGGGACAGTAGATGATATCGACCAACGCGACTAAAGTCCTGGTCATACGTTCCGTCCACGCCAATTGGTGCGCTGCCCCAAGGCTCTCCGAAGAAAAGAACGAGTGAAGACAAGGAAGAAAAAGACGAGCGGCAGCGGAAATAGCAAGCAGGTCCAGGGGCGGAACGTCCCAATCTCCCGAGCAAAAAAATAAACCTGGGTTACCGCCAGCAGATAAAGCAATTCTGCCATCCATCGCTGCTGGTGTGGCGTAACCCACAACAGAATCGTCGTTGAAGCCAATACGGAGAGCCATAAAATGGAAACCAGTAAAACGCGGATATCCGTTGACTGCGCTCCATCTGCAAAGGCTTTTGTCCATCCGTCGGATAGTTGTTGAAGGCCCTCCGGGAACATCCTCATATGCAATGTTCCTTTCCCGCCAAAGCATCGGATTCGTGCACCGGCCGCTTCCAGTTGGCGCGCCATATGAAAGTTCTCCAACACGAAATTGCCTACAGCGGCATGACCTCCGACTTTGTCGTAGAGCGCATGTTGTATCAACAGAGACTGGCCGAAAAGACGCGGAGGCTGAAATGCCCCGAAGCCGCCGGCTCCGAAGGCCATCAACAGGTTGAAGAATAGGGAAAGCTCCTCGTAAGGCTTTTTTGTGATGGCAAACGGAAGCACGGAAATCGCAGTGCCACTGGCCGCTGGGGCATAGGATTGCAGAACACGAGAAAGACCGTTCCCTATAAAGAACGTGTCTGCGTCGAGAAACAACAGGTGAGACACATCCGTACTCGTGGCTCCCTTGAAGCAAGCCCAGGCTTTGCCCGTAACGTTTTGTGGTGGCTCGCCTGGATGGATGATCCGTGTATGATAGCTCTCCGCAATCGCCGGTGTTCTATCAGTTGAGCCGTCATCAACAACGATGACCTCCGCCAGAGCCGGATGATGCTGGATTGATTCCAATAAACGCGGAAGATTCCGTTCTTCGTTTCGTGCCGGAATAATAATCGCAACCCGCTCATCCTCAGAGGAACCGGAACCATCTTGCGGAGACGCATACAGTGGTACGCGTGCCATGAGCAGAAACCCACTGAGCAATCCCATTCCGCAGAGGATGAGCAGCAGAATCATCTCTGCAACTGCTCCAAAATCATACGAGCCGCATGCTGGCCGCTCAGAGACACCATAGGCATACCTCCGCCGGGGTTCGTGCTTCCTCCAACGAAAAACAAATTGTCATAGTCCTTGCTGCGTTTCGGAGCCTTGAAGGCAAAGTTTTTACGTCGATCGCACACGACCCCATAGATGGAACCGCGGTTGGAGTAGTACTTTTTTCGATATCGAATGGCGTCCAGAAATCTTCCACGACAATGTGCTTGCGAAGATCGGTCAGGCCCATACGCTCCAGCTTGGTGAAACACAACTCTTTCAGCGCCACACAATCTTCATAGGTGTAAGGCGCTTTGTCGTTGATGTATGGAATGTGAGGCAGAATCTTGATGTTGTCACAACCGGCTGGCGCCTGTGACGGATCGCTGCGCGTGGGAGCTACCAGATAGATCGTCGGGTCATCCGGCAACTTCTTCTCATGAAAAACACGATCAAAGTGCGCGGATTGATCTGCTGAATAAAAGAAGTTGTGATGGGCAAGCTGCGGATACACACGATCCAGACCCAGGTGGACCACAATGCCAGAGCAAGCAGGCTCAAACTTTTGCAGTCGCTTCAACTGTGCTGGCTTCTGCTTCAGAAGTCGTTCCGATGCAGGGATTACTTCCATGTTCGAAACAACAAAATCGGCAGGTAGTGTTTCCGTTTCGCCAGAAGAATTTCTTATCTGAACGCCTGTGACTTTCTTTCCACTGTGGTTGATGGCAAGAACCTCAGTATTCAGGCGAACCTCTACACCAAGCTCCTTTAATCGCCGTTCGAAGGCGCGAGCAAACTCATACAACCCGCCTTGTACGTACCACAAGCCAAATCCGAGCTGGATATACGGCATCAGGTTCATGAATCCAGGAGAATCGTTCGCAGACGAACCAACATACTTGATGAAGTAACCAAACATGTCGCGCAGATAGGGATTGCGTACACGCTTCGCAATTGCCCCTGACATGGAGTTAGCCCAGTCCATCTCGCGACCGCCAGTCAGTCCATAAAAACGAATGAGCTGCCAGAAACCGTCCAGTCCTTCTCTCAGATAGCCACGCTCTACAACGTCATACTGCTGGCGTGTGTATTCGCAAAAAGCAACATAATCCTGAAAGGCGGAGTCGCTGTCTGGCAGTTTCTCCAGTTCGCGACGCATATCTTCCGTTCTCTCCCATAGGTCGATCTCGGTGCCGTCTTCAAAAAAATTGCGCCACTGCGGATCGACACGGCGCATCGGAACGTAGTCTTCCAGCTTGCGTCCGTCACTTTCAAAGAGAGTGCGAAAGACCTGCGGAAGAGTGAGGATAGACGGGCCGAGATCGAACTTGAACCCATCCGTCTCCAAGACATTCATCTTGCCGCCTAGTCGTTCATTCTTTTCCAGAATCGTGACACGCAAGCCTGCCTTTGCCAATTGAATCGCTGCGGACATGCCACCGATACCAGCGCCGATCACTGCAACACTTTCCTGTGACTTCATCGTGGTTTCACCATAGTGATCTCAAGGGTCAGGTCTTTATCGCCCATCTCAAATACGCTGTCGTCAAACCGGGGCGGTCCCATGCGAGGACGAGGATTGCGACTCACTCCAACAGCTTCCCTGGGGATTCCCAGCCATCCGGAGTCAAGCTTGTGATTGCCGTTCTCATCCAGATACAGGCTGACGGCGTACCGCCCCTTCGGCAGTTCGCCAAGGTCAATGTCGTTCGTCGGAGCACCGACTGCCAGAAAGCCATGACGGAACGCCTTCGCCGTATGCTGGGGAAAGCCACTGGAGCTGTTAAAGATCGAGTAGGCAAGCTGCCCCTTGAGTCCATCCGGTATCGTCACCCTGATATGGATGTGGCCACCTTGCTGGCCCTGCGCAGCAACAATTCCCAGCAGGAGCATCGCTATTCCAAAAAATCTGGAGAAACGAGCAAATGTTTGGTGACGCAGCCGGATGATCTTTCGCAAAGCTTCATATTTGGCTGCCGTGAATGGGAACCAATTGGGCTGGTGTGGCGAGGTGGACTTGTTATACATAATGCTCTTCGTGCGACTGAACGCAAACAGACCTGCAGGCCCGTGGTACCTTCCATAGCCACTGGATTGATTTCCACCAAACGAAGCGGCTGGATTGGCAATGTTGCGGATGACGTCATTGACCGCGACATTTGCTGCACGCATCTTGGTAGCAACACGTCTTGCCTTTGCAAGATCGCTGGTCCAAATGCTGGCACCCAGTGCGAAATTGCTATCGTTGGCAAGTCCAACCACCTCAGCTTCGGTCTTGAATGGAAATACACAAAGCACAGGTCCAAAAGATTCTTCTTGCAACAAGAGCGCATCGCAGGGAACCTCGCTCAACACCAGCGGAGTTGCGCCCGAAAGGTCCGCAGAATCCGTTACGACCTCTGCTCCACGAGCAAGGGCATCTGCAATCTGGGCCTGCAAACGCTGCAAAAGCGGCTTGGAAGAAAGTGGCGCAAGGTCGTTCTCCGTACCGTCCGTCGCCTTTATGGAAAGACCAGCGATCCGTTCGGTTAGTCGGCGGAGAAATGTGGCGTAGAAACTCTGCTCCACATAAAGCCGTTTGATGCCGACACAGACCTGTCCTGAATTAGCAAATGCGCCATACAACACACCTTCGATCGAGCGCTCCAGGTTGCAGTCGCTGAAAACAATCGCAGCGTCTTTCCCACCCAATTCCATCAGAGTCGGTATTAGGAGCCGCGCCGCGCGCTCCGCCACCTGAGCCCCATTCCCACAACTCCCCGTAAAACAGACGAAATCCGGGCGAGCATCAATATAGCTGCCGGCAGTTGCAGCTTGGTCGCATGTAATCTGCAAAAGATGTTCGGGCAGTTGCGCTTCTGCAATGATTTGCCGCAGGAGATCAGAGAGTCTGGGTGCCTGCTCTGAAAGCTTGAGTACAACTGCATTACCGGCATAAAGCGCGGTAACAGCAGGGACCATGGAAAGCTGTAGAGGATAGTTAGAAGGGCCGTAGACGAGCACAACTCCGTGGGGCTCAAACCGCTCCACAAACTGAGTCGAATGGAAGAGTAACCAGTCGCGGTGAATGCCGCGCGGCGCAAGCAGTTTGTGTGCGTGGCGATGGTAATAACGCATGTGCTCCAGAGTGACGAGCACATCTCCACCCAACGCATCCAACGCAGGTTTGCCAGTGTCTTGGGTAATCGCTGTAACTAGGTCGTCCTGCTTGGCAGCCAGGGTTGCTGCCAGACGCGAAAGCGTTTGACGGCGTACATCAGGCGCCTGCTGCCACCATTCTCTGCCGGCAGCGCGGGCTGCCTCCATCATGTGAGCAGGATCCATAGATCAAACAGAACCCACAGCCAGATTTCGATAGGGAACTGCTGCGCGGTACGGAACGCGATATCGGTCGCAGATCAGGTTGGCCGCAATGCGTGCCGATTCAAAGATGGTGGGAAGGCCCGAACCGGGATGCGTACCTCCGCCTACCAGGTAGCAGTTATCGACTTCTTCAAACTTGTTATGTGGACGCAGGTAGAGCATCTGCATCCAGTTATGGCCCATGTTGAACGTCGCCCCCTGGTAAACAGACTGTTTCTTCTCCCAGTCTGCAGGGGTGATCATCACCTCTTCGACGATATGCTGTTCCAGGTCATTGAATGGAGTACGCTCCTTCAGGACTCGGAAGATACGCTCACGGTACTTCCACTTCTCTTCGTCCCAGTTAATGCCGCTCATATTGTTGGGAACGGGCACCAGCATATAAAGCGCCGAGTGGCCTGCTGGCGCGGTGAATGGATCGGTGACGACCGAATTACGAACGTATACCGAGATATCTTCTGACGCCACGAGGCGTTGTGAGATATCTTGCAGGTTTTGGTGATAATCCTTTGCGAAGACGATGGTGTGATGGTCTGTATCGGGATATGTCTTATTGACGCCGAGGTAGATCATGAGCGTCGAGCATGACCACTGCTTGCGGCTCAGAACTTCAGGCGTATATTTCCGTATCGTTCCAGGCTCAAAAAGCGTGCCCATGGCATGACCGAAATCTGCATTCAATACGACCTCGTCGTAAGAACGCTTCTCCCCGTCAGCAAGCTCCACACCAACCGCCCTGCCATTCTTCGTTAAGACGCGTTTTACCGGAGTTGACGTAAAGACCTTCGCGCCGTTTTCCCCGGCAACCCGTGAGAAAGCGTCACTGATGCGGCATAGACCACCCTGCACGTGATAAATGCCATGTGCATGTTCCGTGTAAGGAATCATCGCAAACAGGCCCGGGCAGTCCCAAGGCGACATACCCAGATATTTGGATTGAAAGGTGAAGGCGAGTCGCAATTCTTCTGACTTGAAGTAGTTCCCTAAAACGTCAAACAGGGAGCGGCCCAACGCGATGTGCGGCACAGCAGCAGCCAATGTGGTGCTCAGCATGGATGTAAGCGTTCCGTAGGGCTTTTGCAAACACGGATAGAGCTTTTCAAAACGCTCACTCTCTCGCTTAAGAAAGAGTTTGAGGGCTTCACCCTCCCCAGGAAAAACGCGATCAATCTCGGCGCGCATCGCCTCCGGTTCGGAACGAGCCAAGAGCGACTTATCTTTAAACGTAAGTCGGTACATAGGGTCGAGTTGAACGCAGTCGAGATACTGCGAAATGGATCGACCAGTTTCCTCGAACAGCTCATCGAGAAGAAACTTCATCATCAAAAAGGTGGGGCCAAGGTCAAAGCGATACGAGCCAAGCGACAATTCTGCGTTTCTACCGCCAATGACGCGCTCTTTCTCAAACACATCGACTTCAAAGCCTCGACTTGACAGCAGCATCGCTGCTGCCAGCCCTCCCGGCCCTGCCCCTATCACCGCAATCTTTTTCAACATGTGCTCACTGGGTACTTTCGTAGTGCTATTAGACAAAGAAATGGATCAGTTCATGGCCCTTGATCTGTAGCCACATCAAAGCAGAGAGCCCCAGGTGCGTAAGCGCGGGGCAGGGATGCATGCTCTTAATCGATTGAAAAATCAAGAGAGTGACGACTGTACTCGCTGTATAGATCCATAAGCCAGGTCCTTTGTCGTCGAGAAGACGGAAAGCCTGCACATCTCCCTCAACGATCTTTGCGCGCCCACTCCGGCTTAGAACATCTGAGTAGACCTGCGGCAATGTGGTGACCAGGTCACGCAACAGGTCGAATTGAATACGCAGCTTTCCAGAGAATCCAGCTTCATCCCGCATTTGTTCGCGGAAAAGCAAAAGCATTTCTTCTTCATACTGCTCACGGAAAGACTGAGGGTACAAATGTATCCACCACGAAGAAAACAGATTAGACATATTCCCCCCGCAGGATGTTCTTCTTCCGGGCTTCTCTGAGCAACGCTGCCAGGCGATCAGCTTCCGTGCAAGCTAACTTCCGGCCCATAAGGGTCAGATGATAATAGCGCCGGCGTTCGTCATCACCATCTACAGGTTCTGTATGTTTCCCTTCTGCAATGAGTCCTTCTTCCAAAAGGCTTTGCAGAGAGCTGTAGAGGGTTCCAGGCCCAAGTCTGATCTTCCCTTGCGTTTGAGACTGGACTTGTCGCATGATTCCGTACCCATGCAAGTCCTCGTCCGCCAGTGCGAGAAGTATTTGGAAGGCCGTGTTTGGAAGCGGATATAACTTCTTCTTTGGCATCGGATATCGAATAGTCGAAGATCGATATACCGGACAGCTTTGCATCTGAGCTCAAACCTGTCAAGAAGTTGCGCCCGAACTCGCCCCGCAGGGGATCCAGTTGCCGATGTCTCCGAGTGTTTGATGCTGAGAGTGTCGCGCCGTCTTCCGGCAGCTGTCCGTAGTATGGGAGGTTCAAGAGAGATTGGACTGAACGGCTTTAGCGGAGGTTGTGCGCTGGAAGTTTGAGACTTGCCACGTTCTGATAGTAAGTGATATATCAGTAATATCGACAGCTACTAGGATTGCGACCCCTCAATTGAAAACACTTGACTGGATCACACTTGGTCTCTACTTCGTGCTGATGTTGGCCGTTGGCATTGCCATTCGCAGCCGCGTGAAGAACGCACGCGATTTTTTTACAGCGGGTGGAAAGATGCCTTGGTGGTTGTCAGGCATCTCGCATCACATGTCGGGATATAGTGCGGCTGTGTTTGTGGGATATGCGGCCCTTGCTTACACCGAAGGATTCAGCCTCTACATCTGGTGGGCGTGTTCCATTGCAGTTGCGCTCATCATTGGATCAAGTGTGTTCGCTACCCGATGGGTCCGTCTGCGGCTGCACACAGGCATGATTTCTCCGCTGGAATATCTAACGGCTCGCTACGGGCACGGAACAAAGTTATGCCTGGCATGCAGTGGATCGCTGTTAAAGATTTTTGATGTAGGGGCTAAGTGGACAGCGTCTGCACTTCTGCTCCAGATGTTCGCCCATATTGACCTTCTGTGGGGCGTATTGCTTATTGGCGGGGTCACCTTGATCTATTCGGTGGTAGGCGGCCTGTGGGCAGATGCAGCGACAGACCTGAGTCAATTTGTGATTCAGTTGATCTCCGGGATCAGCATGTTTGTCGTTGTCATGAGACATCTGGGCGGCGTCGGTGCCGTTACTGGGATGTGGCGTAGCTTGCCTGCATCGCACCGGCAGTTCTTTCATGGGCAGTACACTCTGGGGTTTGCACTGACGTATCTGCTCGTGAACCTGCTCTCGTATAACGGTGGAACCTGGAGTCTTGCACAACGCTTTATGGCGTCGCCGGATGTTGCTTCCGCACGGCGATCAGCATTGCTTTCAGCCTTCCTTTACATGGTGTGGCCTCTGGTGCTGTTCTATCCCATGTGGGCTGCGCCTCTGCTGTTGCCCGGCGCGGTGCATCCCGAAGACAGCTACGCCATCCTTGCGCAGAGACTGCTTCCGCAGGGTCTCGTAGGGCTTGTACTGGCAGGACTCTTCGCACATTCCATGGCCATGACCTCTTCGGATGCAAATGCTGTATCCGCGGTGGTTGTTCGAGACATTGCTCCTTCAGTGCTGCCTGAAGCGTGGCTCGACAATGAAACGAAGCAGCTCACCGCAGGACGCATTTGTACCTTCGGTTTCCTGGCCGGCAGCATGATCATTGCACTTCTCGCCAATCACATGGGTGGGGTGCTTGGGTTAATCCTGCTCTGGTATGGTGCATTGGTCGGTCCTGTAGCCGTTCCCATGATGCTGGGGATGCTTCCAGTGTTCAAACGTTGCGGGGCATTCTCTGCAATTTCGTCCTGGATATCCGGAGTGGCCATGTTTGCTGCACTTCGTTTGTTTGTCCCATCCAGCGTGAATGGACGCTCAGGCAGCTTAATGCTGTCAATCGGCGGCCCGGTTGTTGTTTCATTAATTGTGTATATCGTGAGCGGCCTGATCAGGCCGAATGACAATCCACGCGCAGCAGCGCTCCTGCTGGAACTGCGCTAACCGGTATTGAAAGATACCTATCAGGAATGACGTACGTATGACAGTCGCCACCCCAACGCTCAACCACAACATCCATATCCTCTCGAATCCCAAGGAACTCGGAGAACTGGCCGCGTCGGACGTGGCGAAGGAATTGCGGGTGCTTCTTGCTGCGCAGTCGACGGTGCGCATGATCTTTGCCGCTGCTCCAAGCCAGAGTGAGATGTTGCATGCACTTGCGAAAGAAGCCAACATCGACTGGTCACGCGTACACGCATTTCACATGGACGAATACGTAGGCTTGCCACTTGGAGCAAAACAGCGCTTTGGAGCATGGCTGAAGCGTGAGTTCTTCGATCGTGTGCCGCTCGGTGGTGTTCATCTGATTGAGCCGGGGGATGATCCGGAATCTGTGGCGAAGCAGTATGCTGCTTCGCTCGCGGAGTCGCCTATCGACATTGTTTGCCTTGGCATTGGTATGAATGGCCATATTGCATTCAACGATCCACCTGCGGATTTTGAAGAACCCAACGATGTGCGTGTGGTGGAGCTGGAGCAGACGAGTCGCGTGCAGCAGGTTGAGGAAGGTCTTTTTCCAGCCGTGCAGGATGTGCCTAAGTTTGCTGTCACGTTATCCATCCCAAGGCTTCTACGTGCGCGTAAACTCTTCTGCTGTGTACCGGGATTTCTGAAAATGGCCGCAGTAACTCGGGCGTTTACAGGGCCGATTGAGGCGAGTTCGCCTGCATCGATTCTGCGCAAACACGAGGGTTGCACCGTGTATCTGGACGCCCAATCCGCTGCGGGACTATGGAAGAAGGATTGATTAACGAAGATGCGTTGCTACCGCGGTCGAGATCCCATTACATCGCAACACCTGGAAGTTGAGGTGGATGGTGGCGTTATCACCGAAGTGCGTCCGTGGTTGGAACCATCAGGTGATCTGTGGCTGGCACCGGGGTTGATCGACCTGCAGGTTAATGGCTACGGTGGCATCGATTTGAACGAGGATGGTTGTGACGTTGCGGCCATTGCGCGCCTGACTCGTACGCTTGCAGCCGCTGGAACCACGACGTTCTTGCCAACAATTATCACTGCTGACATTGCATCCATGTCGTCAAGGCTGCGATCAATTGTGCATGCGCGAGAAGGGAACAGAGACGTAGCGAACGCTATCCCATGCATCCATGTGGAAGGTCCCTATATCTCTCCTGAGGATGGCTATCGTGGAGCGCATCCTGTTGCAGATGTTCGGCCGCCTTCTCTTGAAGAATTTGATGCACTGCAGTCCGCAGCCGATGGACTGATCGGTTTAGTCACGTTATCTCCACATTGGCCTGGTATAGAGGAGTTTATTCACGCTCTTAGAGCGCGGGGTGTTGTGGTGTCGCTTGGGCATACGCATGCGTCACCAGACGAGATTCATCGCGCTGTAGATGCTGGAGCGACGCTTTCAACACATCTGGGCAATGGCATTGCTGCAATGTTGCCACGTCATAGCAATCCCATCTGGACGCAGCTTGCGGAAGATCGACTTACCGCGGCCCTCATCGCCGATGGTGCGCATCTTCCCGCGGATACGCTTCGCGTCATGCTGCGTGCCAAGGGAGTCGAACGCTCAGTCCTTGTATCGGACTCTGTCGCTCTCGGAGGAATTACTCCAGGTCACTATCACTCGCACATTGGTGGAGATGTCACGGTTTACGCGGATGGCAGCATTCGCATGCGCGAGAGTGGATTGCTTGCAGGTTCGGGTATCACATTAAACGATGCGGTCGCTCGTGCGCCCATGATGAGCGGTTGCACGCTAGGCCAAGCGATCCGTATGGCCACAAGCAATCCAGCAGACGTACTAGCCCTCAAGACGGGCCGCATTGCTGTAGGTGCTCCTGCTGATCTCCTGCTCTTTCATTGGAAGCATGGTGACACCTCGCTGCAGATACAAGAGGTCGTACGCGGCGAATAACTTGCCTGAATTAGCCAACCATGTATACAGGGATCATCATAAGTATGGCGCTTCTTTGATGCGTCCTACTTCCGCTTTGTAGATTTCTTAACAGGCGTAGCTTTCTTAACGGCGCGTCGCTTTGCAGGTGTGGGCGGATGTGGTGCAGGCTCCCGTCCAAGACGGCCAATAGGAGGCAGGCTGATGCTGAAGCGTCTTGCAATGGCTTCCTGAATCTCGCTCATGCCTGAGCGAATGTGGTTGCCCATAGCAAGTGCGGCTGCGTCGGGGTTTTTGCCTACAAGTACTTCCGCAAGCTCCGTGTGCCAACCGGCGGGCATAGACGATTCCGCATTGATGTCGAACAGCCAATTGAAAACCAGAAGCTGGTTCTTCTCAAGCATTTCGCACAGCAGGCTGCTGCCTGCCCAATGTGCGATTTGCATGTGGAACTGCAAGTGGAACGATTGGAATGCATACTGAGCGCTGGGATCCGGAGAGACTCGTGCAGCTTCTTCATCTAACCGAATAGCCATATCGGTTAATCCGCGGCGTTCCAGCTGGCTTGCACGTTCGCAGAACAATCGAGCCGACTGCGTCTCCAATGCTTCGCGGATGATATAGCGCTCGCGAATGTCATTCGGTGTAGGGATGCGGACACGCGTACCCACGCGTGGCCTGCTCTCCACGAGTCCCTCACTCTCAAGCCTTTGCATCGCTTCTGTGACAGGCAAGAAACTCATGCCGAGTTCTTCCGCTAGCTGTCGGCGAGACAAGACGCCGCCCATGGGAATCTGGCCGCGCAGAATCTTCTCGCGGATCTGGAGATACGCCTCGTGCGAAAGACTGGCACCGAATGGGACGTGGTCTGTGTGAGACATGCGTTTCTTACTCAGTTTAATGCCTGATTACGGCGTGATAACGAAGTTGAACAAAAAGCCCGCATCTTTCAGTTGACATGAAGTATGCCAACTGATATTTCAGTAAATATCACATAATTGTAAACGCAAATTCTTCTTTCAACGGGAGCATCCATGCATACCAAGACGTCTCTGACGATCACAGCTGCGGCAGTTCTGATGAACGCGGCATTTGGCCAGGTTACAAATACAACTGCGGTCGGTGTGGTGACGGACGCGTCCGGGGCTGCCGTTGCGAATGCTGCTGTTGTATTGGTCGATACAGACCGCAATCAGTCATACTCTGCAACATCCAATGCGCAGGGTGAGTTCCGCATCAACCTTCTACCCGCGGGACACTATCAACTGACCGTAACCGCTGCCGGATTTAAGAAGCAGGTGCAGCAGGGCATTACGTTATCCGCGGGTGTTCCCGCTACTCTGGATACCTCTCTCCAGGTTGGCGAAACCAGTGAGCAGATCGACGTCACAGCGACTGTTGCAACGGTGAACACGGCAAGCGCTGAGATCGGCACGACGATTGAACGTCGCCAGATCACGGAACTCCCTCTCGTGGACCGCAATCCGTATACGTTGCTCGACATCACGCCGGGTGTGCAGTCCAACGCGAACTCCATCGTGCTGGGGTATCCCGAGCAGCGTACAAAGATCAACGGTGGCGTTGATGCAGGTACCGGCTCTGTCAGCTATTACCTTGACGGCGCCACCAACATGACCTCGTTGCGCAACACCGGCAACATCGTTCCTAACCCCGACTCCACCCAGGAGTTCCGTGTTCAGACGAGTGGCTACAGTGCGGATCAGGGCCGCTTTGCCAGTGGTGTGATCAACGTGGTGACACGCTCCGGCACCAACGCATTTCACGGCTCTGTGTTTGAGTTCTTCCGTAACGATGCACTCAAAGCGCGCGACTGGGGATCGTCTTCGTTGCCCAAAGCGCCACTGACACGCAATCAGTTCGGAGCCACATTAGGTGGTCCCATTCGTAAAGACAGGATTTTCTTCTTCGGCTCGTATGGTGGATTGCGGCAAAGCACCAGCAGCTTTCTCACAGGTGCCATTGTTCCCACTGCTGCGGAGCGTAATGGCGACTTCTCTGCGGACCCGACGTCGTCCTATCCGATTGATCCTCTCACCGGCACATTCTTTACCTGTAACGGCGTAGCCGGAGTGATCTGTTCCAACCGTCAGGATGTCGTTGCGCGCAAGATCATCGACCAATACATTCCGCAGGCAAACTCTGGAACACACGCCTGGCGTGGATACGTTCCAACGCAGTACACCACAGACGAATTCCTTGCCAAGATCGATGCCACACTAAGCGAGCGCAATAAGTTGCTGGTGGAATACTTCAACACAAGCGGCAATACGAACCTTCCATCCGGTGGTCCAAACATTCCGTGGTCGAACATTCTGTATCAGTGGCGTCAGCAGAACGCGATCACCAGCTTGACCACGATCATCTCGCCCTCGGCAGTCAATCAGGTATGGCTTGCATACACAAGAAATCTGGCTGCACGTCTGAATACGCCTGCAACCTCGCTTGGAGACCTTGGCAGCACGTACACCATTCAGGGGCCCAAAGCGCTTCCGTCGATTGGTGTCACAGGATACTTCAGTCTCGCTGTAGGAATTGCGGGACCAGAAGCCGGTACTAATTTCTATTCTGTACGCGACCTTGTCACTCTGACCCATGGCAAACACACACTACGCCTGGGCGGTGAGTTCTCGCTGGATAAAGACGTTCAGGTTGCGACGCAACCGAACTACGGAACATTCACCTTCAACTCCACACTTACTTCCGGAACCACAGCAGCGCCGGGAACAGGTGTCAGTACAAAGTACGCGGGCAATGCTCTTGCCAGTTTCATCATTGGGTCTCCGGCATCCGTTGTTCAGGCATCACCAACGTATGGTTTTACAAACAGCTTTAATACAGCATTGTTTGTACAGGACGACTACCGCATTCTGCGAGAACTGACACTCAACCTAGGACTTCGTTGGGATGTACAAACACCACCAACGGATCCGCAGAACAAGAACACCACATATGTTCCGGGAGCCAAGTCAACCGTATATGCCAATGCGCCAGCGGGGCAGCTGTTTCCTGGCGATGCTGGCGTAACTCGTGGCATTGTGCCCGTGCGTTACACACATGTCTCTCCACGCTTCGGTTTTGCGTATGATCCCAGCGGGCACGGAGCTACATCTATTCGTGGCGGCTTCGGTATGTACTTTGGCAGCGTGTCGGGCAATGAGTGGAACATCCCACAGAACTATCAGCCCTTCGCACTCAGCTACAGCTATCCCAATGCTGGCGTAATCACGGGCGCAACGCTCGCCAACCCATACCGCACAAATACGACCGGCAACATTGCAAATCCATTCCCATTCACGTTCGGTTTTGTAACCGGTGCACAGGCATCTGGCATTGGCCTGAACTTCAAGTGGCCCTATACCTACCAGTACAACCTGTCTGTGCAGCAGCAATTGACCAGCAGCCTTGGCATTCAGGTTGCCTATGTCGGATCGCGTGGAAAGCACCTGCCATATGGTCCTGACGTGAATGCACCCGTGCCGAACGCAACCGCAACCACCACCGCAGCCAACGTGTTGTCACGCCGTCCCAACCCGGTCTATGGTGCTGTGAACCTTATCGACTCAACACAGAGCGCCTACTACGACGCATTTCAAACGGAAGTGCATGAACGCCTGAGCACTGCTCTGAGTCTCTATGGCTATTACACCTGGAGCAAGACAATTGATTCTGTAGATCTGGGCAGCACAACGAGTTTCTCTGGCGCACAGGACAACCGTAATCTGCGCGCAGAGCGTGCCCGCGCCTCGGACGACCTGCGACACATGGCCTCGGTTGCTATCGTGTGGCAGCCCACCGGGTACAGTGGCGACCGTCGTCTCCTGCGGGCAACGCTGAATGGCTGGCAAATATCCACCATTGCCAAGTTGCGTAGCGGCACTCCCTTCACGGTGCTGAATGGCGTGGATGCCAACCTCGATGGCAGCAGCACGTATGACCGTGCTCAACTTGTCGGCAACTACAATCTCTCCAATCGCACCGTGAGCCAATGGTTCAACACCGCCGCGTTCGCGCAAAATCCTGCTGTGACGGGTGCAGCTGTGGATGGCAATTCATCGCGCAACATGATGACAGGGCCGTTCTATAAAGATGTGGATCTGTCACTGATGCGTCAGTTCCATGTCTTCCGCGAGAGCAACCTGCAGGTTCGTGCGGATGGCACCAATGCATTCAATCTGACAACCTACAGCACGCCGGGAGCAACTGTGGGATCGGCTAGCTTTGGCAAGATCACATCCGCTGCAGCAACGCGAGTGCTGCAGTTGGGCGCTAAACTGATCTTCTAAAAAACACCACAGTGGAGAAGCGTGATGGGATGCATTGAGGGCCATAGTCGTAACGACAGATTGGTAAGACTATGGCTCTTCATCGTCGCCATTCTTCTCCTGCATCCCGTTCAGCTAGAGGCGCAGTCGCAGGACTTGCGGCTGGCTCTGCTTGGTACAGACTCCACACACGCCGTGGAGTTCACACGCATATTGAATGGCACAGGAGAAAAAGATCACGTGCCCGGCGCACGGATCACTGTTGCATATCGCGGCGGCAGTTCTCTTGCAATTAGCCATGACCGCATCGAGAAGCTTTCAACCACAGTGCAGACCACGTGGAAGATTCCGTTCGTATCGTCCATCGCTGAGCTTTGCCCCAACATTGACGGCATCCTGCTGCTAAGCGTGGATGCTCGTCTGCGCCTGCAGGAGCTTCGTGAAGCCGCGCGTTGCGGCAAGCCCATCTTCATTGACAAGCCATTGGCAGGGTCGTTGGAAGATGCGCAGGCGATTGCGGCCCTGCTGGATCAGCAGCACATCCCTTGGTTCAGCACATCTTCCATTCGCTACGGATGTGATCCACGCCCGGAACACCTGCTCGGTGTGGAAACATGGGGACCAGCGCACTACATTGAAGAGTTCCCGCTGGATCTTACCTACTACGGCATCCATTCCATCGAGAGTCTGTATCGATTGATGGGGCCAGGAGTTGCGCAGGTCACTCAAACCCGTTCCGGTAAGGCTGATGTGATCGTTGCAACGTGGAGCGATGGGAGTGTCGGAACTGTCCGCTTGATGGAAGACAGTACTACCTATGGTGCCGTGCTGTATCGCGAGGGCGGCCACGCAGAGATGATCTCGACCAATGTTGGCTACGCACCACAAGTCGCGGATATCGTCCGCTTCATGCGCGAGAAGACGCCGTCCGTTGCTGAGTCTGAGACTCTGGAGATCTTCGCGTTCATGCAGGCTGCACAGCAAAGCCTGCAGCAGGGAAGCATCCCTGTAAAGCTGGTTCAGCACTAAGACTCTCAGTCTGAAGTTCTAGCCTGTGACCGCTTGCATCAGTGATGGATCAAGTGGCAACGCAACCTGCTGTCCTGTGACGGCGGACAGTTGAGCGGCCCATCCAATCTCGGCAATGATTGAGGAATGCTGAAGGCTAAGGGGAGAGGTCTTCATTGCCCTCACACTCGCCAGAAAGCAATCGATTGCGTCATCCAGCCCATGCGTCAGAACATCTCCGCTATCCGGTAAGGTCATGTTGGAAGGCCACGCATGCGTTGTGTCTGTTCCGACTGCAAGCGGCCAGATGGTTTGGCCATCCTCTACGTTCTGAGAGACGAAACGCACCTTCTGCTCATGTGGCCGCGCAGAGTCAAACGTGAACGAGCCCGCTGTGCCTGTGACGTTGTGGTACAGATCGTATCCGGCGTTGAAGTCGATGTTGCCAAAACAAAATGCTGTGCCACCACCACTAAAACGGATCAGGATGTTCCAGATCGGGTCGGGTTCGAAGTTTCGTACGCGAGCACGATCTGAGAATGCAAACACGGAGACGGGATGTTGGCCGTTGGCTGCGTAGATCCATGTGATGAGGCTGATGGCGTGACTAATACCCATGGAGATAGCATCGCCCATCGCGGCTTTCGTTAGCTTCCATGCTCTGCCGCCACTGGTGTTGATGGGATGGCGGTAGTTGATCTGGACCTGTGTCAGATCGCCAAAGACACCCTCCCGAACCATCTGAAGAAGCTTCTGTTCCATGGGATTGAAATAGAGAACGAAGTCCACAAAGGAGATGAGGTGCGGGCTCTCTGAAGCAAGTCTCTGCAGTTCCACATCGTCACGGTACGAAATAGCTGTCGGCTTTTCGCAGAAAAGATGCTTTCCAGCCTTGAGGGCGGCAATGGCTTGCGGACCGTGATGCTGATTTGGGGATGCAAGCCACACCGCATCAATCTCGCGGTCCAGTAACGCTTCATAGGACCTGCAGTTGCAGTCTGCTGGCAAACCAAGCTCATGCAGAAGGGAAGCGGTGCACTCATAGTCGCGTCCATGTACTGCGGATACCAGTACATCCGTCCTCTTGTGCAGCTTCTGCAACTGCACGCGGCCAATCCATCCGGGGCCAACAAATCCAATGCGTAACCGGTTATCCATTCCGCTGATCCATAGTCGTAAGCAGTTGCTTACAGTGTGGGTTCCCATCCCGGCTCGTAGCTACGTTTCCATAGAGCCATCGCTTCCGAATCGTTCCGCACATGCCCCGTGGTGGGATCGACTTTCAAGCTCCTGTCCGTGAAGTAGGCAATGTTCGCCAGCTGTAGCGCGGTGATAGAAATATTGATTTCACTGATTGCGGAGTGCAAGGGTTCGCCATTACGTATGCCTGCCACCAGATTGGCGAAATGCAGGTTGGTCATCTCGTCCTGGCTCAACAAATCGCTGCTGCTAGCGGCCTTCTTCAGTTGATACTGATCGGTCTTGTTGCCCTTCCAGTCATAGACTTCGTAGCCATCGGCTGCGAGGACCACAGAGCCGCGTTCACCTTGGATAAGAGCGCCGCGGTCACGTCCGTAAAGCTTCATCCCTTGATCACTTCTGCCATTCCAGTTCAGAACCTTGTCGTCGTACTGAAAGCTCACGTTGAGTGTGTCGTAAAACTCCCAATCGTCGTGAAACTGGTATCGTCCCCCAATCGCATTCACCCCCTTCGGCATGGCCACATCCAACGCCCACCGGCACACATCCGTCTCATGCGTGCCATTGTTCAAGGCCTCGCCTGTGCCGTAGCGCCGCAGCCAATGCCAGTTGTACGGGTGGATATTGTCTTTGTAGGCAGAGCGCGGAGCAGGCCCCTGCCATAGCTCCCAGTCGAGTTCTGCAGGCACGGCAACTACTTTGCCCACTCCCATGGATGCGCGCGTGTTGGAATACCACGCAGTGGCCGCATAAGTACGGCCAAGCAGGCCCTGATGAATCTTCTCAATCATCATGCGCTCATGAGTACAGGAACGATGCTGATTTCCCACTTGAACGAGCTTGCCGTATTTCTTCTGTGCCGCAACCAGCAACTCACCTTCGCGTGGATTATGGCTCGAAGGCTTCTCAACATACACATGCTTGTGCGCTTTAAGCGCAAGGATAGCCATGGGAGCATGCCAGTGGTCCGGCGTGGCAATCGTGACCACGTCTACATCTCGTGCCGCTAAGACCTCGCGAAAATCTTTTGTAGTGGCTGACGAGTATCCAAGTGCGTGCGACGCTTTTTGTGCAAAGGCGTTGAGATTCCGGCTATCCACATCACACAGGTGTGTCACCCGTGTGGTTGCAGCGTTGGCTTGCAATCCTGACAGGTGAGCAAGCGCCCGGGAATTCGTGCCAACAATTGCAACATTGAGTCGGTCATTCGCCCCAAGGATGCTGCCATAGCTTTTCGCGTGTGCGAACAGGGCAGTGCTGGCAGCCGTCATCACGGTGCCACTGATAAGAGACCTTCTGGAAATCATTGTGACCGTCCCGATGCGGCGCTAAGCCTGATAGCCGCGTATGCCTCGCAGACTACATGCAAGCGCTTGCATAAAGCAATCACAAAACACATCCAGTCGACATTCGGAGTGTTTCTTAGTCGATGCGTGCGGGGCCGGTGGTTCCTCGGGCAACCAGCCAGGTGTCCAGGACTGACCGGATGTCGTCTCCGCCTTCGTCATTCAGCGATTTGTGAAGAAGCTCAAAGGCCAACCTACCAGCTTCGTCGCAGCGGGCTGAGACGCTGGTTAACGCGGGATAGGTTGAAGCTCCCAGCACATCATCACACCCGATCACACTCAAAGCGCGTGGGACATCGATCCCTCGCTCCGCAAGACCTGCCAGCAGACCGTGCGCGACAGAATCATCAAAGGTGATCACGGCGGTCACACGTTTGAGTGCAAGAACCTTCTCTGTGATCTCTCGGCCAGACTCAAAGTCCGGGTGTCCGATAGGCAATGTGCGCAACCGAAGCTTGTGTTTTGCGCAGGACTTCTCCACGGCGTATTCGCGCTGCTGATTCGACCATGAAGCGGCGGGCCCGCTCACATACGCAATGTTCTTATGTCCCAGTTGTGAGAGATGCTCAACCGCAGCGCCAATTCCCTTGGCAGGATCAATCAGGACTCGGGGCAGTCCCGGGATATCGCGATTGATCAGAACAACAGGCTGCCGTTCTCCAAGCTCAACAATCTTCCGGTTAGTCATACGTGACGACGCAAGAATGAAACCCTCTACCTGCATCGTTAGTTTGCCGATCAAACGCGCTTCTCGAGTGGAGTTTTCATCCGAGTCTCCGAGGAAAACGCTATACCCGGCTGCATCTGCGGCCGCTTGGGCTGCGCGTAACAATGGTGGGAAAAAGGGATTGGCAATGTCCGGCAGAACGATCGCAATGTTCCCCTGGCGACCAGTGCTCAGTGCGCGGGCTGCGGGATTCGGTTGGTAGCCCAGTTGATCGGCGAGCTTCCGCACGAGTGCCACTGTTTCCGGGCGCAGCATATGTGGGCGGCTGAACGCGCGCGATACCGTCGCGGTGGAGATCCCAGCGGCTCTTGCCACATCGTCAATGATGATCGCCGCGTTAGACCGTCTTGGAGTCATGAGGTGAAGCGGTATCTATCCCTTGCCGTAGTTCGCCTCGATGAGACGCTGCAAATACACCTTTGAAGCCAGAATGTCAGCAGTCTGCTGCGGTCCTGAAATCTCGCGCTCAATGGTGATGGTGCGTCTGTAGTTTACTGCGTGCAGCCGTCGGAACAGTTCTGGAAAGTCGACTCTGCCTTTTCCAATTGCCACTTCTTCGCCCAGCGTGTGTGGATTCGTTGGAAACAGCCCGTCTTTCATATGTGTTCCACGCACGTATTTCCCGATCACATCCATCGCATCGACCGGGTTACCTTTGCCATACAGGATGAGATTGGCTGTATCCAGGTTGACGAACAGGTTCCCGGTTCCCACGTCCTGAATCGTGCGCAGAAGAGTAATGGGAGTTTCTTCACCCGTCTCCGCCAGCAGCATTACACCCTTCGACTTGCAGTGCTCCGTTACCTCACGAATTGCCGCAACAGCGACTTCATACTCTGAGCTTGTTGGGTCTTCCGGGATGAAGCCGAGGTGCGTATGGATTGCATCTACGCCACAGGCATTCGCGAAATCCGCAGCAAGCTTGAGCGCGGTAATGCGTTCTTTACGATATAAAGATGGGACAAGACCGATGGTGGCGGGTCCCCGATCAAAGTCAAACACGCGTGGTCCGGGGTTATGCTCGCTCACCGCGGATACCGTGACGCCATATGTCTTAAGCGCCGCCTGCAACGGTTTCACCTGGCCAAGGTTGAGGTTGTCAAAGTAGATCTGGCACGTCGGGAACCCCAGTTGTTTCACGTGCTTAATCGTCTCTTCCGCAGTGCCTTTATCAACGACCTTAGCGACCATACCCAGTTGTGGAATGGCTGCGCTGGTTGATTGGGCAAGTGTCGGCAGGGAGGCAGCAGCAAGACTGGCGACGCCTAGTCTCAAGAAATCGCGGCGATCCAACAATGTCATAGCGGGTGTTCTCCGTTTGTGGGAAGTGTAGCATGCAAGCGCTTGCACAGTGATAAGCACTGATGCTAAGGTGAAGCACCAAGAAGCTCATTATGCAGTATTCCGTCAGGCGGACGGATATCGTTTCATGCTGGAACCGCCCAGGGGAGAGACCATGAAGACTCGTATGGAACGCCGGAACTTTCTCAAGAACGCAGGCGCTACTGTGCTTGCGAGCATGTCGCTTACCACTGCATCGTCGATGGCTGAGCGAACGATCGCTGCAGACACCCTTACAGGAAAAGTAGCGCGCATCTTTTCCGGCTGTTGCGCCTACACCTATCGCCATCTCTTCTTGAATGGCTCATTGACGCTGGAGACCTTCATTGAGAAAGCCGTCGACATGCGGCTCGATGGGCTCGACATGACGGCGTACTACATGAAGAACACAGATCCCGGTTACATCGAGAATCTGCGCTACCTGGGATATAAGCACGGCGTCGCCTTTTCCGGTGTTGCATGTGGATCCAGCATGGTGCAGTCGGACGCCACCAAGCGAGCTGAGGTACTGCAGGACATTAAGAAGTGGGTAGATGTAACCGAGCGAATTGGTGCGCCGCATCTGCGTGTGTTCGCAGGCCCCCAGCCAAAGGGCAGCACAATGGCGCAATGCGTTGATTGGACCGTCGAGCTATTCAAAGCTGCAAGCGACTATTCGGGCAAGAAGGGTATTACGCTCGGGTTGGAAGATCATGTCGGCGTTTCGCAAAGCGCGGAAGTCTGCATTGAGATCATGCAGCGTGTGAACTCACCGTACGCCGGCATCAATATCGACATCTCACACTTCGTACCCTCCCCCGGGCACGATAGCTATTCGCAGATTGCTGCGTGCTTGCCCTATGCCACGCACGCGCACGTTCGGGCTGGCTTTGACGACAATTCCCCAATCGACCTGGACCGCGTATGGAAGATGTTTGCGGATGCAGGATATAAGGGCTTCATGTCCTACGAAGGTGAGGAGAAGGATCTGAGTGGAACCCCTGCTCAGATCGCAGAGATACGGCGTCTCTGTAAAAAATACTCATCTGTTTAGGTGAACTATTACAGATAGCGGAACACAATAGCGGAGGATCGCCTGGCGAACCTCCGCTATTATTTCTGCTCCCGTGCATAAACTTGTTCAACTTTTACAAGAGGAACAGAGATACGTTTGTGTTTCACACAAACAACGGGTTTCACCATTCGGCCGAGGCTGTGGCGTAGATAAAGGTCAAGGCTGAACTTCCACGTGATTTGATTTTAGAAATGCGCGGAGCTTCGAGTAAATCGTGATCTGTTGATCGGGAGTGAAGTGTCCATGAAGGCCATGATCGATGATCATTAGTTCTGACGGTTCACCGACTTTCTTCAATGCTGCGTCCATGTCAACACTTTGGTGAAAGTCGAGGATAGGATCTTCGTTACCTGCGATGAGGAAGACAGCCGGACCGTCTTTTCGGACATAGTGAATAGGCGAGACGCGGTGCGCCATCGCTTCTCGGTCGGGCATACTGCCGAACCACGCAATAGCATCATCGCGGCCCGGAGGCAAATTGTCCTGATGCAGCAGCTTTTCCATGTCACCTACACCAAACCAGCTAACGACAGCAGCCACATGCGGGAGTGGCACGCCGGGGCACTCGCGATCAAGACCTGCTGATTCGCGGATGAGGCCGGTGGTAAGTGCGAGGTGACCGCCTGCGGATTCTCCGGCAATGACTAATCGCGAAAGATCAAAGTGTTTGTCCTTCGCGTGCTGTGCAACCCAGCGAAGCGCACAAAGACAATCTTCGACAGCAGCGGGTGCGAGTGCAACGTGCGCCATGCGATATTCGACATTCACAACATTCCAGCCCATCATCACCCAAGGCATGAAGGCGCCGATGGAATACTCCTTGTTGAGCCCGATCCATCCGCCGCCATGGATGAAAATGAGGGTTGGCATGGGTTTATCTGTGTCGATGCGTTGATAGAGATCGAGCTTCAGGTCTACACCACTTGCTTGTAAATAGGTGATGTTGGGCGTCATGGCATAGCGTGCGCGTAACTGAAAAGCTGCCCGCATGCCTTCTTCCGAAGGGAAGACGGGTTCTTGTGCGAGCGCTGTACTGAACACGAAAAGCAGGAAGCTCAGGACAGTCCATATCTCGAAATTACGATGATTGATCGGCATGTATCGGTACTCCTGTTAAGGGCAGCGAGTGAGCACGATCCGCCGAGCGGATGGCGAGCGTCACGAAAATGTACGCGCACGGGTATACGACACCCGAGACCGCGAAAACAGGTGCAAATGAAAAGCGGTCTACGGTCGGGCCGATAATCAGGGTTGAGATCATGCCTGCAATACCACCCACCATGCCGGTCAGACCCACAATGGAGGCATTGTTCTCGGCAGGAAGCAAGTCGGTCACGAGCGAAAGGTAGTTGGTGATCCAGATGCCATGTGCGAACAACAGGAGACTCATGCACCCAATGGCTGCAGGGATGCTACCCACAAATCCGGCGCACCAGGACACGGGAGTTATTGCTGCCGCAATCAGTAACATCCGCCGCTTCGCTGCAACAGATCCCATCGATCCAGAAAGCACATCAGTCAATTTTCCGCTGAAGATCTGGCTAACGCTCAGCATGAGGAAAGGAATCCAGAAGAGATTGCCGATGGTTTGCAATGGCAACGCGCGTTCCTTGGAAAGGAACTGCGGAATCCAAAACATATAGAAGTAGAAGACGGGATCAAAGACAAAGCGTGCGAGCAAAAGCCACATGAGACCGGGTTGTTTTAACAGGTCGCCATAACTCGATGCAGTGCTGCTGTGTGTACTCCGTGGAGCGGGTTTAACGAAGATGATCCAGACCGCGCACCACAAGATACCCAGCAGACCGGAAATAAGGAAGGCTCCACGCCAGCCGTAACGGATGGCCAGCAGCACAGTGAGGGGTGGTGTAAGAACCGCTCCAAGTGCTGATCCACCGATAGCAATTCCAGTCGCAAAGGATCGGTCTTCCGGAGCGGAGTATTCCACGGCTCCGCGCGTAGCTGCAGGAAAGCATGCACCTTCACCAAAACCCAGTGCAAAGCGTGCTATTGCAAGTTGAGTACCGTTTCGGACGAATGCATGCGCCGCAGAGGCTGCCGACCAGATACCGAGTGAAAGCGTGAGTCCGAGCTTCACTCCGAGGCGGTCAATCATGTAGCCGCCGAACGCTGCCATGGCTGTGTAGCTCAATTGAAACGCAAACACGATATGCGAATACGCAGTGTTTGTTATCCCGAAATTCGCGAGGATACTAGGCGCGAGTATCGATAGCACCTGGCGATCCAGAAAGCTGAGCGCTGTCGCCATGAATAGCATGCCGACGGTGAACCACGGGAATCGTTTCCGTTTCATCATTGCGCGACGATCTGAATCTCCAAATTGAGAATGCGTGCGATCTTCTTAAGCTTGTCGATCTGATTTCCGATACCGAGTGCGAAGTGGTGGGTTACACCGGCGTCCGTCCAATTCTCCACGAAAGTGGGCATGTCTGGGGCGAACTTTCCACGTGTGTTGGTATTGCCGGTTTCTGGAATGCCTCCAGGAAGTGATGATCCTTCCGCAACGATGAAGGCGAAACGACCATCTTCGCGTACGGTGAGACCGGTAATTGTGATGGGCCCATTCTTCACCTTGAACTCTACCGAGACACCGTGGCCAAATTTACCGTGGTAGAGGCTGAGACCGCGCAGTGCCGGCTGTTCATCGCTGATACCGATGTGGCCAGGACCGTCATGGCCAATGAAGACAAAGTCCTCTCGAAAATCTGCCGGATGCAACTCACAGAACGATCCACCTGCGTTCAGGCGATCCATGATGAGCATCGCTGTGCAGTTCTTCAGATCCCCTTCGCCCGCCACCGGAATGCCCTGCGCGGTGAGTAGTGATGCGCCAACAATGATGTTCGCGATGAGGAACTCGTCCTGATTGTTGGGCAAGCCGCGATAGTAGTGGGAGAGGCCGTCGAGCTTGTAGTCTGCGACGAGCTTCTCAAGACCAACTGCGACGCGCGCGGAGTCGCGCATGGCCTCTGGTGTAACTCTTCCAGCGATTGCGGAATCAGAGCCGGGCTCTGGAAAGGTAAAAAACGCACGGATACGTTCCGTCATGGTTTCGATCTCGGCTTCGGTCGCCTCGTCCACCCGTTTCGCCAGATCGCCCATTTCAATCATGTCGACGTGCATACCGAACGCAACCGTGAAAGACGTTGGATCGACGTTCATGTCGAGCATGCCTTCAAACGGGTGACCTAACAAGCCAATGCGCGCATTCTTCAACGTATGGACTGCTTTCGCCGCGTAGATCCAATCTTCAATCATGCGTGCAGAACGAGGGTCGTCGTGCAAGGTGCCAAAAACACTATCCGCACGCAGTCCGCAGCGTCGCAACGCATACATGATCTCCGGCAGCGACGTGCAATTATCATGCGCCAACTGCACATGCGTGGTTACTTTCTTTACATCCATGCCGGGCGTGGGCTGAAGCCCTACCAATACCATGTGCGCCTTGCCGCGTTGTGCTACAGGTACCACGAACGCGCTTTGTACATAGGTGGTGACGAAGCACAGGATGAGATCCACGTTGTGAGATGCAAAGAGGTCTCCCGCAACGCGGCCACTTTCTACCGTATCGACAAGACCGCCGGAGATCACCTCAACATCCATTGCGCGGAGTCGCTCTTCGAACTGATCACGATAGCCTGCAAGTTCTTCGCGTAAGCCGGGAAATTGTGGCCAGTAGCGATGAAAGCCAACATTGAAAACACCAATGCGAGCGCGCGTGTGCTTTTTCCGTACCTTGGTGGCCGCTGCAATTTCGGGGCTCGTAGTCTCTGCAAACTGGGGATTCATGTTCAAGCTCCTTTGTCGTTACGCGTCTTAGCTGATTACCAGGAAATGAAGAGGGAGCCGGTAATCCCATGGACAGTAAGTCTGCGCCCGTTTTCGCTGCGGGTCACAGGGATAGAGTTTTGTTCCACATGGAGGCGCATGTCGTTGACCTGAAAAATGACACGTTCTTTGTCTTCAGGTAGGAAGGTGACCGTTGCATCCTTAAGTCCCTTGATTAAGGTCCGGCGTCGGAAACCAGTCATGCCTGCGTAGTACTCGACGCATGAAACTTCCCCTATCTGCTGTGTTTGAACGAAGACACGCGCCTCATGATGCCAAGCGCGTGGCAATGTGTAGACAGCATGGCCGTCTTCAAGCCACGCCTCGCGACCGACAAAAAGCGGAGCGCCGATGGAGAGGCGAAAACGGACGCTTGATGTCGTGGAAGGTGCATAACCAGAGAAGAAGTAGCCGTTGCGGCAGCGTGCACCAAAGATGACCGGCAACCGCGTTTCTGGAGAGGTCTTGTTCACCACAATAGAGACACCAAGCTGCGCAAGCGCTGCGCGGGCAAGTGCCTCTGCCGGGAATGATGTTGCAGGATCATCCGGTATAGGGATACGGGCAGAGACATTCTCAGGAATGCGTGAACAGAAGGTGCCGCGAATCCATGCGCTGTTGTCATGCTGTACGGCGTAGGCTCGTTCCTTCCCGTTTGCATTGACGGTTGCAAGAACCTTTGTGCCCGGCTGAGCAACAGTATTGATGTTGCCAGCATTCGTAAGGCTGCGGTGCTGGAAACGCATGACCTGCACACCGTGCTGAACATCATCGAGATGAAGGTTGCTCTGGAGTGTCAACTCACCATCGATTCCATCGGACAGCGTGAGCCCCAGGTATTCGAGCATCATCTTGCTGGCATCGGTCACGGGGCCGTAGAAGAGCACAGGAAGGCCGCGGCGTACGCGATCCAGTAGGACTTCCTCCAAAGGCGAACCTGCAGTTGGAACAAGAGTGAGTAATACGGTTTCGTCAAAGAACGTGGGGTTCTGACGAAGCGTAGATAGGAAATTTGTCGTGGAGACAACAGAGTTGAGAGGAAGTCCCGTATTCACGGCACCGCGAAGGTACCAGTCGGCAAAGAACGGAAGTTGGGGATTGGGTGACTTTCCAAAGACCATGTCGTGATATTCACGGAATGGGCAGATCCATGTGAGTAATCCCGGAGCGTCGGAGAAGTCATCGACCGCACCGAGCACATGCGGCGTCACTTCATTTGCGGCTTGCTCCGGCATGCGACCGTAGCTGTTGTCCACGGTAAGCATCTCGAAGAATGCTGGACGTGTGATGCCCGCGTTGCCATTGATGCGTGCTACTGCAAGCGGAAGGTAGATATCGTGTGGTTCCCGTCCGTAGCGATCAAACCAGGGACTATTCAGCCACCAGGGATCGTGAACATAGAAGCGGAAAGGGAATCGGCCATCCGGCGGTAGCTCTGCGATGCGGGAAAGATAACCGACGAGTTCAAGTCCGAAATCACCGTCGATGGCGGCCCATGGTGAATTAGGAGGCGCGATCATGTTGAAGCCACCCTCATAGATCTGTTGCAGCGGGCAAGCATTCGTTGCGAGATCGCTGCCGAGGAGCAGATTGGTTCCTCTTGTTTCCAGAGGAAACTTTGGGCATTGCTTACGAAAGTCTTTCCAGAAACCGAGGATGGCATCCCGCAGTGAGGGGGCGGCGTGGACATCGAACTTCGTACCATCGAACAGCGGTCCCTTTACCGCCCAGGGGCTTACTGAAAAACCGAAGCCATTGGAAAGCCAGAGACAATCGAAGCCAAGGTCAGAGAGAAAATGCTGGGCCTGACCTCCAAGAAAAGTGCCGAGGCTCATGCCTTCCGTGATGCCATTTGGAAAGGCGGCATACGCAACATTGTCTGCGTGAAGATGGGTGACACATGTCACGAATGTGCTGTGTCCCATCGTGTTGTCATTCGCGATTTCAGGATGACGTTTGTACTTAAAGGATGACTTCGCGAACTCCGGCCCTGGATCAAAGGTGGCTCCGACTGTGACCGGTTTGCCTGTTACAGCGGTTCCGATACGTTTGAGCGTGGCGACAATGCGTCCGAGTACGCCGTATGTCATGACCGGTGGATTATCGATGTAAAGGTGCGGTATGGAGTGCAAACCTTTGCGGTCAGGGTCATCTCCTGGTGCGGCCTCGGGCCTGTTGCCGATGCCGATCCACTTGGCCCACTCAAACTCGTCTGTACTGCGTCCGCGGTAGTCCAGGATCTCGCTGCCATCGGCAGACCACAGCAAGACTGCGACCGACTCCACTCGTCGTATCAATGGCAGCCACTGATGGAAAAGATCCTGGCAGACAGCTTCGATGTAAGCCTGATCGGTCTGCCGAAATGGTTTGAGGCTCATCTCGAGCGTGACGCGATCAAATGCTGTGTTCTCAAGATTCGGCTCTTGTGGCCACGGCACGTTACGCAGAGGCGCCATGTCGGCACCATGCTGCGCTTCGATGGAGCGGCTTGCTGCACTGACCACAGTCGAAGCGGCGACGTAGCGAAAGATGTCACGTCGAGTTGGATTTTTCATGGGCTTACCAGTATGCCTTTAGACCGAACTGAATCTGACGGTTGTTAGTGCGTGTGCTGGTGATTACACCAAACGATGGTGATCCGACAGTCGTGTTGGGATTTCCGAAGCTGGGATGGTTGAAGGCATTGAAAAACTCCGCGCGAAACTCCAACCGATAACGGTCATGGAAGACAGTGTTCTTCACTGCCGAAAGATCGATGTTGTTTTCACCGGGCACTTGAATGACTCCGGTTGCACAATTGCCGAATGTACCGAACGGCTGCGAGACAATCTTGGACGTATCAAACCAGCGCGTGATGCTGCGTTGGCCGCTAGGAAGATTCGGATTGCCAATGCAGTTGGGGAAGTTGCGATCAACACGGCCAACGTTGGCGCTGATGTTTGAGGTGGGTGAGATGAACTCTCCTTTGAAAAAGGTGAGGATGCCATTACCACTCCAACCGCTGATCAGCTTATCTACTATCACCGGAGTGTTGTTGAGGAAGGCACGGTTACGACCAATGGGAAGTTCGACGGTGGGACTGATCGTCAGTCGATGTGGCTGACTGTAAACCGTGGGACCGTAGTAGCGGTGGCGCGGCACGTACTCATTGCCGATGGCGGATTGATCGCCCGCCTCTGCAATGCCCATTGCTTTCGAGTAGGTGTACGCTGCTAGCGCGGAGATGCCGTGAGACATACGTTTCTCTGCAGTAACTTGTAGCGCATTGTAGTTCGCCTGATCGATTGCACGCGTGATACTGATGTCTGCCGCACCGGCAAAGGGTCTGCGTGAGGCGATAGAAGTTGGGTTAGCAGGATTCGCGTCGACGCGGGCCTGATTGATCAGGTCGCGGCCTGTAAGCTTGTGCGCGGACGAGCCGACGTATGCGGCCTGAACTGCGAACGTATCAGTCAACTGGCGCTGGACTGTGAGGTTGTACTGGTACGTATAGTTGTCGGGCAGATTGTGGTCGACGGAGAAGATGTTGGACGTTGGCGTGACAGCGGGTGACGCCGGCCCGAAGATGCCACCCGTGAGGGTTGGTGTTGTGGAGGCAGAGTTAACCGTTGTGCTCGCGAGGAAAGGGGGATTCAATCCATAGCCTGACGATAGCTCCGATCCACGAATGAATCCGTAGTAGATGCCTGAGCCACCGCGGATGACCGTGCGCGGCGTGATGCTGTAGGCAAAACCCAGACGCGGTGCGAAGTTATTGCGATCGGGTTTGATCAGTCCATCAATGCCATTTCCAGGTGTGAGGAAGCAGTTACAGCCACGGTCCCAGACATTTGCCTGGCCGTGTACTTCCCGAAAGGGCTGGTTGTACTCATAACGAAGGCCGAGGTTCAGGGTGAGGTTCCGAGCCACCTTCCAGTCATCCTGCACATACGCCTGATACTGATTCCACCGAAGGACCACCAGGCCATTCGAAGTGACAAGTTGTGTCACTGTTGCTGTATATGGAATACCAAGGATGAGATCGGCAACGGGATTCCCCGTATGCGTTGCATCCCTGCCTGTGAAGCGCCCGTCGAAGGAGAGATTGCCATTCGGCGTTGCGGGATCATACTGCGCAGGCCGATACTGACGCGCCTCAAAACCGAAGCGCATCGTGTGCGCACCGCGTATCCATGTGAGATCGTCATTGAGCTGATAGTTATTCTCGTAGCCACCTGTGGGTACGTTGATGGGCGATCCCATGGAGGAATAGCCCTGCACACTAAGGATTGGCGCGCCTTGCTCAAAAGTCGGGATCTTAAGATTGGTTAACCCAAAATCCTGCGTAGCAACATCGTGGTCCGCAAGAATCAGTTGCAATGAGAAGAGACCATAAGTCCACCCGATTGCTGCTTCGTTGAGTAGATTTGGGTTGAAGATGTGCGTTTCGTGCAGAATGGCCTGCTTGCCCTTGTAACTGTTGACGGTGCCGCTGTAGGGCAGAGGGAAGTTGTAGCTTTGTGCGTTCTCTGACGTGTTGCTGAAGCGTCCAAAAATGTTGTCGGATTTGCTGATTTGATGATCGACGCGGATGTTGAATTGGTTGGCATCGTCTGGTAGGGAACTGGATGCGACATAGTTATACCCAGCAACGCCGGTCAGGTTGGGTGCAGGATAAAGTGAGGCCGCCGCTTTGCCGATCTTTGAGATTTCGTTCGCTGGAATCTGATTGTTCGCGTAGGGCGTGCGAGCACCGGCGGTGAGAATAAACGGATCGTAGAGCTGAGCACTTCCTGAAAAGTTACCGGCAAGTTGAGCCGGTGTGGGTACGAGTGCATAGAGTGTCTGGGCTTGACGAACGCGAAGACCTTCATAGCTTCCAAACGCAAACGTGTGATCTTTCCATAGGGGACCACCTAGCGTAAAGCCAAACTGATTGCGTTTCAGTACTGGTGTCGTCTTGCTGAAATATGGCTTGGCATCAAGGACGTTGTTACGAAGGAATTCCCACACGTCGCCGTGGATGCCGTTGCTACCTGATCGGATTGCAGTGTTGATGATGGCAAGGCCATCGCCGTACGCAGCAGAGTTGGCGTTCTGTTGAATCTTGAATTCCTGCACGGCATCAACGGATGGAGTAATGGCCGGGCGTCCGTTCTGAAAGAGACGGGCGTCGACGCCGTCAAGCAATACCGATGTCTGATTGCCGCGTGCACCGTTGATGCTGAAGGTGCTTTGCGCGCCTGGATTTTCTGAAGCACCCGGTACCAGCAGGCTAAGAGCAAATACGTTGCGACCATTCAACGGCATCTGCAGTACCTGCTGTCCCGTGATGATCTGGCCGGTCGATGAAGTCTCACTTTGGACCAGAGGGGCTGTGGCCTGCACTTCGACCTTGCTGCTGGTCTCGCCGATCTGAAGCGACACATCATCCTTGAGCGTCTGATTCACATCCAGAGTGACGCGAGATTCGATGGTCTTGAAGCCGGACATGCTGACACTGAGTCTGTATTCACTCGGCAGGAGAGCGGGAAAACTGTAGTAGCCCTCGGCATTGGTGGTTGTCGTTTTCACCTGCGCCGTTGCAACGTTCGTCAGCTGCACAGTTGCCCCAGCGACGGATGCGCCCGTGGGATCAGCAACGCGGCCATTGACCTGCCCCTGAGAGCCCTGGCCGAGCAACGAGCAGGGCAGTATGAAAGGGGCTACGAGTGGTAGCGCAAGCAGGACTGGGGAGGAGCGGAAATGCCTAAAATTCATGGTCACCTCGCCTATTCACATAGTGAACATCTGTGTGTATATGTTGGCGGGAACCATTAATGCTTGTTGCGCTAATCCACTGTCAAGAGCGAGCAGGTGCAATGTCTGCATTTTGTTCAGTATTGTTCACATATTGAACGTAAGGAAGTGCGTTCATAAGCAGTCAATCACTTCAGCGAGGAAGCAGACGTGCGGGGATAATAGCGCCTGAGATTGGCGCGATTCAGAAGGATGTGGTCAACGTAGACTGCAAGCGGAGTCTTCTGATGGGCAATAACGGTGCTGGCTAGTTTGAGAAGTTCTTCGCCATAACGCTCGGGGAAATAGGCCACGGTCGCGATGAGCGGGCTCGAGGCAAGTGCCAGTTCAGCGCGTGCTTCGGCTGTACCGTTCTGGCCGACGATGGCAACCTGATCGGCAATTCCTAGCGTTCGCACAGCCTGCACAGCTCCCATGGCGCTAAGGTCGTTGAAGCACGAGATGAGCACCTTGCTCCTGCGGGGCAGAGACTTGAACACGCGCAGGCACGCAGCCCTGCTGGTTTCGCTGGAGGCGAGGCCATCCACGTGAATCACACGCGTGGAAGCATCAATGTTGAGCGTTGTATTTAATCCCTCGACCGTACCCGTGAGGCGCGCCATTGTCGCCGCTGCCGAAAGTGACGACTCGAGGAGGACGAGCTTGTCGAAGTTTCCCTGCCATTGTCTGCGTGCGAATGTGCCCAGAGTTTCGCCGGCGAGCAGGCCTGCGCGATAGTTGTTGCCTCCGAAATAGAGTGCACCCGCGATAGGTGTTTCTACGCTGATGAGCGGGATTTGCTCTTGAAGAAAACGATCGGCGAGTAAGTGCGCGAGCGAGCCGCGACGTTGGAAAAGGATCACTGCCTCTGCACCGGAACGCAGTACAGCGTCTATCTGGTCGCGTGGAAGTTCGATGTCGCCGGTATCGACGAGCTCCAATTGCAAACCACTGTTGGCGGCCGCACGCTGCAGGCTCCTGGTGACCTCTTCGCGAAACGGATTGCCTGTGAGTGGCGCGATGTAACTAACGCGTGGCATCCGTTTGCGATTTTTTGCCCGGTAGCGTTTGTCGGTCAGACGCTCGATATATCCGCGGTCCTCGAGCGTGCACAGGAGACGGAAAACCGCAGCACGGTCAAGGCCAGTCAGCTGCGCGATGTCATGGATGCGCAGCGGCTCCGGAGCGCGTTCCAGGCTTTCAAGAACGTCGAGTCCTTTATCAAACGTCCCGGAACCGTAATGTCGAGTCTTCGATCCCGCCATCGAATCATTGTAGCCACAGTGGATGCGGTTTTACTGCATCGCAGGTCCTCGTCGTCTGCTGCTGACTGGCGATAGCGAAAAGAAGCAGTGCTGCATTGAGATTGTCGTCAACGATCTAACGCTGCTAATAGTCCTTTGTGGCCCGGAGAAGAGTTTGGACTATGTTGCCCTTATCCGTCTGCCAGATGGAGTATATGAGTGAACCAGGAGGCACCTTTCTAGAGGCCTCACTTGATCGTGTCGGAGACTGGTGTCAGCCATCCTCGGCTGACCGGGCATCGATACACGATTGCCCGATCATACCGACGTTTGGTGACTCGCACCGCCACTCTCTTTGTCAGAAGGAGTATCTGAGCGCGAACTGCATCGATCGTGGGCTATTTGACTGCGATGTTGCGATGCCGAGTGTCGGTGAGGTTACGCCACCACCGCCTGTGCTGAAGAGCGGATGGTTGAACAGATTGAAAGCTTCCGCACGGAACTGAAGCTGGTGTTCTCCTGCGATCTGGAAGTTCTTGATGACGGAAAGATTCGTTTGAAAAATCCAGGGTTGCCATCCTACTGAGCGAGTAGTGCCGTACTGGCCGGCAGCAGGTTGCGCGAAGCATGCAGGGTTGAAGATGTTGAATCGCGTGCGGTGAAATCCCTGCATGGGATTGCAGGTGAGATTTGCGTAAACACTATGGTATGGGCTCGTATCCGCATTGTTATTTGCGGTCACGGTAATTGGTTGGCCTGATGCAAAGTACTGAAGGCCTGCAAGCTCCCACCCACCTATGATCTCGCGGTTGATGATGTTGTTTGAGTTCAGGAAATGTTTGCCGGGGCCGAAGGGAAGGTAATAGATCGGGCTGATGTTGATGTCGTTTTTGCGGTTGAAGCTGGCAGGACCATAGGTCAGTTCTGGGTGGTAGATCGACTGAATGTCGCTGTTATCACCGTCGATGCTGTTCAATGCCTTTTGGAACGTATAGGCGACTAGAAGCTGGAAGTCTTTGGAGAGTCTCCGGTCAAGCTTCACACCCAGCGCGTTGTAATTCGCGCTATAGGCATTGAGCTGCCCGTCAATAGGACCTGCGCTGGGATAGGGACGAACGTCGAGTTTGCCGGAGGTGTTCCCCGCAGAGAGTGCAATTGGCTGGTTCAAATCTGCACGTGCAGACTGGTGACGAGTCACATTGCCAAGATATTGCACCGTGAGCATGGTGCTACTTCCAAGAGTTCTCTCCACGTTTAGGTTCCATTCCTGCGTAGACGTGTCCTTCAGGGTTGGGTTGATAGAGTAACCTCCCTGTCCTGGAACTGACGGCGGATTGGCGATGAACAGGTTCTGAATATTCTGCGGCGATTGAATGTTCAGGCTGTAGCTTTGCGCCACCACGTTGGGAGAGTACAGCAGCATGAATTGCAGATTGTTGTAGAGAATAGGAGCGTAGTAAATGCCGTAACCGCCGCGGATGGCAAGGTTATCTGTGGCCTTGTATGAGAAGCCCACGCGCGGTCCCCAGTCGTTATAGTTGGCGTTCCATGCTCCGGATCGGTTGGAATTTGTTGCAAGCAGATAGAGCGCGCCGCGGCCATTCTTGTCAGTGGGCGGATTGATGTAGTCGTAGCGCAGGCCGAAGTTCAGCGTCAGGCGTTGTGAAGCTCGCCAGTCATCCTGAACAAATCCGGAGACATCGAATTCGCGGAACGCACCGGCCGAGTTGCCAGTCAGACCGCTGCCTCTGACCGGGAATCCAAGTTCGAGATCGGCCAGCGCATTGCCCTGGTCGGACGCACTGCGTTTTCCGCCTACGTATTGGGATGTCGCTGATCCGTCGAAGGTGTAGTTGCCATTATTCGTGACGACCCAATCGCCGTTGAACTGTACGCGGATGAATTCGCCGCCAAAGCTCAGCGTGTGATTTCCATGTGTCCACGTCACCTGATCAGTGAACTGGTAGCGATTCTGGATGGCACCCTGGGGAGAGTATGGATCGCCAAGTGAGGTGTAGTTCGATACCGAAATCGCAGGTGGTGTTGACTGCTCCAGCAGAGGATTGAGGTTGTTTAGTCCATAAAAGGCCGCGTAGTTTTTTGCCCCTGTCCCTTGCTGCGTACGGAACAGATTGCTGCGGTTGTAGCCGATCCTCAGCGCGTTCACGATGCGATCGTTGACGATCTGCGTGTCTGTGATGGAAGCATTCGTGCCGGTAAGGGGAACACTGATGCCAAAAAGGCCGGGAGTGATTGTGCTTCCACCGCCCGAGTGGCTGTAACGAGCGACCGTGCCAAAGAGTTGGTTCTTCTGTGAAACGTTCCAGTCGCCTCGAGCAAGGTACTCGTCATAATTGCTGCTCGACGGCAGATTCGTCACATAGTTCACATTGTTGGCGTTCAGCGGGACATTCGGCAGCGGATAGTTTTGCAGCCACTGTTGTGCGAACGCGCTGAGCGCAGGAATCCTGTTGCCCGGAAATGGGTTGGAAGTGCCGGTCACCGGGTTATAGGTCGTAGGGTCATAAATGGTCGGGTCAGCAGAGAAATCTCCGTTGCGTTCTGCCAACGTTGGGACGCGATTCTGTGAGAGACCGGAGGAATGGCTTCGCAGGCCGGAGTAGTCAAAGAATCCGAAAATTTTGTTGCGATAGATAGGACCGCCAACGTTTCCGCCGAAGAGGTTGTAGCGTAGCGGAGCCTTCGTGGTCGCAAACCAGTTCTTTGCATTCGCTGCGTCGTTTTGCAGGAAGTCGTAGAGTGTGCCGTGAAACTTGTTTGAGCCGCTCTTTGTGATGACGTTAACCACGGTGGGCTGCCGGAAGATGGCAGGAGCGTTGCTGTAAAGGGTATTCACTTCCTTTGCTGCTTCCACAGACGCAAGAATGTTTGCTGTCTGTGTCAGTAGGTTTGTGTTATCGATGCCATCCTGAAGAAACTGCGTCTGGTTTGGACCCAAACCGGCGAGGATGACTGCATTGCTTGTTTGGCCATAAAAGCTTTGGTCGCCAGCAGAGGTGGAAGCATCCGTGCCCGCCTGAGAAGATGGCCCGAGTGTGGCGACACTGAGAATGCTGCGTCCGCCATTCGGAAGCGTGGTCAACTGCACACTGTCCACAGACGTAGCCAACTCATGGCTGTCTGTTTGCAGCGCCACCGATCCTGACGAACTGGTGACTGTCACTTCTTCCGAGACATTGCCCACCTTCATATGTATGTCCAGGTTGAGGCCACCCAGAGTCAGCGAAGCAGGAAGTACCGTCTTGGAAAATCCCTGAACCGCAACCGTTACGCGATATGAGCCAACCGTCAGCGAGGGAGCGGTATAGAAGCCGTTTGCATCCGTAGTCACCACGCGCGTGGCCGTCGTGTCCACATTCTGAATGCTGACTGGAACGTTCGGCACTGCGGCTCCCGAGGCATCTGTCACAGCTCCAGACAAGGTGGCCAGGTTTGTCTGCGCGTATGCCTGCCGCTGCGGAATCGTCAGAACGCATGCTGAAACCAGAGCTGGAAAAACAAAGCCTGCAAATGTCGCCGCTCTTCGTCGTTCCGCACCCCGCATCGGTGCCATTTGCCTTTTGCCTTCCGCTACCGGCGGCATGATTTCCGAAGTGAACCAGGATCGCATCTTAACCTCCAAATCACAGCAACTGTGAAAGACCTGTATTTATAGCCTCGGCAAGGTCTAAGGTTCGTTCGAATCGACTGTCAATGTTCCGGAGGTGTGGTGTAGGTACGGTGCTGTACAGACGCTCCGGAAAATGCGGGCAATGATTTTCCGAAAGTGTCCTCCATGTTCCGTCAGCACCTAACAAGGCGAGGCATGTTCATCCATGACCGCAACCGTCGGCTTATCGCGGCCGTGAGTAAGTTCTGTTATGGGGGAAGAGGCGCCGCCCAGTGTCAAAATGCAGGGCGTTACCAGACCTTGCTGGCAATTACCTGGACCGAGGTGGGAGCGCAGTTTACCAGCGATGTGTGCAGGACCAGTTCTATGTTTTTGCTCAGAAGGGCAGCCTTCGGAATACCGGATAGTGCCTTCATCTGCACGGGATCGGTGACGAAATCCGCGACAGCATGTGTTCCGCATGTGGAGAGGCCGGCAATGGCAAGCACTGGCGCTCCGGCTTTCGAATCCATCACGCGGAATACCAGAGCGTAGTCATCCATCATGCGTGGCGTCATCTCCGCCTTCAGGGGATTATGCCACCGCCGGTGAGCGCCCGAGCGTTCGCGAATTCCAAAGCCGCGATCGAAATAAAAGGGCAAACTCTCATTCATAACCCGCGTCCAGTAGTTGTCGAAGGATCCTATCAGGATGAGAGGCGAACCTTTCAGGTCCATATAGGGGAGATTTGGCCCCGACCGCATCACCGGAGTTCGGTTGTACTTGCTTAGAAACGCAGAGACCCTGATGTCGGCGTACACCGAGCCGGTGAGCATGCCTTCGCCATATGAGAAGACTTGATTCGGCCCCATTTTCGGCAGATCTGCTGAAGGAGGTTCCGGTACGCGTATCGGCCAGTAAAGGTCCGCCGGAGAGGAGGCTTCGTCAGCTGGCGATCCGGGTTCATAGACAGGCATTGTCCCGGTGTAGATATAGACGGGCTGCTTGCCCTTTAGGATCGGTGCCCATAGCGCATCCATCTCTTGTTGCTGGGGCCGCAGGAAGAACCACCAGGTTCCGAAGAGAATCACAGCGATTGCCGCCGCGATGGATGCCACTTTGAAGCCCACTCTTATCCTGAAAGACGAAGGGAGTGCCGCAGGGGAGTCCGGGATCGGAACCATGGGTTGTGTTGTTTCAATTGCCGGAACGATGTTCGTAATCACCGGAACTGCAATGGAGGCGGGCTTGGTTTCGCCAACAGCCGACGGCGTGCGCTTACCCTTCGTGATTGGCCGGGACGTAAACCCAGGACGATATGTCCCGTTCGGAATCACAATCTGGATGGGGGCCTGATCTGCGGCTACACCCTCGTAATACTGAGCAAGCCGTTTCCTGAGCAGACCCATCCGGGAGCGAACGATCGGATCTTCGGTCGTGTCGTAATCGGGACGTCGACCGAAGACGTAGATGCCAATCATCCTCTCCTTAAGGTTTTCGTCATTTCCCTTAACCGTCTCTTCCACGACATATCGCAAGAGGGTCTGCAATTGCTGGCTGTCTTTGAAGCGTGCGCTACGGAGGATCTGATCCAACGTTTCCGCAATCTGTTCAGAGGAATAATGAACTTCGCCCTGCGACCGTTCGCAGGTGGTTTCGATCTCGTTTATCGCAAGCATCGCTTCACCTCGAATTCCGTCTATCTCTCGGCAGCCACCGGCAGACGCTGAATCGTTTCAGAGGAGCCATGATACAGCACCGCACCTACACCGTTCCGGCAGGACGTTGACAGCACAATGGCACCTGCCCGACGGTGGGAATTGCTACAGGGCTTAAACGAAACTGTCCCAGCGGGCTGGAAGGTTTCTACCCAGTGCTTGTCTCCAGCCAGGCAGGAGTGGGGCACACCTACTCCCGTGACAATTTGTATTGAAACGAATCAATTAGAAGCGCCAAGCGAAGGAGTTCTGTGCATCGTCGGGAATTTATTACCAGGGCTGGCGCCACGCTGTTGCATGGCGGTCTGATCGGGACCCCAGCCGCCATAAAGCCACCAAAGGCAGATGCCTGCATCACCGCGGCATACTACTTCGGAAACTTTCATGTGGACCCCAGGAATGAGGCGGCCCACGGAAGTGGGTGGACGGAATGGAATCTGGTCAAAGCTGCGGCGCCACGGTTCGCTGGTCATCACCAACCAAAAGTGCCGCAGTGGGGCTACGCTGACGAGGCGACCCCTGAGGTTTTCCAAAGGAAGATTGCCGCAGCCAGCCAGAATGGTGTCGACGCTCTGCTATTCGACTGGTACTGGTACGAGGATGGGCCATTCCTGAACGGCGCGTTGGACAAGGGCTATCTCATGGCCCCGAACAACCACGATGTTCGATTTGCCCTGATGTGGGCCAATCATGATTGGATCGATCTGCATCCTGCCAAGTTGGACAGCCCAGGCAAAGTTCAGTTTCAAGGAGGAATTTCACGCCAGGCCTTCGACACCATGTGCGATCGTGTTGTCCAACTATTCCAGCACCCTTCCTACCTCAAGCTTGATGGAGAACCTTATTTTTCAATCTATGAACTCTTTCGATTTATCGCGGGCATGGGAGGTATTTCACAGGCTGCACTTGCACTGGACGCGCTCCGACAAAAGGCACGTGCTGTCGGTTTTCCCGGCGTCCACATCAATGCCGTCACCTGGGGAGTGAAGCTACTGCCGGGCGAAGCAGAAGTACAAAATCTGCCACAACTTCTGAAGCAATTGCGAATCGACAGCACCACATCTTATGTGTGGGTTCACCATGCCCAGCTTTCAAAAGGGTTCCAGACGGAATACGAAGACGTCCGCAGCCAATATGAAAAGTACCGCGATCGGGCATCTGACGAACTGGGTTGTATGTACTTTCCGAATGTAACGGTTGGCTGGGATGCCACGCCTCGCACCTGTCAAACCGACAACTTCCGTGTAAGTGGATACCCTTTTACGTCCGTAGTGGTTAACAACTCTCCGCAAGCCTTTGAAGATTCTCTTCGTTCGGCCAGGCAGTTTGCCGAGCATCATCTACCCGCAGGCAAGCAGTTGGTCACTCTTAATTCGTGGAACGAATGGACTGAGGGCAGTTATCTGGAGCCAGATATGGAGCACGGGACGGCCTATCTGGAAGCTGTTCGTAAGGTATTTGGATCGTCTTGATCCATGTCATAGCCTCATGCCATCAAGCTACTCGCCGCCGAAGTGAGATTTGGCGCACAGAATCTCCTGATTTTCGCGTCTTTTAGCAGGGCAATGGGCGTTATGACGAACTGCACTCCAGTGTTACGAGGAAAGATATCGCTTCAGAGCGATCACGGCATTCAGCCCTCCAAAGGCAAATGAATTGGAAAGCGCATAGGAAGTCGTCGAAACTTTATTCTCTCGAAGTAAACAGCGCAGACCCAAGGTTTCATCAGGGTTAGAAATGCCGCCTGCACACGGAAGAAGTCCTTTTTGAAGCGCGAGGACAGCCGCGAGTAGCTCGATAGCTCCTGAGGCGCCCATTGCGTGGCCGTGTAGTCCCTTGGTGGAGCTTATTGGTAGCGTGGTCGCGGCTTCGCCAAAGACGCTATGGATCGCCTGCGCCTCCAGTCGATCATTGATCTCCGTGCCGGTGCCGTGTGCGTTGACATAACCGACTTCATGAGGCTTGATGCTGGCGTCACGCAGTGCTCGATCCATGGCGGCGGCAGAACCGGAAGGGTTGGGTTGTGTGATGTGCGTGGCGTCTGATGACATACCAAATCCAACGATCTCCGCAAGAATTGGAGCACCGCGATCCAAGGCCGCGTCCATTGCTTCCAGGCTGAAAATCGTCGCGCCTTCGCCGAGTGTGGTGCCGTCGCGGTTTGCAGCGAAGGGCCTGCAATAGGTGGGCGAGACGGCACGAAGGCTGTCCCAGCTTTTCATGAAGCCATAGGTCAGCGGAGCCTCGTGGCCACCTGCAAGGGCTGCCTTAACCATTCCAGAACGAACCATGTGAAATGCCTGCCCAATCGCATGTGCAGAGGAAGCGCATGCGGTCGAGACAGTGTAGGCGGGACCAGTGATTGCGTGTTCCATACAGACAAGACTTGTGCCTGCGCTCGCCATCGCGCGAGGAACGGTCAGCGGATGTACGCGCGTCCCTTGTGTGTAAAGCCTGGCTGTCTCTGGCTCTTCTGCTGTTCGACCGCCGGCCGAGCAACCGAAGATAACGGCTGTGTCTTCGCCTGCATAGTGGTTGGTTAACGCAGAGGAGGAGATTGCTTGCCGCGCAGATGCGATGGCGAACTGTGACGATCGTTCTGCAAGCTGCACCTGTGATTGCATAAGCCAATCGGCTGGGGAGAAATCAACGACTCTTGCCACTTTTGAGAAGAGCAGTGAACCTGGGGGTGCGTTCTCAATCTCGCGAATGCCGGTTACACCAGCGAAAAGGTTGGCGCTAAATGCCTCGACGGAGTTGCCGATGGCCGTGATGCATCCAGCGCCCGTGATGACAACGCGTCTCATGCGGCGCTCGCATTGCTCGATTCAGCTGCCTGCTTTTTCGCGAGGGCCTGTTCCACAGCAACTGCAACATCGCGCACTGTCACAATCTCGTGAAGTTGACTGTCAGATATCTGAACGCCGTACTGCTCCTCCATATCGAAAGAGAGTGAGACGCGATCCAGTGAGTCAACCTGCAGCGACTCAAGCGTGGTCTCTGGTGTGATCGAGTCTGGCGAGACAGCCTTGGCTTCAGCGATCCTTCGGATGCATTCCTGTTCTATGTCTGTCACGCTGACACCACCGTTTCTGAATTCAATTCCGTCTTGTTCCCATTCTTTGTCATGACTTTACTCGCGCCAGGCAGAGTTTCGCCGGCCTGGCTGTGAACAATGAAACTTCGTGTTTCGGAATGCCTGCGTTTTTCAAGTGAGCAATCCAGTCCTCATGACGGAACGCTCTTCGAAAAGAGATAGGACCATCATGCTGAACGAAGCGATGCCAGCGCATTACCTTTGAGAGCAACATGAAGCCGTAATACGGATTGCGTTCTCGATGAAGGTCATTCACAAACCAACCACGTTGAGTTACGTGTTCCATCCACTGCAGGAACTTTACGATGTCGTCATCTGGAAGGTGATGCGTAAAGAGCGAGCAGATCACGACATCAATTGGTACCGAGGGATCGTAGTGAAATGCATCGCCGGTTATCCACTCAATTGATGAAGAGGAGGGCGTCATCTCACGAGCGGCGCGGGCTGCATGAGGATTCAGATCGATACCGGTCAGCCGAATAACAAGGTCCTCTCGCTTCGCCATATGCTCAACTTCCCGCAGCATGTCGCCACCCCCACAGCCAACGTCCACGATGTGCAACGTGCTTCCATCCTTCGGAAGGATGGTGCGGAGCCAGTTGAGTGTTGGACGATAGCCGAATGTCATGCGATTGACTTGCGCAAGATCGCGAAGGCAGTCACGGAAGTCGTCGTAGGAGCACGGCTCGTCCATCCATTCCGACAAATTCGCGCGAGCGGTAAAGTCGATCACTGCGCCCCCGTGGTGACAAAACGCATGGTCTCAGCGGTGAGGCCGGGACCGAATGACATGGCGCAACCGAGTTGCCCGGCTTCGCTGGATTGCATGATGGATTGCAGGACGAACATGACAGTTGCAGAGGACATGTTGCCGAATCGCCGCAGTATGTCGCGAGAATGCAAGAGCGCGGTTGGGGGAAGATCAAGGGCTTCCTCCACAGCGTCCAGCACAGAGCGTCCACCCGGATGCACGGCCCACTGGGTCACCCTGCCATCATGCAGCAGCTCATCTTTGTGTGCGCGAAGTGCTTTGCCTACCGAGAGTGGCACCTGCCCGGAGAGGACCATATCAAAGCCCTGGTCTCCGATGTGCCACGTGATGAGATCGGCCGTATCAGCGAGGCTTATCGCGTGAAAATCAATTAACTCTAACCCCTGTGGACGAGCGCTGATGAGAGATGCTGCGCAGCCGTCACCAAAGACGAGGAACGAGAGCACCTCTCCAAGGTCTTGCGATTCCTGCAAATGCAGCGTGCACAATTCAAGATTGATCACCAGGACGCTGTCTTGTGGTTGAGAACGAACGATGTGACGTGCCTGCTTGAGTGCATTGATCGCTGCGTAGCAACCCATGAAGCCAATCATTGTCCGTTCCACGGACGAATCGAGCCCCAGATAGCGCATCGCATCAAAATCCAGGCCAGGTGCGTAGAAGCCCGTGCATGTTGTCACGATGACATGGCGGATGCTGGCTCGCTCGTCATCGTTTAACGCAAGGCGATCGAGTGCGCGATACATCAACCTGGGCGCTGCTTGCTTATACAACTGCATCCGCTCACCGGTCGAGGGGAACTGTCCTGTTCGATAAAACTGATAAGCATCCACTTCATCGGCGTGGGGGATTCGATCAACGCTGAGTGGCGAGTATCGGGCGTCAATGCCGGAGCGCTCGGCCATTCGCAGGAACAAGTCTCGGCTGCGAGATTCCTTCAGCATGTCAGCGGCATAGCTCACAAACGCGCGATGAACGTCGCTGTCGAATGTTGCTGTTGCAATCCGTTGCAGGTAGGCTTTTACATCCACATTCCACTCCACGCCTGGGATGGGCGACTAGTTTGAAAGTTGCCCAATAAGAGTCAGGTCGATTGACACGTCTTTGTCCGCTCTCCAAAACAGAAGGCTGGGATCCTTCAATCCCCATTGGACATACGGAATGGTGAAGTGCGTCTTTGCCGTTGCGGTCTTACCTTCAGTATGGACGACCATGGGAACGGTAATTTGATGAGGCACGTCAAGCAGCTTGAAAATTCCTGTGACCTGAATCGTTGAGTCTCCTGATGGCACGATCTCGCCCGCATAGGAAGAAGGAGCAAATGAAATTGCCGTGTACTGCTCGACTTTCAGGATTTCCTTATTCATCCTTTTGTCTCGTGTACCGTTGCCCGTTTTACCGCTACCGGCGGATACGACAACTGAGCCGGATATCTTGGGGTCGTTACGGTCAAATTCAATCGAGCCGGATTGAACATGAAATACACCATGGACTACTTCGTGAGTCGTGTTGAGTGTAATCTTCACATCGCTGGCACCAGGGGTAACAGTGAACGTCTGATGTTGCGCAGAAGCAAGTGGAGCCAAAATGCTCAGCAGGGCGAAGACTGCAAGGTTTTGCACGGTATCTCCTTTCGATCAAATGTCGGAGTGCACACTCAAGATTCAGTGACCATATGCGGATGGGCTGTTGCCGATTGAGCGACGCGGGTTAGCTTGGCGGTGACGCGCATGACACCGGGCCACACCTTGAGGCAAAAGGGCAGCACTGCCCGTGCAAGAGAGTTATTCAAGCCGTTCGCTGCGACTTCTGCGAGTCGCATCTGAAACAGCAGGTCTGAGCGTAGCTTCGTCTGGAAGGCGGGAGCGAGAACGCCCGCAAGATACGCGGTTGTTGCGCAGCGGGCAGTATGCAATGCAATGGATATGCCATCGCCGGTGAAGGATGGTATGACCGCAGCCTGATCGCCAATGCAGTACAGTCCATCCTCGGTGGAGGAACGAATGAATCCATACGGTAGATGGGTAATCGCAATCGGCTTGGTGAGCAGCGGCTCTGCGCCTTTGAGCCTCATAGCAAGATGTGGACAGTCTTCTTGCATCTTTGCGAGGAAGTTCTCCCAACGGTTTCCGGCACACGCCAGATAGCGCTGCTGGACGACGCAGCAGAGGTTTGCGATGCCGCCTTCTACCGGCTGGATGCCGCCATAGCCTCCTGGGTAAAGCATTAACTCGGATGCATCTGCCAGTTCTGCCGTCTGCTCGGACGTCAGTCGGAAGTACATTTTGAAGGCGACCCATTGTTGAGGGTCTTTGGGGCGGCCGTGACCACGCATATCGTGCTTGCCCGTGGCGAGAAACACGGTAGGCGCGGTTCGTGTTGATCCGTCGTCAAGCGTAGCTTCCCAAACGTTGTCCGCGTTGCGATTGAGAGTTTGCACGCGACATCCACTCTTCACGTGAACGCCCGCTACAAGGGCTTCAGCAAGGAGTGCTGTGTCAAGGGTCTTACGCGTAAGCGATGCTGCTGGAAACGGTAAGGGCGCCTCCGCAGCGCGCCTGGCAGCCGCAAGTCGGACATGCTGAATTGGCACGGCGCCAAGTGATGCCACGTCGATGCCGAGTGCATGCAAGTCCTCTAACGCTTCGCCACTCAGGAACTCTCCGCACACTTTGTGGCGCGGTGTGGGTTCGCGTTCAATCAGCGTGACACTTAACCCTTTGCGCGCAAGAGCAATCGAAGCAGCACAACCTGCCACTCCTCCGCCAATGATAAGGATTTCATTGCGCAATGAATCTTCTCCTCGTTTCCATGGCATCCCCATCCCGCTCTTGAGCCACATACTTAGTAGACGGCGGAAGTGCGTAGAAATGGACCATTCTGAACAAAACGTCATTTTGAAAGCAGCGGGCGAGATGCAGAATGACAAAGTGAGCAACTCATGCGGCATGGTTCTTGCGGTGGTACGGAAGGTGTTCGCAGGAGCAGCATTCGCGATACTGCCGGGAATCGCGGCGAACGCCGAGCAGCTGGAAGTTCAGCATCGACAGATGCTCATGCATCAGTTCATGGATGTTCGTGCAGATAATGGGAAGATCCTCGGGCGCGCTGAATTCACTCAGGTTGTGCAAGGCGATGAAGTGACGATGCGTCTCAGGTATCAATTCCTTGATGGTTCCATCGACGACGAGACGACGACATACCGGCAGCAGGGAACGTTTCAGTTGGTGCGTGATCAGCACGTACAAAAAGGCCCATTCTTTACAAGTCCCGTCGACTTCACCGTGGATGGCACAACGGGGACAGCGACGACTATTACGACTGACAAGAAGGGAAGATTCCACACTGCGAGTGAGCACATAGACCTGCCTAAGGACCTGTCGAACGGGTTTGTCGGGACGTTGTTGGTGAATGTGCCACGCAACACCAAACCGTTTCGTGTATCTCTTCTTGTGCCAGTCAATAGCGGACGGTTAATTCACATACAGATATCTTCAGAAGGCGAGCGACCATTTCAGATGGAAGGCCAGCCTCTTAAGGCAACTGTATTTCGCATCCATCCTGATCTGGGACGTATCGTTGGATTGTTCGCCCGCATGCTCGGTCTGCAACCGAAAGACGTGATGGTCTGGGTGCTGGAAGGTGAGCAACCGGAAGTGATGAGGATTTTCGGACAACTGGGTGGCTCGGGACCGGTTGTTAGCTCAGAGCTTGAAGGAACCAAATTTTGAAGTCCTGATCAGTTGCGTCGGTTCGTGAGCTCGTGCCAGTTCAGCCCTATCTCGACGATAAGCAGCGAGGCGAGCGTGAAGGCGATAACGCCAACTGCAGATAACACATCCCCAAGGTGGCTCCAGTAGCGAGGCCACAGATTCAGTACGCGGCTGGAGATGAAGGTGAACGTCACGGCGTACGAGCGCGCCATCCATTGACGATGTGCAGTGATGTGGCGATTGCGCGCTGTAATGAAAGCAGCGGTCGTACAGACCATCCACGCGGTGGCCTGCATGCAGGTTCCGGGAAAGCCAGGACGGCCTGAAGCGAGCGCAATCCCTGTGAAAGATCCAACAAATACTGAGATGACATAGATGCGGCCGAGTCTGCGATGCCAATTGAGATGACGCGTGCGAAACCTCGACGAAAATTGGAGCGGGCCGATGACCAGAGCTGCAATGCCAGACAGTGTGTGCGGGATGAGAAAACCGCGGTCGGCAATTACCTGCAAACGGTATGCGTGGTACATCGGGTAGTCGATAAGGAGAAACACTTCAGAGGTGACGAAGACAAACAGTGCGATGAGACCAAGTGCACTCCAGAGAATCACCTTGGACTTGGACCGGGTCGAATTGCGTGCTGGCAACGTGGATGTTGGCATAATTCGCTATGGAACGCTTCAGAGGATTGTCTATGGCTGCTGCCACGAATTACTTACTCGCCAGAGCTGCGCGCACACTTTCGGGCAATGGTCCCGCCGCGGAAGCCAGAAGTTGGCTGACCTCCCACATCTGCGATTCGCTCAACGTCTTCTGGTACGAGGGCATGCCGGTAAGGCGAATGCCGTTCTTCACTCGCCAGAATGTCTCGCCTACCGGATCATCACTGACTCCGACTACGCCGTTGCGGTGTTTCGCCCAGAGCTGCGGAGCAGAGGGGAACATGTTCTTACCGATGTCCGTTTTGTGATCGGGTGTGCCATGGCAAAACGCGCACTGCTCCTTATAGGTGACCGCACCTGCAAGCAGTGATTCATCGGTCGCCTTCGTGGGAGGCTGCGTGAGTTCCGCGTCGATCCTGCGGTGCAGGGGAGCCCTGACGATCTGACGCTCAAATGGAAAGGATGCGTCTGACACTGCAACGGGTGGGCGGCCGTAGTCCAGATACACAAAGACAGCCAGAGGAACGGCCAGAAGGCCGACGACGAAACAAACCACTCCAAGCAGCCAGGGCTTCATTGCTTTCAGCTCCAATCGTGACAACTGAGCTGGTTTATAGGCAAGAGAGATGGAGGAAAAGACACGCGCAGATGACAAGTGCGTCATCTGCAGCCGATCTTCAGCTACGTTTCGTAAGATGAAAGCCATGCGAGTGCTCGTGATTGAGGACGACGCGGCGATCCAGGACTTCCTGAAACGTGGTCTCAGTGAGGCTGGCTATGTGGCCGACCAGGCGACGACGGCGCGGGCAGCGGAACGCCTTGTTTGCGAGCAGGACTACGCCGCCATTGTGCTAGACCTCGGATTGCCGGATCGCGATGGCTTCGATCTAATGTCAAGCCTGCGTTCGCAAGGAGTAATTGCTCCGATGCTGATTTTGTCAGCTCGTCGGTCTGTAACCGATCGCGTGCGCGGTCTGGAGCAGGGGGGCGATGACTATCTGACAAAGCCTTTCGCAATTGCGGAACTGACTGCGCGCTTGAGGAACCTGGTGCGCCGATCGCTTGCGACCAGTGGCAATTCTGCCAATCTACTGCGCGCCGGCGATATCGAGCTCGACTTGTTGCGGCGCGAGGCCACCCGCGGTTCACGCATGCTTCGGCTGACATCACAGGAGTTTGCTCTGTTGGAGTTTCTGGTTCGTAATGCAGGACGTGTGGTCACGCGGTCGATGATCCTGGAACAAGTGTGGAAGGTCCACGTGCAGCCTGATACGAATGTGGTGGATGTACACATCTATCGTCTGCGCAGCAAGGTTGACCTCGAAAATGAGATGCCAATGATCCGCACGTTGAGAGGCGTCGGCTATGTCCTCCGGGACCGTTAGTTTGCCTCACCGCGGCAGAACGGCCGCATGGCGCATCTCGCTATGGAGCGGCGTCGCGTTTGCGATAGGAACTGCCATTGCCTTTTGGTTTCTACAAGGCTTTCTGGTGAATGACATTCAGAACCGCTCCGATTCGTGGTTGACCGGAGAACTGGGTGTACTGTCCGATGTCGCAGAGCGTACGCCTGGAGATCGGCTGCATGAGGTCGTTGTGGGCGAGGTTGCAGAGCTCGCCAGCCGCGAAGTGCCTCGTGACGAGAACACACCCGATGCCATGACGCGGGCAGTGTTCTTCATCGCGACGACACCGCAAGGCGAATTGCTTCTGGATACAGGAGCCGGGAATGGTGCGGAGAATTTAAAGGCGATTCAAGAGACTCACTTGGATCTGACCAGGCCTAGGGATGTGGCCATACCGGGGTTCGCGGTGCCGTTTCGAGTTGCATCAAGCAGATTGCCAGCAGGCGGCCATATTTACCTGGCTCTATCCACGAGTTATGAACGACGGGTGCTCCATCGTCTCCAGATAGAGTTTGCATTTCTTTGGTGCGCAATCATTGTGCTGGGCACGGCGATTGTCTTTGTCAGCACGCGTCGCATGCTTCATCGCGTCCAAGTGATTTCAGAAACGGCTTCGCTGATCGGGCGGAGCAATCTTCGCAGCAGAGTGCCTACGGAATCGACTGGCGATGAGATTGCGCAGCTTTCAGTCACATTCAATGGAATGCTGGACCGTATTGAGTCAGCCGTGCAACAGTTGCACACCATGTCTGACTCGTTGGCGCATGATCTTCGTAGCCCGATGACATCCATGCGTGGAAAGCTCGAGCTCGCCTTGATGAGCGAAAGCGGCAGCGTCAGGGAAGAAGCAATGATCTCTTCCATCGAAGAGCTTGATCGGCTCTCTACCCTTTTCAATACATCGCTGGATGTTTCGGAAGCAAACGCCGACGCATTGCGACTGCGCAAAGAACCCATCGACTTGGAGATCCTGGTGAGTTCGATGGTCGAACTCTACGAGCCATCCTTTGCACAGGCAGGATTGAGTCTGCAACTCAGAAGCAATGGTCCAGCCATGATTGACGGGGATTCAGCATTGATTCAGCGCACGCTCACAAACTTACTGGACAATGCTTTGAAACACACGCGATCCGGCACGTCGGTCATTGTGACGGTTCTTCATGAAGGCGAACGGAGCATGCTGAGAGTGGAAGATAATGGCGCCGGTTTTCCAGATGAACTTATCCCACGTCTCTTTGAACGTTATGTCAAAGGAGACGCCTCATCAGGACATGGATTGGGGCTCGCATTTGTCTCGGCTGTAGTGCGAAGTCATGATGGACAGGTACGGGCCGGTAATCGCGACGATGGTGGGGCTTCCATCACCATCGAGTTTCCTGTCCCATCGACAGCACTCGTTCGCTAGTTACATGAAGGCGTCGTCATCAAGCAGTAGCCTATCTGTCATCCTCAGTTTCTAAGCTTGACTGCCGCCGGAAGTAGAGCTTCATGCCCGGCGGTAACTTTTTCCTCGCCATCGACTCTGAGGCTTCACATCGCTAAGTCGATGCAAACGCTGCGAGTCGTGTTAATAGCTAGCGAAACGCAAGACCCGCTGCGAGAAACCGGTATTGAGGTTCCCCGCAGCGGTGGTCCTGGAAACATGTTTTATCGCTCGGTGAGACGTTCGCGTAACTGCGCCGCATCGGCATCCGAGACGTGCAGAACTGTCCGGCGGTAGTTGTCGAAGCTGCCGTACTTCTCATTGATCTGACGGAGTGTTGCCCTTAGATATTCCGGATCGGCGACCATCATGACCTTCTGTTGCTCCGGTGTCAGGTTCTTCATGGCGTTAAGATTGCTTGCGCCGCTCGCTGCCATCATCTTCTTCATGGCTTCGCTGTTCATGTTCGCGCCCAGGTATTCGTTGGTAAGAGCGTAGTCTGCCAACACTGTTTCTTCTGGCACACCCAGCGTCAGCAATACCAATGCGCTGAAGACACCAGTGCGATCCTTCCCGGCGGTGCAGTGGTACAGCAGCGGCAAGTGGTCGTTCTTCAACTGCTGAAAGACTGCCGCGTACTGCTCTGCGGAATAGAAGGCGAAGGTGCCGTAGGTGGAAGACATAGCCTTGCGCATCTGTTCCGGTGTGGCATTTGGATCAAATGACTGACGTACTGTGGGTTCCTGGCCGGGCTCTTTGGGTTTGGCGCCGATGGGAAGGCTGATCTGTTCTGCCGAACTTCCTGGAATCCAGGTTTCCGCTGCGGCCTGAGCCTCTTCCTTCGTACGGAAGTCGCACACAACGCGGATGCCGAGGCCAGAAAGATACTTGTAATCCTCTGGTGTAAGGTATGTCAGCACGCCTGAACGATAGAGCAAACCCCAACGCACCGTGCGGCCGTCGGTTGTCTTATAGCCACCCAGATCGCGAAAGTTTGGTGTGCCTTCCAGAGGAAGATGGCGAATGGAAACTTCGCTCACTTCGCCGGTGTCTGCTTTCAGGTAGAAATACATGCGCTCGTGCGGCTTGCCTGCGTGGATCGTGACAGTGTTCTCCGACACGGTGCGCAACGGGGCGGAGGTTGGAACGCTGTTTGCTTCTGCGCTCGCGAGAACCGCAACAGACTTGGTGTTGCCAGTGAGCGTGTATGTCAGCTTGTATTCGTCTGCGCCAGTCTGCACACATTTCAGATTGACGATGTCAGCGTGTGCGGCTCCCGTTACTGCGGAGGCGAGAAGCAGCGCGTAAAAACTACGAAATTGCATGGGTCTATCCTTCTGGTTGCGCTCGGAGTAACCGAGCGCAACCCATTCGTGCGTGGGGTTTAGAAGTTGAGGCGAAGGCTCGCCTGAATTTCGCGCGGCAGATTCGATTGTGTAAGGAAGATCTGCCCAAAGCTTGTGGACGCGATGCTTGTGTTCGGTCCAGCAAACTGAACACGATTGAAGGCATTGAAGAACTCAACCTTGAAGTCGAGCGCCATGGTTTCGGGCAACTGGAAGCGCCGCGAAGCCAGCATGTCGAAGTTGTTCGTTCCGGGTGCCCGAACACCTGCGAGATAACGCGGAGCGTTGCCGAAGGTGTAAGGAGCAGTCGTGGTGAATGCGGCAGGGTTGAAGTACAGGCTCCCGTTGGTCATCTTTCGGCCACCTTGTACTGCGGTAGAAGCGCCTGTGAGTGTGGGACGCATCGACGTACCACGCCGAAGCAGTTGCAGTAATTCGGCGAGGACACTGTGATGGGCAGGCCGCTGTCAAAGGTGTAGAAGCTGCCGACAGTAAAGCCGCCCAGTACCTCACTCATGACGCCGTGCGACAGGAAAGGCTTGCCATGTCCCATGGGCAGTTCATACTGACCGCTGATTCGCAAAACATGAGTCAGGTCCTGCGACGAGATGGAGCGATCACACGATGGACAGTTGTTGTTCTGGAACTGTGCCGTCGTGAAGTAATCGCCTACGTTGTCGAACATCTTGCTGAAGGTGTATGCGGCCAACAGTGAGAAGCCCTGCGAGAAACGTCGTTCCAGCGAAACCTGGAATGCGTTGTAGTTGGAGGCACCCACGCCAGTGGTGGCTGTCATGTTCAGGAATTGCGGATGCGGACGAAGCAACTGTCCACGTTGCACGGTGGGCGCGCTCAAGATGGAGGTCTTATCCGTGATAACGCCGTAGAACGGATTCGCAACCGTGCTCAGCAGACTCGAACCAAGAGAAAGATTGCTGTCCGCAAGTTGATTGAAGTTCACCGGCTGGTATAGGTGCAGACCGTTGTTGGCGGCATAGCCGGCGGTGAGGACCAGGTTGCCGGGCAACTGTCGCTGCACATCCAACGACCACTGCTCGTAGTAGCTGATGTGCTGCTGGCGCTCAGAACCGGTGATGTTTTGTCCCAGGTTCGTGTTCAGCCCCAACGAGTTGCCAGTGGGTTGGGTCAAGCCATTCGGAAAGGGATTGCTCAGGTTGAACTGCGGAGTTACACCATCGGCAAGTGTCGGATTCGATGTCGTCACGGCAGCATAGCCGATGCTGGAGTTCGCCAGATCCACGGCAGGCGCATGGAAGATACCGAAGCCGCCACGCACCACTGTCCGTTCGTCCGCACGGTAGGCAAAACCAACACGCGGATCGAAGTTAAAGTGCTGCGTGTTTTGAAGGCGACGGTTGTTTCCATTGGCGCCAACGAATCCCGGTCCGCCTGTCAGCGTGCCCAGCGAACTCACCTGATTGTTCAGCGGTGACGGCGTGGTCAGATCGAGATAGACGTATTGGTTCTTTGCTTCCAGGTCTGGTAATTCCAGGTTGTAACGCACGCCGTAGGTCAGCGTCAGCCTCGGAGTGATGTGGAATTCATCCTGAGCGAATCCAGCGAAGTACGGATGGCTGGCAACGAAGGAAGGAGCATAGCCGCTGCTGACCGTAGCCGCACCCAGCAGAAGGTCCGCTGCGCCGCTCCCCGATGTGCCTACGGCTGCCTGCGGATTCGGGCCGCCCGTGTAATTGCCTGCGGCCGTTACCGTTACAAGCTGTGCGATGTTCAAGCCAACAGAAAAGTGGCGGAAGTCGAAGCCGTACTTAAGCGAATGACGACCCAATAACTGCGTGAGTGCCGCTGCATATTGCCACGTTGTTCCGTAATCCTTTTCCAGACCGCCGGTCGCGCCCATGGAGCTGAGGCGTGTCGCAGTGACTGTTGGAAAGGTTGTGGAGGTGAGCCCGGCAGTCACATTGCTATTGAAGCCAAGGCTTCCCGGATCGAATCCGAGTGAGGCGGGCACGCGGTTTGATTCCTGATGCGCGTAGAGGATGTGGTGCTCGAAAACCAGCCGCGAATTCAGGACCAATGTGTGGTCCAACATCATGTTGTAGCCGGGCAGGCGCTGATTTCCCGGCTCAGGGCTGAAGTGATTGCCGAAGGGATCGGGATAGTTGTTGTTGCGCTGGAACCAGTTAAATCGGCCATAGATGCTTTGGCGATCCGAGATGCGATGGTCAACACGCAGATTGACGTTGTTCTGATTGCTGGAGGTCGTCGCGTTGGAGAAGAAGTTATTGGTGCTGCTGTAACCCTGACCGGCGCGGTTCGGCAGCGGGTAGTTCCCCAGGATGGCGAGGCCAGTTGTGTTCAGGTAGCTCTGCGGGATGACATTGCCCGCGAACGGATTACGGATGTAGCGCGTGGTGCCTGCCGGTGCGGTCGGATCCAGTCGCGTGGTGCGCGGATCATACATCGTGATCAGGGTTCCGTTGGTATCGTGCGTCTGCGAGAAGTCGCCTTTCCGCTCCAGCGCCGTGGGAACCGTGCCAAGGTAAGATCCGGCCTGGCTTTGACGTAGTCCTTCAAAGGTGGAAAAGAAGAAGGTGCGTTCGCGCCCGTTGTAGACATGCGGCAGGATGATTGGACCACCCAGCGCATAGCCGAACTGGTTACGCTGGAAATGCGGCTTCGCGGTACCTGCGGCGTTCGCGTTGTATCCGTTCGCGTCCAGAAGACTGTTGCGGAGGTATTCGAACACGCTGCCATGCAACTGGTTGGAACCGGAACGCGTGGCAAATGTGACGATTCCGCCGCTGGTGCGACCCCATTCCGGAGCGTAAGCGGTTGTCAGCACCTTGAATTCCTGGATGGAATCCACCTGCGGAACTGCCGCTGCAGCGTTGTAGTCGTAGGTGGTGGTGTTGGCCGCACCGTCCAGCAGACTTTCCGTCGTTGCCAGCTTGGCGCCGTTGATGCGAAAGGTGTTCGTGTAAGCCTGGCTCTGCTCGTTGTTACCAGACTGTGAATTGTAGGCCGTGACGCCCTGCGCGAAATTCACCAGCTGCAATGGATTACGCACATTAAGCGGCGTGTTCTGCACAAGCTGGCTCTCAATTACATTGCCACGATCCGGGTGATTCGTAACCAGTTCGGGAGCCGTCGCCGTGACCTCTACAGACTGCGCTTCGCTGGCAGCCTTCAATGAAATGTCAACGCCGCGTGAAGATCCCACTTCGAGCGTTAGGTCGCTGACCGTGTAGGGGGCGAAGGTCGGCGCTACTGCGTGCAGCGTATATTTGCCGGCGTTGAGCGGCGGCAACAGGAAGTAACCCTCACCGTTCGTGTGAACGCTGACGACAGCATTGGTCGCGGCGCTGGTGACATCGACATTGGCGTTGCGGATAGGTGCCCCGGAGGCATCTGTGACGTGGCCGCTGATCGCGATGCTCTGTGCCAAGCTCCCGGAACGATCGCCAGAAGCGCTGCACTGAGCACAGGACCGCGAAGAAGCGAGGAATTTCGCTGGAAGGTCATGTGCCAAGGTTGCCCCGGCTTCAGGAAAGAAATCGCCGTAACGCGGGTAAAAAGGGGTTACAGTGTTCAACTCCGGTTAACAGACGGTAACTAACCTTGAGTGCATGCCGCGAAATGAGGAAATTTTGGCACAGTTGGACCGCATCCTGCGGTCGAATGTCTTTGCCAATGCGGCGCGATCTTCCCAGTTCCTCTCGTACTGTGTGACCTCGAAAATCCATGGGGAGAATTGGAGTTTGAAAGAGACCTCCATTGCAATGGAGGTCTTTCTACGCGAAGCCAGCTACGATCCCAAAGTAGATCCAATTGTTCGCGTGCATGCCCGACGCGTTCGGGAGAAGCTGGCGCACTATTACAGAACCACCGGACGCGGGGATCCAATTCTGATTGAGCTTCCCAAGGGAAGCTACGTGCCACAGTTTCTCTGGGCAAATGGAGCGCAGTCGCTGCTGAAGCAGCCAGAATGTGAGCCGGAACCACTGAAAATATCGCAGGAGATTGTAAAGGAGGAAGCTGACTCCACCCTCCAACCTGAACCCACTGCACCGGTTGCTCAGGTAATTTCAGCTTCCCCTGTAGAAGCCCGTCCGCTGACACTTCGATGGATCGCTCTTCTCTCCACTTTGGCAATTGTTATCGCGACTGTCGCATTCCTAAAGTTCAAGCCAGGCGATAAGAGCCACGTCACCAACAGGGTTGCTAATCTGCAATCCTTGCGTCCTCTCGATCTCTTGCCGCCCGATGTAACCGATGTGGCATGGTCGCCAGACCAAAAGAGCGTGGCATTTGTTCAGGCTGACGGGCATAACCGGACCTTTGTATACACAATGGAATTGCGGCCAGGCCATGCACCGCAGCGTTTAACTCAGGGCAATGGAAATGAATACCGACCTGTGTGGTCACCGGATGGTCGTCAGATTGCATTGATCCGAAGCCTTGACGACGTACGCTTTGGCATTGTGCGCGTGCAGATGGCGACGGGAGATGAGACGGTAACCGGTCCTTTCACGGCTTACCTTGGTGTGAGCTTGTACCATCCAGTCCTTGACTGGTCGCCGGACGGCAAGTATCTCCTCACATACAACCAGGTATCTCCGAACGTGCCGGTGCGGCTGTTGTTGCTAAGAATTGCGGATCAAGCGCGTGTTTTGCTTACCTCTCCGCCCATACGCTCTTCCGGTGATCTGGAGGGAAAGTTCTCGCCAGACGGCAAATACGTTGCCTTTCATCGGGGCGGTCTGGGCGATCTATACGTGTTGCGGTTGAATGGGGAAAACGTAAGCGATGTGCGCCAACTAACATCGGATAATCGCGGTGTTCGCGGCATCGCATTTTCGGCGGATAGCCGCAATATTCTGTTCGCATCGGATCGCACGCAGAACGACGTCTTCAACATCTACAAAATTCCTGTCACAGGGGGAACCCCCGCGCCAGTTTCTCCAGATGGCTTCGTAGCAGTTGAACCCGTTGCTTTGAACCAGGACGTTCTCGCCTTCCGGCATGTCGATCTGGCAACGGAGATTGTTGAGCAGCACGGCAATACGTCACCTTCTCCGCTATTCCCCGGCAACGAAATCGACGAAGCTCCTACTTACTCGCCAGACGGCAACACGATCGCGTTCGTTAGTACGCGCTCCGGAGTAGAGCAGCTTTGGCGCTACCGGAGAGGGGACAACGCGCCAGAACAATTGACGCACTTTTCAGGAGACGGCTTTCTGTTTACGCCACACTGGTCACCCAACGGGGATCAGATTACCTTCGGTTTTCGCGAGAATGGCGCGACGAACATCTACGTTGTTGATGCGAAAAGTGGTGATGTAAGAAAACTAACGAACGGACGCAGCCGGAATTTCAACCCCGTATTCAGCAGCGATAGTGCTTACATCTTCTTCTCTTCCAATGAAGATGGAACGCCGCGTCTATGGCGTATCGCCACAGACGGAAAGCGTCCTGCTGAACCGCTTTTCACGCAGGTTGTCTCCAGCTTTGCCGCCTCGCCGGACGGCAAGTGGCTCTATTACATCGACTATACGGAACCAGTTCGGCTTTGTCGGCTGAACCTGTTCGATGGCACAACCGAAGAGATACTACGCATCGACGCGCGGCCCGCTTTCACGAACAGCCTGGTCGTCACACACGACGGCGTCTACGTTGCTGTTTCCAAAGCCGATGAACCATACGTGCGTATCGAACGCATCGATCCGGCTGACAAATCACAGCGGACGATGTGGCGCATTCCCGCCTATAGCGAAGCTCTTCCGATCGTCACGCAGGGGTTTGACGTAGCGCAGGATGGCAGCCGACTGCTGGCGACTCGCTTCCTTCGACACAACTCCACCGTGTTCACGACCCAGTTGCCCGCACAGCCCTGAACCGGAACTCCGAACATGCAGGCTTCGGCCGTTACAAATTTCACTTGTAGTGCACAAGCAGTACTTGTGCCTTGGGTGAACTTGCGCCAATCACACGAGTTTCCAGCAGCACCTCAAAGGGGCGAAGTGTTCCGTCGGGATTGCGTGCTTGTTTGAGGATCGGTTCCATGGAAAGCCGATCCGTGGCGAAGTCAGCAGTAGCCTGCGTTGCTCCCATATTGCCGCCACGGAAGATCAGAACATGCCCATGGCCGTCCAGACTGGGCAGGAAGGACAAGATGCTGTGGTTCACATAGCCTTCTTCAGAATTGAACCCATTGGAATAACGACTGGCTTCTCCAGCTTTGGGATTCTTATTGATGACGACACGTGCATCCAACTGGGATGCCCGATATTCACCTGGGATTTCAAGTCGGAAGTCTGAGGTCGGCTCGTAGAGATCGCCCCATGGATTTGCTCGCGGGCCGCCGACAATGATTGCATTGGAAGCGGAGAGATCATCCATATGTACCTCTTGCGCGGAACGGACGCGAGGTGTGGCCGCAGCAAATTGGGGCAATCCGACAAGATCGAGCAGGGAATGGACATCGGCCGTACTGGTTAAGTTCTTAAAACGATCAATCCCAAAAGACGCCTCGGGATAACGATGTGCGAACGCAGTCGATAGCGACGATGTATCTCCGAACGCATACTCATGAAGACCGATTCGAGCCCCGGTGAGATCTTGCAACACACCCAAACCACTATCGGCCAACACCACCACATTCGACCGACCCGGCGTGAGTACTTCATTCCAGAACTCGGTGTAGACATCTGGATGGTATGCAACCCAGATTCTTCTGCCAGCGTATAAAGCGAAGATCAGCAGCACTACGGTTACCGCTACGATAGTCCCGGTTTTTCTGCTCCTCCATAGAGGCTCCGCGCCCTTTGGTTGATCATTGCCTTCATAGGACTGTGCGATCGGCAACGCCGGTGGGAGATTAGTCGATGTTGCAACAGGACCTTGGCTATCCTCCCGATGAAGAGTTTGCTGTTCGAAGTGAGGTATATAGCTGCCCCGAGGGATGACAATACGCAAGGCTTCGTCATGCCCTTCCTCGGTGTAAAAATCTTCGAGACGTTGACGAAGGATGCGTGCGTAATTGCGCACGATGTTGTCATCGCCAGGGTTGTACGCTGCCGGACGGCCAAAAGCCTGTGTGCCAATCTGCTGCTCGGTGATTTCTCCGACGCGCCCCTGCAGCTTTTTCTCGCAGACATAGCGTAGAAAGTTTGAGAGCAGCGCTGATTTCGCGAAGCCGTGGCTGCTTGTAATACGAAGAACGGCCTGCCACTCCAGTGAGCCGGTGTACGACTCATCGCGAATCTGAGCGACCTCCGCAACACGAGAACGTCTGGTGGCGAGAATGCCGTTGTCGGGTTCTGCGACGCGTTTTTCTTCAGCCATGATTTTGAACCCAGGTGCGTTTGTTGTTATGCTGCAAAAGCACATGAGCACTCTGCTGCCCATCTTCGACAGTTGTCTGGCCTGTCCCTCTGCGGCCACCTGTTGTTGCCTGCGCTAATACCCTTCTGAAAATTTGTGTCGTGGTAAACGAGCATCGCCATGATGTGCGACTGAGCTGTTGGTCGAACATCGTACGTTGCCGATGATGCCAAACGCAATCCGTGTTTTACACGGTGTAAAGTAACCCCTCTCCGCATTCATAACTTATTCTTCCGCCGCCAGTTAGCAGAACACACCGTGTTTTCACCTTTGCAGGGAAGCGTACGGAAGCCAATGCTTCGAGGGTTCATAAATCCAGTGGAGATATCGCTTTGAATCGAAGGACATTTCTTGCTCAGGCCGGATCGCTTGCAGCTGTTACGGCGATCAGTCGTGGATCGGGAGCGTCGACTCCCAACCAACGACGGCCTAACGTTCTGTTGCTAATGTCCGATCAGCACAATCGTCGCGTGATGGGATGTAGCGGCGACCGCGTCGCCCATACGCCGAATCTGGATGCTCTTGCCGCGTCGGGCAGCCGCTTTACCCAGGCCTATTGCACGAACCCCGTGTGCACACCTTCGCGCGCTTCGCTGATGACGGGCCTGTACAGCCATAACAACGAGGCGCAGAACAATGCGACACCGTACGCGCCCGAACACAAGACGATGGCACACCACTTCGCCGCGGCGGGCTACATGACAGGGCTAGTGGGAAAGATGCACTGGGTGGATGCTCAGACCCACGGCTTTGACTACCACCTGGGCTTCAATGACTGGTTCCAACAACTCGGACCCAAGACGCAGTTGTATGCGGATGAACTTGGTCGTCCCAACTCCGGTTCCGGATTGCCGGAGATTGATGACCTGTGGCGCGAGGAAGGCGATCCCTGGAAAGGGCATCGCACCCTGGATTCGCGGAAGGGATCTGTGGCAGTAGGCGAGATCTCCTTAATGCCAGAGCAAGACCACTTTGAATCGTTTGTGGCACGAGAGTCGAATCGCTTTCTCAAGCGGTTTGGGAATGCGGATCGACCATTCTTTCTGGTGTCGTCGTTCCTCAAGCCACACGACCCGTTTATGCCCGCGAAGCGCTTTGCAGACATGTTTCGTTGGCAGGACATGGAACTGCCCGCGAGCTGGGGCAAGGCAAACCTTGCGACTCTGCCGCAGGAAGTGCAAAAGACAATTGCGTTCGACGCACCCACGCCAGAGCTGCACGATCCCGTGGAGGCGAAGAAGCGGCTTGCCTTCTATTACGCCAACCTCGCCCAAATGGACGATGCGTTGGGGCAGGTCATGGCCACGCTTCGCAGCCTGAACCTGGAGAACGACACCATTGTCTGCTACACGTCTGACCACGGCGACATGCTTGGGGAACTGGGCCTTTGGGCGAAGTTTGAGTTCTATGAAGGTTCATGCGGCATCCCTTTGCTGCTGCGCGTTCCCGGACAGAGTGCGAACACGGTGACAGAGCCAGTGAGTCAGGTGAACCTATGCAGCACATTCACCGATCTTGCGGGTGTCCCGTTGCTGCAGCCCAACGATGGACGCAGTATGCGTCCGCTGTTGGATGGAAAGCCTCACGCCTTCGGACCCGTATATGCCGAATACGCTCTGGGCGGTAAGCAGCCCAAGACCATGCTTCGCGAAGGCGACTGGAAGTACACCCTTTGGGAAAACGATATCCCTGAGCTTTACAACCTGAAATCCGATCCGCAGGAACTGCATAACGTTGCCGCAGTTCCCGAAAACGCAGAGCGATGTGCAGCGATGAAAGCACAGATTCGGCGCTGGCAGAAACTGCCGTCGCCACAGCCGCACGCTTAACAATGCACGACTTTGACGATCCATCTTTGAGGCCATCCATGAAGAAACTGTTTATCCTCCCCTCCTTGCTGTTTGTCAGTGCTGCTGCGTTTGCTCAGCAGACGGGTAATATCCTGGGGACCGTCCGCGATAAGTCCGGCGCGGTTGTTCCTGATGCAACAGTTACGTTGACGAATAATTCGACGCAGTTTTCGCGCACACTGCATTCGAATGCAAGCGGCGAATATGTAGGATCATCGCTGCCGATTGGTGCTTATACCGTCACAGTGGAAGCCCAGGGGTTTCGGAAGTTGGACCGTTCGGGCATCACGCTGACCACGGCGAGTTCGCTCACGCTGGACCTTGAGCTGACGGTGGGTAGCACTGCGGAAACCGTAGAAGTGAGTGCGCAGGCTTCATTGCTGCAATCGCAGAGCGGCACCGTGTCATCGCTGGTGGATAGTAAGCAGGTAGTGAACCTGCCGCTGGCAACGCGAAACTTTACAGACCTTGTGCTGCTGACTCCCGGAGCACATCAGGGCACAGCAAGCAATCTTGGCGAAGGTGGTAGTGCATACTCCATTCGCGGTGGCGCCAACTTCAGCGTGAATGGCACAACCGCTGCAACCAACTCTTACTTGATCGATGGGATTTATAACCGCAATCAGTGGCTGAATACCCTGGTGATCGTGCCTGTCGTGGATTCCATCCAGGAATACCGCGTGTTGACGAGCAGCTATACGGCTGAGTTTGGTGAATCGGCCGGTGCTGTCACACTGGTCAGCACAAAGAGTGGCGCAAACCAGTTTCATGGCGCTGCGTGGGAGTTTCTGCGCAACGATCTGCTGAATGCGAATACATACTTCGCAAAACAGGCTGGACTTGCGCGGCCAAAGTACAACCGCAATGTTTTTGGTGGCAACGTGGGTGGTCCTATCATTCGCGATCACACCTTTTTCTTCGCGGATTACCAAGGGATTCGGCAGCACACGCCTGTAACGCAGACAACAACAATTCCAACGCAGGCCATGGTGAACATGGTGAAGACAGGCAATTTCAGCGGTGCGCCCGTCACGGTCTACAACCCGTACACGACAACCACAGTAGGTGGTGTGACAACGCGCACGCCGTATGCGGGCAACAACCTCTCCGCTGATCTGGATCCTGCAGCAGTAAAACTGGTAAGCCTGATCCCGTTGCCCACCAATGGCAACGCGACGAACAACTACACCATCACGCCAAGCTTGCTGTTGCGAGATAACCAATTTGACGTTCGTATAGATCAGAATCTATTCAGCTCGGACAGGCTCTTCTTCAAGTACGCATATGACCGCGCATCGCAGACAGTACCCGGCACCATGTATCCCAATCCTGCTGCGAATATTCAGGTAGGGCCGTATCTTTCAACTGGCAGCAACGGATACCAGACCGATGCCTTCGCGCAATCGGGAACACTGGGCTACTCGCATGTCTTCTCAGCAAACACACTGCTTGATTTGCATGCGGCTATCGTACGGTGGAATGCCAATGTCGCGCCGGTGAATCTGAATGTTCCGGCAGCAACGAACCTTGGAATTCCCGGCATCAACTACAGTGCGCAATCAGGTGGTCTGCCTGCATTTACTCTCAGCGGATTTTCGGCACTGGGCGACAGTTCAACTTATCCCGAAATTAGCCACATCACCACCTTCCAGTACGACGGCAATCTGACACACACAGCAGGGAATCATACGATTAAGGCAGGTCTGCTTTTCCTGCGCCATCGGTTTAATGGTTTTTCAGCCTTTCCCGTGCGTGGAACCTTTGACTTCAACGGTCAATACACCCGTTTGAATAATGCCGCCACTGTATCAGCCACGCAGTTGCAGTATTACGCTCTGGCGGATCTTGCCCTTGGCGCTACAGACAGTGCAAGCCGCAACATTCTCACCGGTAGCTTTGGTATGCGCACCTTCCAGCTTGCTCCGTACGTGCAGGACACATGGCGTGCAACGGATCGACTGACACTGGATTATGGCGTTCGTTGGGACATCAGTGCACCACCCTATGAGGTGCATGATCACTGGGCGAATCTCGATATAAAGACTGGTCTGCTGAAGGTGGCAGGATTGAATGGCAATGGACGTCGTCTCCGCAACTTTGATTTGAAGACGATCTCGCCGCGTCTTGGTCTGGCATACACACTGGATGGCTCACGCAAAACAGTGCTGCGAGCGGGCTTCGGCATCTCCTATGTAGATACGCTTGTGGGCGGTGCGCAGCTCTACAAAAACCTGCCGTATTACTTCGCACAGGCGATCACTACATCTGTAAACGCGGCGCCCACAGCGTTATTGCGCAACGGCTTGCCGACGCCGGTGGCACCGGATCCGAATAACATCAGTGCCATCTCCACCGGTAGCCCAACCGTATGGGACCCCAACACGCGGCAGACCAGCGTGACGCAATTCAGTCTTGGCGTACAGCGTGAGCTGCGCAAGGATGTGATTCTGGATGTGAGCTACGTCGGTACAGTCAGCCATCATTTATTGGTGAACAGTTTGAACCTGAACCAATCACGACCGGGCGCGGGGGATCAGGGGCCGCGTCGCCCCTACTACACCATCAATCCCAATCTTGTGAATGTGGCATATCGTGGTGGAGTTGCGGATGGTAACTACAACAGCCTTCAGGTGCATGCAGAGAAGCGAACGTCTGGTGGCTTGAACTTCGGTGTTTCTTACACGTATTCAAAGTATCTGTCAGACTTCGGCAATCCAAATGGCGGAGGTAACAATGACATTCAGGACAACAGTTGCCTGCGCTGCAATTATGGGCGGTCCGCTGATGACCTCCGCCATAACCTTGTGGTGAATGAAGTGTATGAGCTGCCTTTCGGACCGAAGCGGCGTTTTCTCAATCACGGATTCGTCTCGCACATTGCCGGCCCCTGGAGCGTGAGCAGCGTGTGGTCGCTCCATTCCGGTTCGCCTTTCACCGTCTTCTACAGCAGCAACGTATCGAACTCTTCGGGCGGTGGAACGCAGCGCCCGAATCGCGTTGGAAGTGGCGCTTTGTCATCAGGACGTACGATCAATCGCTGGTTTGATACGACAGCCTTTGTAGCACCAGCGCAGTACACGTTTGGCAATTCTGGAACGGGTATCCTCACCGGTCCTGGCTACTTCAACGTGGACATGACAGTAGAACGTCATGTGCTTTTTGGTGATCGCTACGACCTCGATCTCCGCGGCGAAGCATTCAATACACTCAACCGGTCGAACTTCAACAATCCTGCTGCCACGATTGGATCACCCACAGCCGGTGTCATTTCAAGCACGCAGGCCGCAAGGATTTTGCAGATCGCCGTGAAATTGGCCTTCTAAAGCTAAAGTCTCAACGGATACAGCGTCATCAAGCGGAGAAGAAATGTTCAATCCATCCGGTAGTCGTCGCAGTTTTCTTAAAGCAGCCGCAACTGCATCCGCAGCCACAGCAATTCATCCTGTGGCTGCGTTGGGACAGGCTAGATCATCACTGCCTAACATCGTGTATTTGCATTCGCACGATTCAGGTCGTTACCTGCGACCTTACGGTCACAATGTTCCCACGCCGAATCTGATGCGCATTGCCAATCAAGGCATCCTCTTTCGGAAGATGCATTGCGCAGCGCCTTCCTGTTCCGCCAGTCGATCGGCACTGTTGACGGGGCAAAGCCCGCACGCAGCGGGGATGAATGGTCTTGCTCATCTGGGGTGGAAACTGCATGACTATAAGCAACACATCCTGCATAGCCTGCGTGAGCAAAAGGGCTATTACACGGTGCTTGCTGGACTGCAGCACATTGCGGTCGATCCCAAAGTCATTGGCTTTGACGAGATATTGCCGGGCACACATCGTCTTGCGGCCGATGTAGCCACGCATACAGTTGAATTTCTGAACGGCGCCCCGAAACAGCCATTCTTCCTCGACTGTGGATTTTTTGAGACCCACCGCGATTATCCGGCGCCAACAGATAACGCCGACTACATCCTGCCGCCTGCGCCGCTACCGGATAATCCATCCACTCGAATTGACATGGCTGGATTTCATCAAAGCGCTCGCGACATGGATAAGGCTGTAGGCCGCATTCTGGATGCGCTGGAAGCGAAGGGCTTGCGTGAAAACACGCTCATCATCAGCACCACAGACCATGGCATTGCATTTCCAACGATGAAGGCAAACCTCTGCGATGGAGGCATAGGCGTGTCGTTCATGATGAGTGGTCCAGGTGAATTTTCAAAAGCAGGAGTTTGCGACGCACTGCTATCGCACATTGACGTCTTTCCAACGATCTGCGATTACCTGGGGATGAGCAAGCCCGCATGGTTAGCAGGGAAATCGTTTCTTCCTGTTGTGCGTGGAGAGAAAGAAGAAGTCAACGACGCGATCTTTGCGGAAGTAACGTATCACGCCGCCTACGAACCCAAGCGCTGTGTCCGGACAGCGCGGTACAAGTATCAGCGTCGTTATGACGGAAGAACTACCTATGTGTTGCCTAACTGCGACGACGGGGCAGCGAAATCGTACTGGTTACGTGAGGGATGGCAGAAGCAGCAACTGTTGCATAGCGAAGAGTTGTACGATCTCGTGTTCGATCCCGCGGAGCGCAACGATTTGGCCCGCGATCCTGCGCATGCAGAGATACTGCAACAAATGCAAAAACACATGGACGACTGGATGCACTCCACAAACGATCCTTTATTGCATGGTCCGGTACCCCTGCCACCGGGCGGTCGCTCTGCGCCTGTAAATGGCATATCTCCAAAGGAAATGCCCACAAGCCAAGGACAGTTTTCCTGAAAGTCTTCACGCTGAATGCTGTCTTCCCAACGACTCGCTTCTGTAAGCTGATTAAGCTCTCAGAGGCGAGTCGTTGCCGCTACTGAGCGAGGGATGCTGCCCGTAAAGCTCTAGACAATGCCGTCGATTCCGCCGGAGGGCGATACACTCATTCCGCGGGGTGAGCGCCGATCCGTCTGGGGCATGCAATGATGAGCAACCAGTAGAGTTCCATGTGTACTATTCGAAGATGGAGCACTTCTGAGGGGGGCCTGCTTGATCATTTGGGACTCGTTTTTGATTGCGTTCAGCGCGTTGCTGCCGCTTGTCAACCCGCTTAGCTCCGCGCTCGTCTTCCTTGGACTCGTCGGAGATGTGCCACCATCAGTCTACCGTTCGCTTGCTCGCAGGGTCGCAATCAATACCGTTGTCTTCCTTGGAATTTTCGAGCTGCTCGGTTCAGCCATTCTCAACTTCTTCGGGATATCTCTGCCGATTGTTCAGGTAGCAGGCGGCATTGTCATTGCTGCTATTGGATGGTCTGTTCTAAATGCCAAGGACTCTGAAGCTGCAGCTAATGACAAGCGGGAAGAAGCACAGCTTGATGCAGATCGCGGGTTCAACAACCTTCAAGACAAGGTCTTCTATCCCTTCACGTTTCCTGTTACAGCTGGCCCCGGCACGCTTGTCGTTTTGTTGACGTTGAGCGCACGTTTCTCAGATGGAGCGCGAAGTGCCATCGTTTTCGGACATCTAGGGCTTTTCATCGCAATTGTTGTGCTGAGCGTGTCTGTCTATTATTGCTATGCCCATGCGCCGATCATCACCAAGGCGATTGCTCCATCAACCGCGCACGGCATCCTGCGGGTGGTCGCGTTTATTCTGCTTTGCATCGGTGTCCAGATTCTTTGGAATGGACTCTCTACACTTCTTCTGAGTTTGTCGAGACACTGAGATACATTGCGCGTCGCCCAACGATAGAAGGTACAGTTAGGAAGTTTTGTCGCGTTTCAAGCTGTCCGCCAGCAGAATAGCTTCTGCGATCTCGCGCATGGATTTCCGTCGCTGCCGACTTTCGCGTTGCATGTTGCGATAGGCGTCATCTTCTGAAAAATTCAGATCGCGTTGCAGAATACCCTTTGCTCGATCGACGAGTTTGCGGGTTTCAAGTCTGTTGGTGAGTACAGAGTTCTCTGTCTCAAGGCGAGCGCGTTCGATCTCAGCTCCCACCAGAATCCCAACAGTGGAGAGCATGCGCCGTTCCAACTCGCTGTGCTGATACGGCTGCCTGTGTTGCAGATTCAGTACGCCTACGACACGGTTTGCGCAGGTAACCGGTGCACACAACATGGCTTCGAAACGATCTTCCGGCAGGCTTACAAACGCACTGAAACGAGAATCTTCACTCGCGCGTTCTGAAATGGCAACAGTTTCGCGATGTTCTGCGACCCATCCTGTAACACCTTCGCCGACTGAGAGCTTCAGATGATCCAACTCATCGCTATGCGGATTACGCGAAGCACGCAAAATGAGCTTGTCGTCCTCAAGCGTGTAGAGGAAGCAGGAATCGCATGGAATCACGATGGACACAAGTGTCACGATCCGTGAAAGAGTTACGTGAAGCGGGTCCGTAGAAGCGATGTGGCTGCTGATCTCCTGCAGTACGTCAAACGGAACCAGGCCATCACGGAAGCCGGACATGGCGGATGTTGAGGGCGCAACCTGCTGTACGGTTCCTCGATACGGAGCGCGTGTTCTTGTACCCGGCGCGGAGGCGGATTCAGCAGAAACAGAGCGCTTCTCCGAAAGCAGCTTTTTGGCATATTGAGCGGCTTCGTTCACCATGAAACCCATGCGAGGACGCGACGGCTCAAAGTCTGGTTGAACGCCGTAGTGCTTCAATTCTTCGGTTGTCGTAGGGCCAATGGAGACAACAAGGGCTTGTTGCAGTGCCGTTCGCAGCATCTCTCGCAGCCCCAATTCATCGGCAATCTGAAAGAGGTGAATGACCTGCACGGCGGTCATGAATAAAACAACATCGATCTCGCCGTCGCATACTCGACGCACAGCATTACGCAACGGTTCTAAATCAAGAGGCAATCCCCACTGATAGACGGGGACTTTCGTTACATCTGCGCATCGTGTAACCAGCTCCGCAATGAACTCTGGATTCGTTGCCCCATATTCCTGTACCGCAACACGAAGTTCTGCAAGCCGGGGACCATACTGTGAATCGAGTAATTCCAGTACCTCATGCCAGGTGCTTGGCTCTTCGGTGGATGCGGAAACTGGAATCTGCAACTCACGGAGTGCTGCAACAGGCTTGACGCCGCGAGTCACAATTTCGCGTTGACGCAGTTGCTCAAGCAAGACTTCTTGCGGGTATTTCGTTTCCAACGTCTGCATCAGTTTGGTGACCCCGATGCCTGTCAGAAAAATGATCAGGTCAAAGTCGCCTTTGAGAAGACGCTCTCCAAATTCGAAACAATCTGTATTTGATTCGAGTGGAATCTCACGCATCGCAGGGACGACCACGGGGTCGCCGTTATAGGTGCGGATCAGCTTTTCGACCTCGCGTGCACGGCGGGACTCGAGCGATAACACTCGCAGACCGTCGAAGCTGGCGTGACGCATGGCAATGACTCCCAACGCGAATGGGCAGTGGTTGTAACGGGAAACTGCCGAATTTTCTTGAGTGTAACGTGTTTGGCGGCAATTCTGGGTTGGCCACCTGACCGGGGCAAACGGTGGTTAGGAATCTTTCCTATTGCAGTCCATGCCGGGCCGTGTCATACTTCGCGTATTAAAGGTGTGTCCCGCCATGATCGCCGGACGATCTTCTTCCTGCTCATAAACTGGCCCCCAGGCGCGCCAGCTCCGGCTTTACGAAACAAGCTCCACGACGAGCCCAGATGTCACTCGATTTTGTATTTGAGTGTGCGTCCGCGCGTTCTCGAGGCTTGTGCCGCGAATACACACTCCGATCCGTGATCTCTGGGCCCGCCCTCTACGTAGTGTTGAGGACCTGGCTTATGACAGAGTTGCAAGCATCTGAAATCGCTGCTTCCGCAGAGTTCCTGCCGGAACAGAAGGCCTATCTGCAAGGTTTCTTTGCGGCGGTGGCTCAGAGCGCTCCGTACCTCGGACAGCTTGCGTCCGGGCAGTTCACTTCTGATTCCAATGTCGGCGGCCCGAATCTGGCGAACACGCCAATGTTCTTCAATACACCTGTGGAGGATCTCTGTGGGGAAGAACGTTGGAAGTACGAGGCGAATCCGCTTGATCTATGGGATGAGTTGCTTGCCCACGCGGCAGAGAACAAAGTGCCAAACGCGGAAAACCGTTACCGGTTTAAGTTTCATGGGCTGTTTCATGTAGCTCCAGCGCAGGATAGCTTCATGATGCGTCTCCGCGCTCCAGGCGGAATTCTAAGCACGCGGCAACTAAGGGGACTCGCGAACATCGCAGACCAGTTTGGCTGCGGCCGGTTAGACATTACGACACGTGCGGGAATCCAGATTCGCGAGTTTGCACCGCGAACGATCATCGATGTGTTGAATGCTGTCCGTGCCCTTGGCATGACCTCGCAGGGTTCTGGAGCAGATAACATTCGCAATATCACCGCGTCGCCGCTTGCGGGAATGGACGCTGCAGAGTTGATTGACGTTCGTCCATACGCAGACGCACTTCAGGCATACATTCTCAACTCACGTGATCTGTTCGGATTGCCCCGCAAATTCAATATTGCCTTTGATGGCGGTGGCACAATCAGCACGCTTGCGGATACGAATGACATCGGCTTTCTCGCCGTTCGTATTTCCGAGAATAAGTCCGTTCCCGCGGGCATTTACTTTCGTGTGTTGTTGTGCGGAATCACGGGACACCGGCAGTTTGCTTCTGACTGCGGACTGCTTCTCCGCCCAGACCAGTTAGTCGCAGTTGCCGCTGCAATGGTGCGTGTCTTTGCAGAACATGGTGATCGGACAGATCGCAAAAAAGCGCGGTTGAAATATCTCATTGATAAGTGGGGAATCGACCGTTTCCTTGAAGAGACAGAGCGGAAGCTGGCATTTCCTATCGTGCGTATCTCTGCAGGGGAGTCTGAGCCGAGGCAGCCGATTGACCGCACGGCTCATCTCGGCATTCACGCGCAACCCCAATCAGGGCTGCACTACATCGGCGTATGTGTTCCTGTAGGTTGGCTCCCCTCATCGCAAGCGCGAGCATTGGCCGATATCGCGGACCATTATGGATGTGGCGAAGTACGGCTAACCGTATGGCAAAACCTCTTGATACCAAATATCAAAACGCAGGATCTCGCTGCTGCATGCGAAGCCATTCGATCTGTCGGGCTTGATTTCACCGCAGGGCATGTTTTGAGCGGTGCAGTCGCCTGCACTGGCAACCGTGGATGTCGCTTTGCAGCAACAGATACAAAAGGACATGCGCTCGAGCTTGCGCGCTCGTTGGATGCTGCGTTTCCCATCCTGCAACCAATCAACCTGCATGTGACCGGCTGCTCGCACTCCTGTGCGCAACACTACATCGGCGATATCGGTCTGATGGGCGTCAAGATCGGCGGAGAACCTGGTTATCAGGTGAACCTTGGTGGCGGCGCTGACAATCATCAGGCAATCGCTCGCGAATTATTTCCTGCAATGCGATACGACGAGGTGGGGCCCGCGCTACACAGTTTCATGCAGCATTACACGCAACGAGTCAGATCAGAAGAATCGTTTCTGGATTTCTGTGCACGCCATACGGTGGAGGAGCTCCGCTCCTATTGCAAGGTGGAGAGTGCTGACGAGGTTGCAGCATGACAAATAGGATGCCCCTAATCCCTGAAGATGCTCCCTTCAGCGCCGAACAGCGCGCATGGCTGAATAGGCTGTTGGAAGGTTTGTTTTCTGCACCCGTACAAACAGGAACACCGAAGAGTTATCACGTGAGCGTCTTCTTCGCCTCTCAGAGTGGTTCTGCTGAACGGCTTGCAAAGAAGATGGTTAAGCTGCTCAAGGAAAATGGTCATTCCGCAACCGCACAATCCGTGGAAGGGATTGCGCTGTCTGCTCTCGCACAAGAGGAATATGCGCTCTTCTTTGCAAGTACATACGGCGACGGTGAAGCTCCCGATTCCGCATGCTCATTCCGAGAGGCACTTCTTGCAGACACTGCACCTCGGATAGACAAACTTCGTTACAGCGTCTTTTGTCTTGGCGATCGAACCTATGAGTATTTCTGCAGGTTTGGTATCGAACTGGATGAACGTCTAATGGCTTTGGGTGCTTCACGCCTGATCGGACGCATGGAGAGTGACGTGGATGTGGATACGTCATTCGGCGCATGGAGCGGCCAGTTGTTGCGATCTTTATCTGAACCTAGCAAGACCGCGAATGATCCTGCTGTAGCTGCTGATTTATCGGCGGCGGTAGTTCAGAAACACACGCGCGAAAACCCTTATCATGCGCAGCTGGTCGACAAGAAATTGCTGACCCATCCTTCATCGAGCAAGCAGACGGTGCACGTCGGTTTTGACCTTACCGATGCGGAACTGCAGTACGAAGCTGGTGATGCATGTGGCGTCCTGGCACAGAATGATCCTGCGCTTGTGGATGAGATACTCACTCTTTTGTCATTTTCTGCGACTGATACCGCCAGTTTGCCCAAGTCAGAACCGCTCTCTGTAGAAGAGTTTCTGCGTCACCATCTGCAGATAACGAAGCTAACGCGCAAAGTCGTTCAGAGGTTTGCAGAGAAAGCACAATGTCAAACACTCTCTTCGCTTCTTACATCGGAAGCAGGAGAATTGGAAACCTACCTGCATGGACGAGGTCTGATTGACCTGCTCCATGCTTATCCGGGCGTTCTTTCAAATGCGGAGGAGTTAGTAGAACTTCTGCCTCGACTCGCACCCAGGCTCTATTCCATCTCATCCAGCCCCAGCGCACATGGCCGCGAACTCCACTGCACGATTGGAGTCGTAAGTTACACCGCACATGGACGTGAACGTGGAGGCGTAGCTTCCACCATGCTCGGAAAAAGGATGGAGGTTGGTGCACGAGTGCCAATCTATCTGCAGCCGAACAAGCGTTTTCGCCTACCTGTCGATTCCATGGCTCCCATCATCATGATTGGCCCCGGAACCGGAGTAGCACCCTTCCGTGCATTTTTGCATGAGCGCCGCGCGCTGGGACATACGGGACGCAACTGGTTGTTCTTCGGCGAGCGCAGCGCTAAGACAGACTTTCTTTACTGCTGCGAGATGAAGTCTTTCGTTGACGATGGTCATCTCACGCGCTTTGACACTGCGTTTTCTCGGGATCAAGAGCACAAGGTATACGTTCAGGATCGCATGCTCGAATCCGGCGCGGAGTTATTCCGTTGGCTGAACGACGGTGCATCCGTCTACGTGTGTGGTGATGCAAGTCGCATGGCGAAAGATGTAGACGTTGCACTACATCGCATCGTGGAAACTCATGGCAGCCTTACTGCAGAGGCAGCGCAGGATTATGTCTCTGCGTTGCATGAACAACATCGTTATCACCGGGACGTGTACTAACGCCTATGTCTCTACCTCTTCAGGAACTCGCGATGGAAGCAGACAGCGCCGATCTGGTGCGGATGACGCTCGTTGCAAATGGAGCGTCACCCACACTGGCACAGGCCCTTATCCCGTCGCGTCCGCTGGAGGCTGGTGAACAATATCGCTTTCACTTCGATATGACGAAGTGCATCGGTTGTAGATCGTGCGAAATTGCGTGCAACGAGCAGAATGGCAATCCGGCACATATTCAGTGGCGACGTGTCGGCGAACTCGAAGGTGGCGTGTATCCCGATACGCAGCGCACGTATCTTTCCATGGGCTGTAACCATTGTCTTAGCGCGGATTGCCTTTGCGGCTGCCCGGTGAATGCATACACAAAAGACCCACTTACGGGAATCGTCCTTCATTCTGCAGATGCATGTATCGGTTGCCAATATTGTGTGTGGAACTGTCCTTATAGCGTTCCCCAGTTCAATGCGGAACGTGGAGTCGTAGGGAAATGCGACATGTGCCGTGGCCGTTTGCTTGACGGGCGCGAGCCTGCTTGCGTGAACGCTTGTCCAGAAAACGCAATTCAGATTGAAATTGTGAATAAGCAGGAATGGCAGAGGGATTTTCATACCGCGGAATCTCCCGGAATGCCCGCGGCTGGACAAACAATCTCGACAACACGCATTACATTGCCTGAGCGCTCATCCTCCTGGTTGGAGCGCGTGGACACCGGGGCGTTTCATCTGGAGCATGCACATCCTTCCTTGATCGCAATGACAACGGTGATGCAGGCTTCCTTTGGAGCACTTGCTGTCACAACGGTTGCGCATCAACTAACGGCGAACATCCTCACGTTGCTTTGGTTGCTTACAACCTTTGCGTTAAATGTGTCTGTGTTTCATCTTGGTCGTCCCGCTTATGCATGGCGCGCACTTCGCATGTGGCGGCGTTCGTGGCTCAGTCGCGAAGTTCTGCTCTTTGGCCTCTTCTACAGTAGTGTTACCGCCTGTGCAATTTCTGCACGACTTCCACAATTGCAGTGGGCAGTTGTACCCATTGCGTATGCCAGCATCTTGTTTGGATTATGTGGCACGCTTGCAAGTGCCGCTCTCTATCTGGTGAAGGCGCGACCTGCATGGAACACGGTCCATACTCCGATTGATTTCCTCGCTTCCGCAGCTTTGCTTGGAAGCTTGGTGGCAGACGTAATCGCTCCTGGATATGCTCTTTACCGAAATTTCGTGTTGATATTCGCATCGCTATGGAGCGTGAATCAGCTTGTTCGAATGATTCGACTTCGCCACGCGATTGTGTTCGAGCAGCGCGCCAGCTATAACCTGCTGCGCGGGGAACAATTGTTCTATCGCGTAGCACTGGCATTCCTAAGTGCAGGTGCGGCTGTTCTTTTTACGTATGCCCCGCTACCGTGGCTTGCACTGTTTGCAGGTTTCGTAACCGTTGTAATCGGAAGATATCTCTTCTTCGTTTCCGTTGTGCCGCTCAGCATGGGCTTGAGCTTTATCGGTAATCATGCGGAGGCCGCATGACCATTACGAGACGGCTGAAGAGGGCCTTAGGGCTCGATATTGCGAACAGTAAGTATGCCTATGGGCAAGACCCGATCTATGGCCATATATCGGAATCCAGGATTGCTGATAAGTGGACAAAGACAACATGCGGTTATTGCTCCGTTGGCTGCGGCATGTTGGTCGGTACGCGCGATGGGAAAGCAGTAGCGGTGCGTGGTAATCCAGATCATCCCGTAAATCTGGGTAAGCTTTGTCCCAAAGGACTGAGTGAGCACCAGATGATTGATACGCCGGGGCGCGCACGTTCGCCGCTACTGCGTCGAGGCGGGCGGATTTCGCCGTTTGAGTCGATAACGTGGGAAGAAGCTTTGGACGTGATGGTGACGCGTATCACAGCACTCCAGCAGGACCATGGCTCCAATACACTTGGCGTAATCGGAACAGGCCAGCTACTTACCGAAGAGTTCTTTACGCTCGGCAAGCTAGTGCAGCTTGGCTTCCGCAGCCGAAATTACGACGGCAATACCACTTTGTGCATGGCATCCGCAGTCTCAGGCTACAAACTGAGCTTTGGCTCTGACGGTCCTCCTGGCTCTTATGCTGATATGGAGAACGCGGATGTTGTTCTGTTAGTAGGCTCAAATATTGCCGACAACCACCCCATCCTCTGCAATCGTCTGCGCAAGAAGCCAGGTCAGGTTCTCATCGTTGCTGATCCCCGCGTCACCAAGACTGCAATGATGGCGGACATTCATCTTCCGGTAAAACCTCGTTCAGACATTGCATTGTTGAATGGCATCGCTCACATCCTTTTGCGTGATGGCATGATCGATGCGAGCTTCCTGAAGCAACACACAGAAGGTCTAGACGAATTTCAGAATTTTGTTTCTGAATTCACTCCAGATGCTGTTTCATTCACCACGGGACTCCCCGTGGAGACAATTGAGTATGTAGCTTTTCTTTACGGGAAATCCTCGTCTGCCTTCATCGGATGGACGATGGGAGTGAACCATTCGACGCAAGGAGCCGTAACCGTTACGGCCATCAACAATCTCGCTCTGCTCACAGGCAAGATCGGGCAACTAGGGTCTGCTCCTTTTTCCATTACGGGGCAGTGCAATGCCATGGGGACACGCGAGAGTGGCTTTACCTCAGGCATGCCTGGGTATCGCAAATTTGATAGCCCCAAGGACCGTGAGGAACTGGCAGCAATATGGGGTATTGACGAAGCAGAGTTGCCGCAATCGCGCGGACTCGCTTATCCAGACATCATTGAGGCTGCACTCGACAAGCGCATTCGTGCTCTCTGGTTTATCGCAACCAATCCAGTTGTAAGTTTCCCGAACGTGAAGCTGTTGACGCAGGCCTTGTCTACCGCGGAATTCGTTGTGGTTCAGGATGGCTTCTTTCCAACACCAACCATGGACTATGCCGATCTTGTTCTACCCGCAGCGATTTGGGGAGAGAAGGAAGGAACCTACACAAATTCGGAACGACGCGTCAGCAAGGTAAATGCATTCGTTGCACCGCCTGGAGAGGCCCGTTCAGATTTCCGAATATTCCTCTCTATCGCAGAGAGGCTCGGTGTTAAAGAAAAGTTATTCCCTGGCTGGACTTCATCACATGATGCGTGGCTGGAGTGGCAGCGTGTTTCCGCAGGCCGGTTGTGCGACTACAGCAACTTCACATGGAAACAGCTCGAAGAGCAGGGCGGTGTTCAATGGGGTGGCTCAAGTCTGTATCGGGATGGCGTCTTTCCCTATGAAGGTGGACGGGCTAAATTGCATTGCGTTCCATGCTTACCTTTCACGGAGCAGCCGGACAAAGAGTTTGACTTCATTCTGAACACTGGCCGCACGGTAGAGCATTGGCATACGCGGACAAAAACTGGAGCGGTTCCTCAGTTGGACAGAATGGTTCCAAATGCATGGCTGGAAATGAATCCCGTTGATGCAGACAGGCTCTCGTTACGCCAGCATGACAGGATCACACTTGTCTCGCGCCGCGCTCGCGTCGAAGGCATTGAGCTTCGTATTACTGGCATCGTTGCACCGGGACAGGTCTTCATGCCGTTTCACTTTGCCGAGCAGAACTCGAATCTCGTTACGTTGGGAGCATTTGATCCCATTAGCCGAGAGCCAAACTTCAAGCAGTGTGCTGTGCGTGTAGAACGCAGCCGCTAAGATCCTCGCGGCCATGATCGCCGCGAGTGCACCATCCGCAGTAAAGAGCCGAACCATGACGTTCGCTCCGCAACACAAGCCGCAAGCGCAGTTTAAACAGCAAACTCACTTCGACTTAGGAGCCACAACATGGCAAGCGCAAAAGCGTTCTTACGTTCCGGACATCCGCCTACACTCTTCGCAGCCTTCTTGTACTTCGATTTCAGCTTTGCCGTATGGGTGCTGAATGGAGCAATGGGCCCTTTCATTACGGAGCAATTTCATCTCTCTCCCGCGCAGACGGGACTGATGATATCGATCCCCACTATGGCAGGTGCATTGATGCGCTTTCCTCTGGGAATTCTTAGCCAATATATCGGACGTAAGAGTGCAGCCATTATTGAGATGCTCACCATCATCGCGGCTTTGATGTATGGGTTCTTCTTCGTACACACCTTCTCGAATGTACTTGCGATGGGCGTGTTGCTTGGAACGGCAGGCGCCAGCTTCGGCGTAGCCCTTTCCCTTGGTGCCGGCTGGTTTCCCAAAGAATACAAAGGCCTTGCGATGGGCATTGCTGGAGCTGGTAATAGCGGAACCGCTCTGGCCGCATTCTTTGCCCCTCGTCTTGCCAAGGTCTACGGATGGTCGCACGTGTACGGTGTTGCTGCATTGTTCATGCTGTTGCCGCTACTGACCATGATCTTCTTTGCCAAGGAACCACCAGACACGGAGCATCAGACGCTGGGACAACATCTGAAATGTCTCGTAGAAGCCGATGGCTGGTACTTCAATCTCATTTACATCATTACCTTCGGTGGTTTCCTGGGGCTCGCCACATTCTTGCCATCACTGTTTGTTTCGCAATTTCACATTGCAAAGACACAGGCCGGCACGTTGACCATGATGGCAACGTTGTTGGGAAGCGCGACACGTGTACTTGGTGGCTGGCTCTCCGATAAGATCGGCGGAATCACCACGCTCTCGGTTGTATTTCTGGTCGCCATCGCAGGGATCTTTGGCCTTACAACATCTCCTTCACTTGCTGTAACCACGTTTCTCTTTATGGTGTGCTTCGCAGCATTGGGTGCGGGCAATGGTGCCACATTCCAGCTTGTTCCTCTGCGTTGGCCGTTAACGACAGCAATTGCTGGTGGCATGATCGGCGAGATTGGTGCTCTCGGTGGCAGCATTCTTCCCAATGTGCTTGGAATCTCGAAACAGAAGACCGGTTCCTTTTCTGCTGGTTTTGCGGTCTATGCCATCTTCGCCTTTTTGGTGTTGGTCGTAATGAGATTTGTCGCTCGCAAATGGACGAAGAGCTGGGTGGGAGTTGGAGGAAGAGCGATTGCTCCTGCCACTGTGGATGCCGAAGCCATTGGAGCAACGAGTTCAGCTGTCGCTGCCTAGTGACGACACTCTGACTGCATTGAGAGGCGCAAGCCTAACCATATTTGAGATAGACGCGAGACTTTTCAGGAGACACTCATGAAGAAGTTCCTCCTCTTGCTCGCGATTGCGAGCATCGCTCCCTCTTTGTTTTCTCAGGCTCCTTCACCGGCACCAAATCGACCAGTGGTTACCCTAGCCATTCGCGAACGTACGAATGCTACGCAGTGGTTTGCTGCGACTCCAAATGCTGAAGTGTATGGGTACCAGGATTCACTCTTGCGTCTTTCCTTAACGCAACGAATACGTAAGTTTGACTACATGTTGGATCTTGGACAGAGCGCTGAGCTGGCTCTTCCAACGGATGCAGTTTCACCGGTTGCCGCTCAAGGCCAACTTGGTCTGGGGGGCACGTATTATGCCGCGAACAGTAACAACGCCTATCCCGCGGCCGCGTCGTTCCGTCAGGGATTCCTTCGTTATCACTTCCGCGAGGATGCAAGCACAGCGCGCATCGGACGTTTCGAATTCTTTGAAGGACAAGAGATGCCAGCAAGGGATGCATCACTCCGCTGGCTACAAACGAATCGTGTTCTTCAGCGCCTTGTAGGAAACTTTGGTTTCTCCAATGGACAGCGATCGTTTGATGGAGCGGATGTGAAGTTTGGCGGATCATCCTGGGATGTAACCGCGATGGCAGGTCGCGCAACGCAAGGCGTCTTCAATATGAACGCCAACCCCGAGCTTAACGTTGATATCCAGTACCTTTCGTATTCTCGCTATATCAATCAACATATGCTGATTCGTGGCTTTGGTATTGGATATCACGATGGTCGTACTGGGCTTACAAAAACAGATAATCGCACGGCTGCAGCAAGAGCCTTGGATCACTCAAACATTCGCATTGGTACATACGGCGGTGATATTGTCGCTGCGCTTCCTGTCGGTAAGACTACCGTTGATTTTGTGTTGTGGGGAGCTGGGCAAGGCGGACGTTGGGGCGTCCTGGATCACTCCGCAGGTGCAATCGCAGTAGAAGGGGGCATGAAGCTCAACACTGTAGCCTCGACGCCATGGCTTCGCGGAGGATACCTTCGCTCCACTGGCGACAATAATCCAAATGATGGGAAGCACAATACTTTCTTCCAAATTTTGCCAACGCCGCGTGTGTACGCGCGCTATCCGTTCTACAACCTGATGAATTCCACGGATACCTTTGTGCAGTTGATCGATAATCCGAATAAGAAGGTAGAAGTGCGGAGTGACTTGCATTTCCTGCAACTCACCTCAAAGCAGGACTTCTGGTATCAGGGAGGGGGAGCGTTTGATAACAAAGTGTTTGGCTATACGGGACGTCCTTCCAATGGAAGTGCCAGCTTCTCTTCGATCTTCGACATGAGTGCGGATTATGCCATCACGCCTCAAGTATCGCTGTCGGCCTATTATGCTCATGCTTATGGGAAGACGGTGATCGCGGCGATCTATCCTCGCAATCGCGATTCGAACTACGGCTACTTTGAGTTGAATTACAAATTCCAAAAGCATCTTTAGGAGTGTGTTGCGTCGTATGAAATTGAGAATCAAAGATAATTCCATACGTTTCCGCTTGCTGCGGACGGAAGTCCAAACGTTGGCGGAGGAAGGAAGAATCGAATCGCACACACTGCTGAGTGCCACCAATCCTGCTGGTCGATTGTCCTACTCGATTGAACACGGTATTCATTACAAGGCGATCGCAGCGGAGCAGGATGGGCTTTCCATCCGAATCACTGCGCCCACGGAAGATATTGTTGCGTGGTCCCAGGACAACATCGCCGTGGGTTTATATTCCGAACAGGCAGTCTACGGCGGTGAGATGTTGCAGATCACGATTGAAAAAGATTTTGCCTGCATTGATCGTAGCGATGCGGACAATATCGATACCTTCGACAACCCGAATGCCAAGCACTGCTGAAGACAAAGGCATTGAGTCGTAAGCGTATAGAAAAATGCCCTGCCATCCGCGATGGCAGGGCATTGTGCGTCATGTATCCAGATCGATCGTTAACGCGTCGCTTTCCACGTGTAAGTAACCAACGAGGTTGCGGGAAGTGAGAGATGCACAGTGCGTGCATGCCACTGCACATCCACGGTCTTCGCCTCAGCCGTATCGTTGAATGCAATCAAAGCGATGGTTCCATCAGCGTCTTGAAACGCCACTTGATCCACGCCGTTTGTTGTCGTAGAGGATGCAATGTGCACCGCACCAGGATGCACAAACTTGCTGGCGTGCGCCAACGCATAGAAGTCGCCGTTCCATGTAATGGCGGATGGCTTCTGCGTTTCATCAATCGTCAGCAGGCCGCGGCAAGTTCCACATCCACCTGCATGTGGATTGCCCTTCGGATCAAGCGCAATGCCCCAGAGCGTTACGGCTTTTGCCCAGTGCTGCGTGGATGAAATAACAAGGTGAGCCGTGACCGCTAGTGGCGCTTCTTTTTGCCATGTGCCGCCAGAGCACTCTGTCATCCAGATGCCCATCTGCGGATTCTTGGCGTGCATGTCGTCCTGCACGTCAGCGTTACCACCGTAGCAATGCATTGCAGAACCAGCCATGTAAGGACGCGCAGTTGGATCAGCAATAACACTGAGCGGATATTCCGGATGATCCCAGTTGTGGTCATACGCGAGCACTTGTGTTTTCAGGCCTGCTGTACGCAGAGCGGGGCCGAGATCTTTACCGATGAAACGCGCTGCCTGATCTGCCAGCAACAATGTGCCGGGATAGTTTTTCGTTTCATTCAACGGTTCATTCTGGATCGTCAGATATTGCGGTGTAATGCCTTCCTTCGCAAATGCCTGTAGCGAACGCACAAGATACTTCGCAAACGCAGGCTCTGCATCTTCACGCAATGCGCCGCCATTCATCGTGGGCTTTGTCTTCATCCACGCAGGCATGCTCCACGGTGAAGCGATCAATGTCATGCGTGGATTCAGTTTCAACGCTTCACGCACAGTGGGGAAAACATCAGCACGGTCCTTCTCTACGGAGAAGTGCTGCATCTCCGGATCGCTCTCACCTTCGGGCATGTCGTCATAGCTGTAATGCGCGCGCGAAAGGTCGGTGCTTGCAATGGGAAGACGCATTGCGCTCAGACCAATGCCACGCTTCGGATCGAACAGACGTGTCATCACGTCGCTGCGCTGCTGCGGTGTTAGTTCGTGTTGCAAGAGATAGGCGGAGCCTTCGACAAAGGCTGCACCGAAACCATCCATCGTCTGGAAACGCTTCGTCTCATCGACGGTAATGGTCACGTCAGATTTTGCAGCGGAGTTTGCGAACTTGGCAGCGGGAAGTGGAGCAAGTGTCTTACTAAGATCAACGGATGTCTGAACACCGTGAACCGTCTGTGCAGAAGCGACGGAGAGAAGCAGGGACGAAGAACACATCACCAAGAGGCGGTAGGGAATCACGCAGACATCCTTTGATTGGGTGAGGAAATGGTAGTGCAAGAAAGTATGGGCTGGCCGAATGTTATGGCCAGCCCACATGGGAAAAGTGATTGGTTTAGAAGTAGACCTTAGCCGCAAGCTGGATCACGCGCGGTCCACCCGGTCCGCTTGGGCTGCGGACTGCGGTGGGCGTGCCCCACGAGTTGCTCTTCGTGATGGACAGCGGCGTGTAGGTGTTGGTGCTGCTGTTATACGACGGCAGCGTTAGGTTCGCACTGTAATCGCGGCTGCTGATGTTGGTGTGGTTCAGGATGTTGAAGAACTCGCCGCGCAACTGGATGTAACGACCCTTGTCGCCCTTGCCCAGCGGGAAGTTCTTGAAGATCGAGTTATCCCACGTGACGAGAGCGTCGTTGCGAATGCTGCCCGGTGCGCCCTGCGACGGCTGACCGATAGTCGGCAGTACCAGGTTGCCTCGCGCATCCACTCCTACGTAAGCCGGAGGAGTCTTGCTCCACTGACGACCACCAGTGATCACATTCGCAGGCGACCACAGTGCATTGCGCACGGGGTTGCCGCTCTGGAAGTTCGCCAGACCACTGATCTGGTAGCCATCCGTAACGTATTCCAGCCAGCGCGGTCCACCAAAGTGTTGCGTGAACTTGGGCAGGTCGTACACGTAGTTAATGGCGCCAATGTTGCGACGATCGAAGCCCGCAGGTCCATAGCTGTACAGCTTCGGGTTGAACTTATCCACGAACGTTTCGTCTGCCGTGGAGGTCGTCATTGCCTTGGACCACGTATAGGTTCCGCCGAAGGTCAGACCGCGCGAGAAGCGGCGCTGTACCGACACCTGCAGCGAGTTATATCCAGCCGTACCGTCGAACTTGTAGTACTCAAGCTGGTCATAACCCTTGTACGGTGCAAGATAGTTCTGGTTGTATGCTTTGTCACCGGCGAAGGAATAACCTGCAGCGGCATATTCCGGTGGCAGGTTCGGTTCCACATTGGGCACAACACCGCCAGCATACTGGCTCGGGTCTTGTGCTGCCTTGGTAAAGGTAGTGCCATACGGAATCTGGTTCAGATCTCGTGCGGTTACCTGGTGGCGCGACTGTGTTCCCACGTAGGCAATATCCAGCGTTGTGCCAGAAGCCACTTCACGCTGAATGCCCAGTGAGAAACTGTACGTCGTCGGTACCTGGCCTGTGATGTCTGCGCCATAGATACCGCTCAGCACACCAGGGTTCGATTGCGCTGCAGTAGCGATGTTGGTGATGTTCGCGTTGTTGATCGTTGGCGTCCTCACCAGCGCGGGATTACCGAACACCGTGTTGAACACCAGGTTGCCCTGCGAACGATCATGCGAGATGCCGAAGCCGCCACGTAGAACACCCTTGCGGTCGTTGAACAAGTCATAGCTGAAACCAACGCGCGGCTCATACTGAATGCCACGGCCATTCCATCCGCCCTTGGGCAGTGTGCCATTCGCGGAGTAGGTCATGCCATTCAAGCGATTGCCGCCGTTGCCAACAATAGCGCCGCTTGTCGGATCAATGGTCACCGCGTTCGCTGCGTTGTAAGCCGAAGGAGTAAACAGTGCGATCTGATTCTTCGCATCGAACTGCGGAGGAATCCATGCAAAACGCATGCCATAGTCCAGCGTCAGGCGAGGGCTGATCACCCACGTGTCCTGTGCGTAGAACTCAAGCTGGTTGTAGCGGAAGTAGCCCGTAGGACGCGAAGATGACTGATCAAAGCTCGTGAATGCACCAGCCAGTGCGCTGGCAAACGGCGAACCCTGATTGCTGTTGCTGGTCGAACCATTCAAGCAGCCTGTAGGTGATGTGGAGCAGGCATTGAAGTTGAACTGACCGTTTGCATTGCCCCACGCAATCTGGTCCTTACGCGAACGCTGGTAGAACACGCCAAACTTCATGGTGTGGTTCTTCAGTGTCCAGGTCAGGTTGTCATTCGCGTTGATGGTCGTGTTGGCCTGGTGCCACGGCGTAGCGCCAAGGTAGCTGCTCGGGTAGTTCTGTCCATTGCCCGTGTAGGAGAAGTCCGGGATCGACGTATCCGAAGTGACAGGGTACAGCAGTGGCAGGTTGATGTTGTTCGCACCAACTGAGATATTGCCGTTCACGCCCTGCGTTTCAGAGCGATAGACGCTGGGACCAACGCTGACTTCGTTCACAATGGTCGGCGAAAGTGTGCTGGTCAGATCGACAGCCAGGTTCCAGCCGGGTTGACGGTTGGAGCAGCCGCCCGCAAACTGCAGGTTGCTGGAGCAGTTCAGGCTGCCAAAGCTGTTGAATGGGCCTGTGCTGCTGTCCTGGTTGTTGATGTAACGCGCGAACAAACGCTCGTTCGGCGTGATCTGCCAGTCGATACGACCAACGTACTCAGTACGTGGGTGCGAGTAGCTAAGAGGGTCCTGCCGGTTATACGTGGACTGGCCCGTTACGTTCGGCAGAGGATACAGATTCAGAATGCGCTGAATCTGCGCAAAGTTTGTTGCCTGCGCTGTCGTCAACTGCGATGGAGTAACCGTGTTGTTCGCAAACGGCAGCCCCGTGTTTGGGTTGTAAACAGTGATCAGGTTGTTGTTGGAGTCGCGGCTCTGGCTGAAGTCGCCATTGCGTTCCAACGCGGTCGGCACGCGGTACTGGTTCACGCTGCCGGGAATCAGCTGGCGATACCACTCGGTCGAGAAGAAGTAGAACAGTTTGTCCTTCTTGATCGGTCCGCCAATCTGCGCGCCCACGGTGTTGTAGCGGTATAGCTGCTGCGGCGTCTTGTTATGGTTCTCAATCCACGAACGCGCGTCCATGCCTTCGTTGCGATGGAAGATGTGCACATTACCGTGAATGTCGTTGGTGCCGCCGCGGCTGGTCACCACGATGGAGCCGCCGCCCGCCTTGCCGAACTCGGCCTGGTAGTTGCTTGTCAGCACTTTCACTTCAGCAATGGCGTCGGTGTTCAGCGTGACCTGCGTGCCGCCGTTGTTGCCGGTGTCCACGTTGCTGGCGCCGTCCAGGGTGAACTCGTGCTGGTTAGCGCGGGTGCCGTTGATGCTGTAGCTGTCCAGACCACCGGTGCCGGAAACACCGAAGCTGCCCGTGCCGGACACGCCGGGAATCACGCGGACGATGTCGAGAACGTTTCGCCCGTTCAGAGCGATGTCGTTCAACTGCTTGCCGGTGATCAGATCGCTACGCTCGCCGGAGTTCGCCTGGATCTGCATCTGACCGGTTTCGGCCGTAACGCTGACCGTCGTGCTTTCCGTACCCACCTGAAGCTGGAAGGCTCCGGCGTTCAGACGGTCGGCGGAGTTCAGGATCACGCCATCCTTCTTCAACTGCTGGAAGCCGGTACGCGTCACGGTGATGGTGTACGTTCCCGCGGGCAGGTTTGGGATGGAGAAGGTGCCGTTTCCGGTGGAAGTGACTGTGCGGCTAACGCCCAAAGCGGGCGCATCGGCCTTCACGGTGGCATCGGGGATCAGTGCACCGGTTGTATCCTGTACAGAGCCCAAAATGGTGCCCGACGTGACCTGAGCGCCCGCCGTCGAGACCGCGCCAAGCGCCAGAACACATGCCACCGGAATGGGGCAGAGCCGGCTAAGCGGTCCTTGAAAGATGGGATTACTGGCCAACAAAAATTTGGATCGAAAAGATGTCACGGTTCTGCTACCTGCTTTCAACTGCTTTTTCCGAACGCTCCACACGGTATGGACGCGAACTAACGATTGTCCTGAGATGGTGCCGAGAGTTCACTGAGGTTTTTCTGATGGTTAACAAGTCATTCATCATCAATCATTTGATTGACCAGACTGTAGGCGCGTCGCGTTGAGTACAGACCCCAGAGCGCCATTTCAGGCAGGCGATTGGATCGTGGAACCGGAGCTGAATTGCCTGCGGAAAGACGACCAGGAGAAGCACCTCGAGCCCAAAGTGATGAAGGTGCTGCTCGCCTTAGCGGAGCATCCGAACCACGTCGTCACCAAGGAAGACCTGATCGCCGCTGTCTGGCCGGGCACCTTCGTCAGCGACGATGTGCTGACCCGCTGCATCTCTGTGCTCCGTCGCGTGACGCAGGATGACGCGACCATGCCGCACTTCATCCAGACGGTGCCGAAGGTAGGTTACCGTCTGCTGGCCCCCATCCATGAACTGCCAGCCGAGCCGGCTGAGGAGCCGGTTGAGACATCTCCGACACCCGCTTCTGTCAGCGTCGAAGTTCCTACCGTCAGCCCATCCGGGCCGCTCGTCCAGAAGCAGGATCGACAGATCATGTTGCACCCGGCAGTTCTTGCGGGGCTCGCAATCGTCGTCCTTGCAGTCGTGGCGTTGGCTGTGTGGCATTTCCTGTGGTCGGCCCCGCACGAAACCGTCCTGAAGACGTTGCCATTCACCAGCCGCGACGGCGAACAGCTACAGCCAGCCTTTTCGCCGGATGGCAAGACCGTCGCCTACGTTGCCGTTCCTGAAAACGGTGGCCCGCAACATATATATATAAAGTCCATTACGGCAGAGAGCTCCGCGCCCGTAACCTCCGGCCCCGGCGACGACTTCAGCCCCACCTGGTCTTCTGACGGAACCCACATCGCGTACCTTTCGAATTCCGCCGAAGGCATGGGCATCTACCTGGTGGATGTTCAGACCCGCGCCTCGCGCAAGGTCTTCGTTCCCCAATCCGCTTCGCAGTGGGAACAGGGAGCACTCACCTGGTCGCCCGATGGTGAGTCACTCGCTTTTCCTGACCACGCCGGAAGCAATCCATCATCGTCCATCGTCTTACTCAACCTGAAAACGCTCCAGTCACAGATACTTACGACCCCACCCGACGGCTGGGAAGGCGACCTGACCCCGGCATTTTCGCCCGATGGCAAACGCATCGCCTTCTCCCGCGCCAGCGAAACGGCCGTGCGAGACCTCTATTGGATCGCCGCCACCGGCGGTCCCGTCCACCAGATCACGCACGATAGCGCCGGTATTGACAGCCTGGCATGGTTCCCGGACGGCAAATCCATAGTCTTCTCCTCAAACCGCGGCGGCAAGAGTGCTCTGTGGCGTGTCTTCCTGCGCGGAGGAACGCCGGCCCGCATGCCCATCGGCACAGAAGACGCTGCACAACCCACCGTGTCGCGCTCCGGAAACATCCTTCGTGTGGCCTACACGCAGGGCTCAGCCATCTGGAGCATCATCTCCGTAACGCGTGGCGCGGAAGGCGTCTCCCGCCAACTCCTTTCTTCCACCCAGGAAGACTCCGCGCCATCCTTCGCACGCGACGGACTCCGGTTCGCCTTCCAATCCCAGCGGTCCGGCTTCCAGGAAATCTGGATGGCCGCAGTCGACGGCACGGGTGCGCATCCCTTGACCCACGGCAACGGTCCGCTGACAGGCAGCCCATCGTGGGGACATCAACACGATGAAGTTCTCTTCGACTCCCGGACCGGCGGTCACTCCCACATCTTCGCCATCCACGCGACGGGTGGCTCGCCTCGCCAACTCACAAATGGCGACTTCAACGACATCACCCCGCGCTGGTCCAACGACGACAACACCGTCTACTTCCGCTCCAATCGCGGCGGACGCTGGCAGCTTTGGCGCGTCGATCGTAACGGTGGTTCGCCGCAACCCATCACTACGGGAGACGGCATTGTTCCGCAGGAGTCGCCTGATGGTAGGTTCCTGTACTTCGCGCGCGGCGGCGAAGCTGGCATCTGGCGCGTACCCATCCAAGGCGGTCCCGAGACGCAGGTTCTGCCCGAACCCGCAGCGGGATACTGGGGCTATTGGGAAGTCACACCACGCGGCATAGTGTTTCTGGACACAACGCAAACATCGCTGCGCATGTATGATCCGGCCACAAGAAACACAATCAACTTTGCAAAACTAAAGCGACTGCCGCCACGTTTCGCAGGCCTTTCCACAAGCCCCAACGGTCAACAGATTCTCCTTACGGATGAATCGCACGCCAGCCGTCACCTCACCCTCTCCGAGATGACAACGGGGCGGTAATCTCACCTTTCTTACGTTGACGGACACTCCGCATGTCGCTGCGCTTGTGTGTCGAATTTTCACTTCGGTAGAATCCCCGCTATGGCTGTTGAAACCCCACCGGACGTGCACCAGGAAATCGATCCGGCGGTAGAGGAAGCGGTCCATCGCGTCCTGAACAGTCCGCAGTTCATGCGCGCGGAAACGCAGCGCAAATTGCTGCACTACCTCTGGCTCAATCGTCACCTTCCGCTCAGCGAATACGCCATCGCCACTGAGGCACTCGGGCGTAACAGCCACTTCGATCCAAATACCGACGCCAGCATCCGCGTTCACATCTCACGTCTGCGCCGCAAGCTGAAGGACTATTACAGCGAAACCGGCGAACACGAACTGCTGGTCATTCCCACCGGCACGCACCAGTTGGTGTTGCAACCGCCAGCTCCGCCGGAAGAGCAGGTGGAAGTTCCGGTCGCCGAACCCGAGCCACCGCCAACCGGCATGGCCTGGGTCCGTGCGCATAAGGTCGATGTGCTCACCGTCTCCTGCATTGTGATGGCGGTCCTGTTGATTACCACTGCTGGATTCGCTATCTGGCAAAGTCGTCAGTTGAAGGCTGCTGCTCTGCATCCGCCCGACAAGCCCAACAGCTTTTGGAAGGCTTTCCTGGAAGGCGACGCCCCGGTCCGGATCGTCCTGCCCACGCCGATCTTCTTCAGCTTCAAGGAACGCCCATCACTCCGGGTGCGCTCAGTTCAGGTCAACTCCTTCGACGAGGTTAAAGACGACCCCAAGCTGCAAGAGTTGGTAAAGCTATGGGGGCCTATGGGGCTTGAGCAGTCTTATACCGTCACATGGGACACGCTCGCCAGCATCCAGATCTCTCGTTATCTCGACCGCATTGGTCAGGGGAAGCGAATCTCCTTCGAGGTCACCCGAGACTCATCGCTACTCTCCCTTGAGCAGGCGAATGTCATCATGCTCGGTACCGACAACACGCTCCGCCCCATGAAGGAGTACATGGATACGATGAACTTCGTCATGACCCCCGGAGAAGAGCGTGTCATCAACACTCACCCGGAACCGGGGGAGGAAGCGGCATACCGTCGCGTCTTTCAAAACAACCCGTTGGGTGGAATCTCCGTGCGCCATGTGGAACCATCCATCATCGCGCTCCTCCCCGGTCGTGCCCCCGGCCTTAAGGTGCTAATGCTGGAATCGCGCGACACCAGCGGCATGGTCTCGCTCCTCTCCTCCAACGCCGGATCAAACGCGATTGAAGATATGTGGCGCAAACATGGCTCGCCAAAGTTCTTTGAGATGGTCACCATGACGGAACTGGAGGGCAATACGCCTCTCCGCAGTTGGCCCGTCACCATGCACGCCTATACCAAGGCGCCTCCCTCAAAGAGTATGTAAGTTGCTGATTTCATAAGAAATTTTTCCGTAACATACCCCTCGAAACGTCACGATTGCACCTTTTGGATGGCAGTATGGACAGCCATGATTGCATCCGCACGGTTTTTGGTTCCCACGTTTCTCCTGTCCCTTGCAGCATCTGCCTTTGCGGCGGCACCTGCTCCAAAGCCTGTCTCCGCTGACCTGGTGGTCTACGGTGGAACGGCGTCCGGCGTCATGACGGCCTACTCCGCCGCCAGGCAGGGCCTCCACGTCATTCTGTTGGAGCCCACACAGCACCTGGGCGGCATGGTCACCGGCGGTCTCTCCGCCACGGACTACGCCTATTTCCCCATCATCGGCGGCTACACCCGCGAGTTTTATAAGGAAGCGGGAAGCACCTACGGCAAGGGCGACCTTGACCACCCCACCGACTTCCTCTCGGAGCCTAAAGTCGGCGAGGCCATCTTTAACCGCTGGCTCAAAGAAGCAAAGGTGGATGTCCGTCTCGGCGAACGCCTCAAGGAGCACGGCGGCGTCGAGATGAAGGGCAAGCAGGTCACCGCTCTCGTCACTGAGGACGGCAAGCGTTGGGAAGGCAAGGTCTTTGCTGATTGCAGCTACGAAGGCGATGCCATGGCCGAAGCTCACGTCAGCTACGTGGTCGGTCGCGAAGGCGAAGAGGTCTACAGCGAAAGCCTCGCGGGTGTTCGTCCGGAGACACCGAAACACCAGTTCCTGTGGAAGATCAGCCCTTACGACGATGCCCACAAGCTCCTGCCGTACGTTGACGCTGGCCCACTGGCCAAGGGGGGCAGCGGCGACAAGAAGGTGCAGGCCTATAACTTCCGCCTGATCCTGACGAACGATCCCGCAAACAAGATGCCCTGGACCAAACCCACCGGGTACGATGCGAAGCAATTCGCTCTGCTCGCGCGCTATGTCCAGAGCTATAAGGAACATACGGGCAAGGATCCAGTCCTTGCCACTGTGACCAACCCGGTCTGCTTCGATCACGACAAGTGTGACTTCAATAACAACGGCCCGTTCTCGACTGACTTCATCGGCAAGAGCTGGACCTATCCCGATGCGACCTACGCCGAGCGTCAGGCCATCTGGAAGGCGCACGTCAAGTACACGCAGGACTTCTTCTACTTCCTCGCGACCGACCCCTCCGTCCCTCAATCCCTCCGCGACGACACCAACAAGTGGGGCCGCGCCAAGGACGAGTTCACCGACACGGACGGCTGGCCGCGCCAGCTTTACATCCGTGAAGGTCGCCGCATGACCGGTGTTTACGTCATGCACCAGGCCGATCTTCAGACCGACCGCACCAAGCCCGACTCCATTGCCATGGGCAGCTACAACTCTGACTCGCACAACGTGCAGCGCGTCAGTATGCCTGACGGTTCGGTGTTCAACGAAGGTGACGTTCAGGTGGCCGTGCAGCCTTACGAAATCAGCTTCCGCGCCATCCTGCCCAAGCCCGAACAGGTAACTAACCTCCTTGTTCCGGTGTGCCTCTCAGCCTCCCATGTGGCCTATTCATCGGTCCGCATGGAACCCCAGTACATGATGATCGGGCAGGCAGCCGGAGTCACAGCGGCACTCGCCATTCAGGGCAACATTCCCGTCCAGCAGGTACCGGTAGACAAGCTTCAGAGCATCCTCCGCAAGGACGGAACGATCCTCCATCTGGACCAGCAGGCCCACCACGCCAGCTCTCGCATTCACCCCCAGCCATAGGAAAGTGTTTCAAGTGGTTGATAACAAACGTCCGTAACAGTTACGTAACAGGCTGGAACTGGACGTTTGTTGTCCCACTCAACAACACTCGCTGGCCTAGTAGATAACGACGAAATTTCGTACGCGAATTTCGCCACCTTACTCAACCCCTTTTAAGAGGCCCCTGAATGAAACATCTATCCAAGCTCTCCCTGGTGGCTTGCCTTGCTGGTGCATCGGTTCCGATGTATGCCCAGATCGCAAACGGCACCATTACCGGTCGTCTTACGGACTCGGGCGGTGCCATCATCCCCGGCGCGCAGGTACTCCTGCTGAAGACCGACACAAACCTGACCCTGAAGACCCAAACCAACAGCGAGGGCATCTACACCTTCCCCGCGCTCGGTACGGGCAAGTACACCCTCAGCGTGGAGCAGCCCGGCTTCAAGAAAGCCACCAGCAATCTGACCCTCACTGTCGGTCAGACCGCTTCCATCGATCTGACGCTGGAAATTGGCAGCAATTCGGAAACTGTGGACGTACAGGCCGCAGGCCAGGCAGACCTTGAGACCAGCGATGCCACCATCAGCTACACGGTCGGCGCACGTCAGGTCAGCGATCTTCCGCTGAACGGTCGTAACCCGTATGGCTTGGCTGCACTGTCGCCGGGCATCAACCCCGGAGGCAGCTTTGGCGCGGGCGTAGCGACGGCACGTGGTGCAGTCGTGGCAGCGGCCACTAACAACTTCGAAGCGAACGGCGGTCTCAGCGCGGCGAATGACATCCTGCTGGACGGCGTGCCAATCAGCGTGTGCTGCCAGGGCCAGCCTGCTCTCACCCCATCGGTTGAAGTTGTGGATCAGTTCAAGGTCATCACGTCCACGCCTTCGGCTCAGTTCGGTCGCACATCCGGCGGCATCCTGAACATCGTTACCAAGTCCGGTACGAATGGGCTGCACGGCACCGCCTACGAATACTTCCGTAACGACAAGCTGGACGCCGCAAACTTCTTCACCAAGCGTTCCGGTGTGTATCCCATCCCCACGCGTAAGGACTTCCGTCTTCCTCATCGCTACAACCAGTACGGTGTTTTCGTGAATGGTCCCGTCCGGTTACCGAAGATCTACAACGGCAAAGACAAGACCTTCTTCACGTTTGGCTGGGAAGCCACCCGCAACACCACCAACGTCTTCAACACGGTGACGGTTCCCACGGCATTACAGCGGCAGGGCATCTTTACCGAAGGTGGTTTAGGGCAGGTTTACGATCCGTACAGCAACAACGGCACCACGCGCCAGCCGCTGCCCGCGGGCTGCAACGCTGCTGGCTGCTTCGCCGCAGGTTACGGTGTGACCTCCATCAATCCCGTCGCACAGCAACTGTTGCAGTTCCTTCCAATGCCGAATGCTGCAGGTCTGTCGAGCAACTACAGCTATTCGTATGCCACCAGTGACAAGGAAGATCAGTTCAACTTCCGTGTCGATCACAACTTCTCGGCAAACCAGCGCGTGTTTGTGCGTGGCTCGCGCGACGTCAACAATCACCACGAGAACGATCTCTTTAACGGAACCACCGGCCCCAGCGGTATCAATCAGGCGCTTACGGCTTATCTTTTCGCCGCAGGTGACACCTGGACCGTAACGCCGTCTCTTGTGCTGCAGACGAACTACGGTTTTGCATACCAGAAGAACTTCCAGATCCCGCAGAACTACACGGGCTTTCAGGCTTCGAAGTATGGCTTCAACTCCAGCTTTGATTCGCAGCAGCAGCTACAAGGCCTGCCGTTCATCACCATCAACAACACCACCACCGGAGTTGGCTATGCCAACATGTCGAATGCCACCAACACCAATCGTTGGGAACACTACAGCCACTTCCTCAACTCCACGGCTGTATGGCAACGCGGGCTGCACACTCTGACCTTTGGCTATGACGGACGTTTGATTCTGGAGCACCAGCAGAGCGCCGGTAACGGCGTAGGCAACTTCACCTTTGATTCGACTCTGACGAAGCCGAATTCGACAGGTTCGGTAACAGGCAATCAGGCCAACGTGGACTCTCTTGCGGCCTTCCTGCTTGGCACATTCTCCAGCGCTTCGCTCCAGCGCCAGGTGCTGCCAGCGTATGACTCCTGGTACCACGCACCCTTCTTCCAGGATGACTGGAAGGTATTCCCAACGCTGACACTGAATATGGGCATTCGGTGGGACATCGAAACTGGCTATCGCGAGCGCCAGAACCGCTGGGCCGATCTCGATCTGAACGTTGCGAACCCGCTCTCCACTGCAGCACTGCCGTTCACTGGTGGCGCACGCTTTCTCGGTGTGAACTATCCCAACCGCACGTGGAAGACAAGCTACACCAAGTTCTCGCCGCGCTTCGGCTTGGCCTGGCAGGTAACGCCAAAGACGGTGATTCGTTCTGGCTTCTCGCTCCTGTATCTTCCTACGAGCCAGCGCTTCTATAGCGCCAGCACGCTGGGCTACTCCATCAGCACCGCAACCACGTTCGTCAGCACGCAGGTTCCCACCACCACCATCGCCAACCCGTTCCCAAGCGGCGTTCAGCTTCCTCAGGGAGCCGCAAACGGAGTGCAGGTAGGCACAGGAACCAGTGTCACCGGCGTTCTCTATGACACGCCTCTGTCTTACAACGAACAGTGGAACCTCGGTGTGGAGCGGCAACTCGCCCGCGGCATCGTTCTCCACTTGAACTATGTCGGCAGCCACAGCCTTCACCTGCCGCAGAACATCCGTCCCAACGATTTGCGTGACAAGTACTGGGGCGCAGTCGGCGACACGAACTACGTTAATTACCTGCAGGCGAGCGTTGCGAATCCGTTCTATGGTCAGCCGAACGTTGGCAACCTGAACACGCCGACGGTGCAGCGCGCAGCTCTGCTCGCGGCCTACCCGCAATACACCACCAACAGCGGCATGGCGAACGGTTCGCTCAACATCAGCGGCTACGGCGGTGGTACTGCAGAGTTCAACGCGGCACAGGCCTTCGTGACGATGCAGCCTTCGCCAAACCTGACGGCAACTGTCAGCTACACGTTCTCCAAGAGCATGACGAACGCTGTTCCGCTCACGGCTGGCTTCCTCAATGCAAACGGCACGCCGAACTACCAGAACAGCTACCACATCCGTGACTACGAGTGGTCCGTTGCATCTACGGACGTACCGCACCGTCTGGTTGCCAACGCAAATTACACATTGCCCTTTGGCCGTGGCCAGCGTTTCGGCAGCGGCGCATCAGGATGGGTCAATCAGATCATCGGTGGATGGGGATTGAACACCATCATCGCCGTGCAGTCTGGCGCCGCTCTTGGTATCACGCAAACCGGTGGCCCTGCGTTCTCCGGATCACGACCCATGTTTGTTCAGGGTGTTGATCCTCTCAACCACGGCGACGTCCGCAATCATCTCGGAACTGCCGGTGCCGGATATAAGGACGGTTACTTCAACTGGAGTGGCTTCACTCAAGCGCAGTCTTTCCAACTCGGCAATGTTCCGCGTTCCTCGGGCTACCTGCGTAGCGTAAAGACCTTCCAGGATGATCTCTCTCTGATCAAGTACTTCCCAATCCACGAGAGCATCAAGCTGCAGTTCCGTCTGGAAGCGTTCAATGTGCTCAACAAGGTGCAGTTTGGCCTGCCAAACACCACCTATGGTGCCTCGAACTTCGGACAGATCACCTCACAGGCGAACCTGCCACGTAACGTGCAGGCCGCTTTGAAGCTGAACTTCTAAGCAAACCCGTAGTGCCCTCATCCCAAGGCCGCAGCTCCCATGCTGCGGCCTTCTTTTTATGCGAGATTATGTTGGCAATTCGGAAGCCATTGGCTTTTAAGAAGAGCGACGTCAGCGCTTCAGGGGAGTCTGCGCCGTTACAATGTGTGGAATATGCCTGCACGGTCGTCCCGTTCGATAGTCCCCCTGGCGCTGTTAGCAGCGCTCATCGTCGTTGGATTGAATACGTGGTTTGCTGTGTCGGCGCTTCGCTCGCTGATGGAAAGCGAAGCATGGCTCGCGCATACCTGGGAAGTCATCGGCCAGGAGGAGCGCGTAATGCAGCTTCTGGAGGATGCGGAAAGCTCTGTGCGTGGGTATGTGATGGCGCCGCAGCGGGAATCCATGCTGATTTCATTCCATACAGCACAGACCGAGCTCCCGCAACAGTTAGAAATCTTCCGTGATTTGACGGTGGACAACCCCGAGCAGCAGAAAAATCTGGATGCACTGCGTGGCGTCGTCGGGCGTCGCATGGCACTGCTGCAGGGCATGCTGAATGCGCGCAAAGCATCCGGGCTGGATGCTGCCGTTGCGTTAGTCGATTCGGGTGAGGGCGAGGCAGAGATGCGTCGGGCGCGCCAGTTGCTAAGCGCCATGGAAAACGAAGAGCGCAAGTTGCTGGCAAACCGTGCGATGGAAGTGCATCAGGATGGCGTGCGGACAATGTTTGCCATAGGTCTTGCCTGCATCCTGGACCTGCTGATGATCGGCTCGGTCACATGGTATTTCGGGCAGGAACGCGAGCAGCGCCTGGCTGCGGAAAAGGCAAAGGAAGAGGCGATCCGTTCCAAGGCAGAAGCAGAAAGATCTGCAGAAGAAGTCTTTGTGTTGAATGCAGAACTGGAACAGCGTGTACTCGACCGGACTGCGGAACTGGAAAGCACCAACAGGGAATTGGAGGCGTTTTCCTACTCTGTGTCGCATGATCTGCGAGCACCGCTACGAACCATCGACGGCTTCTCGTTGGCCCTCATGGAAGATTACTCCGAAGTTGTGGACGAGACGGGAAGAGACTACATCCGTCGCGTGCGCACCGGCGTGCAGCGCATGGGCCAGTTGATTGATGCGCTGCTGCAGCTTTCGCGCATTACACGAGCAGAGTTGGTGCGGGAGACCGTTTCACCGGTAGAAATCGCAGAAAACGTCATCAGTGTGCTGAAAGAAGAAAACCCAGGCCGGAACATTGCGTTTACCGTAACGCCGGGACCCACAGCGCAGGCCGATCCAAAACTGGTGCAGGTGGCGCTGGAAAACCTTTTGGGAAATGCGGTGAAGTTTACTTCGCGCAAAGAACACGCGGAGATTTCTTTCGGTTGGGATGCAGAGAAGAAGGCATGGCGCGTGCGCGACAATGGTGCCGGTTTCGATATGCACTATGCCGATAAACTATTCAATGCCTTCAATCGTTTACATGGTGACAAGGATTTCAAAGGCTCCGGCATTGGTTTGGCGACGGTAGCGCGTGTGGTTCGGCGTCATCACGGTCGTATCTGGGCCGACAGTACTGTAGATGATGGCGCAACCTTCTGGTTTACGTTAGGATGACACCCATGCCCGATACGAGCCGTACCATTCTCCTGGTAGAAGACGATCCCGATCACGAGCTTCTTACCATTCGCGCTCTCAAGAAGAGCAACATCGTGAATGAAGTGCGTGTTGCGCGCGATGGCGAAGAAGCTCTGGATGCGCTCTTCGGGCCGGCGGCTGTGCGTCCTCAACTTGTGTTGCTTGATCTGAAGCTGCCGAAGGTAGAAGGGCTTGAGGTGTTGCGTCGCATTCGCGAGGATGAGACCACGCGCATGTTGCCCGTCGTTGTTCTTACCTCTTCCGATGAAGAGCGCGATGTGGTGCGTAGTTACAAGCTGGGCGTGAACAGCTACATTCGCAAGCCGGTGAACTTCACAGACTTTGCCGAGGCCACCCGTCAGCTTGGCATGTACTGGCTGGTGTTGAACGAATGCCCACCCCTGAGCTAGAGGCGCGGCCCATATCGCTGTTGCTGGTGGAAGACAACCAGGATGACGCAGCGTTGTTGGAGCGTTTTCTGAAGCGCAATGGATTTGCGCCATCGGTGACACGTGTCGAAACAGCGGCAGAGATGACCGTTGCCATCGCTGCGCATCCGCCGGATATTGTCATTGCCGATTACAACCTTCCCAACTTCAGCGGCCCGGAAGCGCTGAACCTTGTTCGTCAGAGCGGGTTTGACCTGCCGTTTGTCATGATGTCCGGCGCCATCTCGGAAGAGACCGCTGTGGAATCCATGCGGCGCGGCGCACAGGATTACGTTACAAAGCAGAATCTGGCGCGACTGGTGCCTGTACTCGAACGTGAACTTCGCGAAGCGGCGGCTCGTCGTTCCCGTGTCGCTGCGGAACGCGCTCTGGAAGTTTCCGAGATGCGTTTCCACCGCTTGGTGGACGCCATGCCGCTGGGGTTGTTGATTGGTCAGAGTTCGGGTCGCATTACCTACGCGAATGATTCTGCAATCCGTCTGCTGGGATACGACGAAGTAGAACTGATGACGGGCAGAATCGCCCTGATGGATATCTTCCCCGATCTGCAAAGGTCGTTCGCTGAGCTGAATGGTGACGAGGCCGAAGAGCCGTTTGAGTCTGTTTGCCTGACCGCCTCCGGGGAGCAGGTGGAGACGCTTGTGGGAGTTACTTTTCTGGACCGCGAAGGTGGCGGTGGAACAGAAGAGAATCGTGAAGTTGCTGTATTCATCGCAGATCTTCGCCACCAGAAGAAGAGTGAAGAGGTCCTGCGAAGGACAGAGAAGCTGGCCGTGGCAGGACGGCTGGCAGCGTCCATCGCGCATGAGATCAATAATCCTCTCGCAGCCATTACGAACTGCCTTTATCTGGTGCAGCAATCGCAGATGGACGAGATGGGACGCTCCTATCTGGAGATGGCTCAGAAGGAACTTGACCGTGTCGCGCAGATTACCGTGCAGACACTTCGTTTTCATCGTCAATCCAGCCGGCCTGTGCATACGGAACCGTCAGAGTTGATTGAAACCGTGGTGGCACTCTTTGAATCGCGTATCCGCCGCCAGAACATCGTGATTTCCAAGCGTTTTCGTAGCCAGCAGCCTCTCTTTGCCTATGAGGGAGAGGTGCGGCAGGTCATTGTCAATCTGCTGGGAAATGCAATTGATGCCATGCCCGCTGGCGGACGGTTGCTCATTCGGACAACCGAGGCGAAGGATTGCGCAACGGGAGCAAAGGGACTCGTGATCACGATTGCGGATACCGGAAGCGGAATGGATCAGGAAACGATCCAACACCTCTTCGAGCCGTTTTTCTCTACCAAGGGAGTCACGGGAACTGGTTTGGGATTATGGGTTTCCAAAGAGATCGTGGATCGACATCATGGCAAAATCCAGTTGCGCAGCCTTAAAGCGCGCCAGGGAAGGCCCGGCGGCACCACCTTCCGCATTTTTCTGCCATTTGGCAGCGATCCAGCATCCGCTTTGGGCAAGGAAATAGCCGATTCATCGGAAGTTACCGATGTAAGGACAGGTATTGTTGCCTGATCAGAGTACCTGTGGAAGCGTAGCAAGCGACGCTTCTGGAACGTTTGCCGTCTAAAGCCAAGGGATGTCGCAACGCTTGAGAGGAAAATTTCGCCTGGGAGTTCGCATTGCGCTGCATCTTGCAGCGGTAGCGGTGTCATGTTCCATGGCGCTGGGGCAGGCAAGCCGTTTTGATTTGACCGGCCCTAGCATCAACGTGCATGTGCAGCGCGGCGACCAATCGCTGCCTATTGCGATGGTGCCGAATCTTCAGGCGGGCGATAAGCTCACCATTCATGCGGACCTGCCGCGGACTCAGTCTGTCCACATGATTCTGATTGTGGCGTTTCTGCGTGGCAGCACAAACCCGCCGCCGGACAACTGGTTCACCGAACTCAAGACCTGGGACAAGAAGTTTGCCGAAGGCGTCACGGTAACAGTGCCCCAGGAGGCACAACAGGCGCTCATCTTCCTTGCTCCAGAGACGGGTGGCGATTTCTCGACGTTGAAATCGGCTGTCACTGGACGTCCCGGCACCTTTGTCCGGGCCTCGCAGGATCTGAATGAAGCGTCCTTTGAGCAGGCGCGTATTGAACGGTATATGCAGGCGCTGCAGCGTGTGCCGGATGGATCATCCGATCAGTTGTTGGATCACTCCAAGAAACTGGCGGCCACACTGAACCTGAAGCCGAACAGTGACTGCTTCAAAAAGCCTGCTGACCAACAGATGGATTGCTTGCGGCAGACGGGAACCCAACTGTTGCTGGACGACGGCCACGGACAGACGCTGGCCGCTGCGCTGACATCCGGTGACACTGCGAACCTGATTGGCGCTGTAGCGGGCACGCCCATGGCAACTGCGAATGGCGCAGGCATGTACTCCGCCTACGTCGGTACCGTCATCGACCTTGTGCGGCTGATGAGCGGTATCCATACCGCGCACTTTCAGTACATTCCTGCCATCGCATTTCCCGATGACGAGTCGCTCAACCTGCGTTTGAATACGGCTCCGTCATTCCACAATCCAAAGTCGGTGATTGTGGTTGCGTTGCCGGCGATCCAGTCGTCGGTGGCTCCCCCGCTTCGGCTTCAGGATGCGTCGCACGTATCCTGCCTGCTGCAACCGAAGATGGTGTTGCCGCTGGAAGGCGCTCCGCTGGTGTATGCCACCAGCTTCGCGCACGATCTGCATCTGCATTTGAACAACGGCGCAACCTTGAACGGAAAGACCGACTTGCCTCTGATAGCGGATGCCTTCGAAGGCGGTTTGGTGCTGACAGAAGCACGTGGTCGCAAGCCGCTGCCAGTCGCTGCTCCTGAGGCTCGTGATGCTGCCCCATCGCGCGAGAAGCCCGCGTCCGATCCGGTTCCAGACCAGAACGCCGCAACGCCTCTAATCGCCGATAAAGACGGCCCATTGCAGATCACGGGCACGTTACAGGGAATGTGGGGCTTCGACTCGTTCTCGGGCGTCACAGTGCCGCTGCAACGGTTGCCAGGCGGCGGCTGGACCGCCGCAGAGCAGTCCGAGCTATTCACCGGCCGCGAGAACCAGCTTCGCCTCCACGCCGACGGCACAGCATGCACCGCATCTGTTGCGCTGGATCAGGGAGGTCAGGATCGCCCCCTGAAATGGAAACAGGCAGACCGCAAGAATGTACTGCAGGTAAGTCTGCCGCTTGAGAAAGCAGCCCCTGGCAGCGTCCACCTGCTCGTGAAGCAATACGGCACCCCCAACGTTGAGAACGTTGCAGTAACGGCTTATTCCGACAAAACTCGCCTGGAGGCAATCAGCATTCACGCGGGCGATACTGCTGCCACCTTGACTGGCACAGGCCTGGGTGGCATCGTCTCGGTCAAGATCGCGGGAGTGGACTACAAACCCAGCGGCGACGGCCCTTCGCCGGATGGCAAGTCGCTGCAACTGGTACGAGTGCAGGACAAGCAGACTCCCGACTCCCACGCCAAGCCTGTTTTCAACTCGGGCGACAGCGGGACCGCCGAAGCCAAGCTGTCCGATGGCCGCACGATGCCGGTGTCGTACAGCGTGGATACAGCGCGGCCAGCAGTAGACCTGTTGCGCAAAACATTGAAGGCGGACGCCGGCTCCGGTATCCCATTAATTCTCAACAGTGAGGACGCCATTCCGCTGAACGCGAGGGTGACGCTGGCGCTCCGGTCGCGTTTTCCCGATCGCTTCCCCCGCAGCGAAAAGATTGAGGTCGCCTTATCGGATGGCTCGCTGAAGGCGATGCTGTCGCTTGCTGACGGCTCAGTGGTGCTGCAGGACAGCCGCACGGCTCTCGCCTTCCTGACTCCCGCAAAGACCTTCGGTCCTTCCGCATTCGGTCCCATTCAGGCACGCGCCGTTGCCAGCGATGGAACGGCTGGCGACTGGATTCCGCTGGGCACCTTGGTACGTACGCCCGTGATCACAGGCGTCACCTGCACACGCGGTGCAGCGAAAGAAGACGAATCAGGATGTCAGATCACGGGCAGAGACCTGTACCTGCTGGGTTCTGTCTCTGCCGACAGTAGCTTTCAAAATGAGACAGAGGTGCCGCTAGGCTTTGCCGGAGAATCCATGTCCGTGCCTCGCCCGGCGGACAATCGCACACTGTATCTGAAGCTCCGTGACGATCCGGAAGTAATCAGCACAGTAACAGCGACCATGCCGCCAGCGACGGGACCGCGGAAGGCGAGTGCTCCCGCAAATGCCGTAGCCGCACCGGCGACGCCTCCACCGGCCAGCAATACGGAGCCTGCCGCTGTCGCGCCAACACCCGCGGCGACTTCTACTCCTACGCCTACAGCAGCAGCACCACAGCCAAAGTAAGGGCTACTGCGCTGCCTTCACCGTCAGCGATTGCAGATTACGCGCCCAGCGCGCAGGCCGTTTGTCTTCGGAGAGAACAAGCTTGAACGCCCCATCCTGCGCCAACGCCGCACCATCCAGCGCATCCGCAACGATGCTCTGGCCATTGCGGCATTCAGGATTGGTGTCGCAGAGCGTAATGGCCACCTGAAAACCATCGGTGGCTCCGGCAATAATCAGCGTCATGTTGCCAGACACCTTCGGCCCCTCGCCCTTCGCCGGTGCAACCAGCGCCAGCAAATCCTTCACAGGAACACCGGAGTAGCTCTCATCCTTGTTCGTGTGAACGTTGTGGACACTCACCGTGACATGCGGCAACGCCTTCAAGTCAGCAGGCGACAACGTCTTGGTCGTGCCACTAATCCCCGTCACCGTCAGCGACGTGGAGGGCTGCGTAGCAGGCTTGTTCATAGCCATACCGCTTTGCCCTGCTGCGGACAGCAAAGGCGCCAGCAACGCACAGGAAAGCACGACAGACTTCATCATTTCGTCACTCCGAACAGAACGCCGTTCTGGTTATTGCGGATGCAGCGTGTGTAGTTGTACAGGAAGGTGTCGCGCTGACGTGTGTAGTCTTCAATCGTCTTGTAGTGGCTCTGCTTCGGGTTCAGCAGGTAAATCGTGGACACAACGTGCGTCGTGTCATCCATCAGCATGTAGATGCCCAGCGTATTCCCGGAAACTTCTTTTCGATCCAACCCCGTCACGCTGAAAGCGCTCAGGCGGGCCGGACGCGTGGTGTTCTTCGCAACTCCCTTGTCCGAAGCCACAATGTCGTCAAAATCTTCCAGCAGATAGCGCTTATTGACGGCATAGTTGTCCGGCGGCAGCTCCTCCACCTTCACGCTGGCAAAAGGATCGGCGCCAGGGTAGGAAAAGGTGATGCGACGCCCGGCCAGCAGCGGAATGCTCTTCTCCCCCTGCTTCGTTTTGGCGGGCCGATCCTTCACATCCGGCGGCATCGGCTGAATATCGGTCACGGTAAGGCCATCGGGAAAGGCGCAGGATTCGTAGGCACGCAGCTCAGGAGACTCTTTCTGGGCGGCGGCTACCAGCGGGGAAAACGCGATCAGGACGGCAAGAGCGGTGCGGAGAGAAGCCATAACCAGAACACTAACGGAGCGGGCATCGTATACTCAAGCCATGTCAGTCGTGAAGAACATTGCCGGCATTGCCAAGGGCATGAGCATCACCTTCAAGGAGATGCTGCAGCCGTCTGAGGTTGAGAACTACCCCGACGGCCCGGGGCCGATGCGTGGCGCCATCTTCCAGGAGCGTTTCCGCGGCAAGCACCAGTTGCAGCGCGACGAAAACGGCCTGGAAAAGTGCGTAGCCTGTTTCCTATGCGCAGCCGCGTGCCCGTCGAACTGCATTTACATTGAAGCAGCCGAAAACACGGAAGAGCAGCGCATCTCCTCCGCCGAGCGCTACGCCAAGGTCTACAACATCGACTACAACCGCTGCATCTTCTGCGGCTACTGCGTCGAAGCGTGCCCCACGGACGCCATCACGCACGGTCACGGCTTTGAGCTGGCCAGCCTGAATGCGACGAACCTCGTCATGCGCAAGGAAGATCTGCTGATGCCGACACCGGCAGGCGCATTGAAGCCCGGCAGCAGCGAAGATCGCGTGGAGTTGCTGTCGTAGCTTCATGAAGAAGTTTGTGTTTCCAAAGGCGCGATGCGGATTTGCATCGCGCCTTTAGCATTTGCCGTCAAAAGGGAAGAGATGAGCACACCTGAAGTTCTGGAACAGACGTCCGCCATAGCAGTTTTCGATGCAACCAACCCTTTTTATGCGGCAAGCACCCTGCCGTTTTATGCTCCGCCATTTGATCTCATTCGCGACGAACACTACATGCCTGCATTCGAAGCTGGCATGGCGCAGGCGCGCGCAGAAGTTGACGCCATCATCGCAAATGCGGAAGCGCCTTCGTTTCAGAACACGGTTGTCGCGCTGGAGAAAACCGGCGACCTGCTGAACCGCGTGGCTCATGCGTTCTACGCCGTGTCCGGTGCAAATACAAACCCAACATTGCTACAGTTGCAGCAGGACGTTGCACCGAAGCTTGCAGCCCACAGCGACAGCATCAATCTGGATGAGCGCCTGTTCGCACGCGTGAAGGCTGTCTATGACGAACGCGCATCGTTGAGCTTGGATGCGGAATCCCTGCGGCTTCTGGAGCTTACCTACGACGGCTTTGTGAAGGCTGGCGCACTGTTAAGCGACCCCGACAAGAACACACTGAAGGCGCTGAATCAGGAACAATCCACCCTGCAGGCAAAATTCATCAACTGTGTGCTGGCCGCCATGAAAGAAGGCGGCTTGCAGGTAGCCACACGCGAAGATCTGGATGGCCTGAGCGATGCAGAAATAGCCGAAGCGGCTGAAGCTGCCAGGAGCCGCGAGCTGAGCGGCTTCTATCTCACGCTGCAGAACACCACGCAGCAGCCCGCGCTGGCTTCCTTGAAAAACCGCGAAACACGCAAGGCACTGTGGGAAGCTTCGTTGTCGCGTGCAGAGAAGGGCAATGCAAGCGATACACGCGAGATGATCGTACGGCTGGCACAACTGCGCGCCCAGCGCGCACGCATGCTCGGCTATAGGAACTACGCTGCATGGAAGCTGAACGATCAGATGGCGCGCACACCGCAGGCAGCCATCGCATTTCTCGATAACCTCGTCCCCGCCGCAATCGCCGGAGCCAAAGCAGAAGCCATCGCAATGCAGGAACTCATTGACGCAGAAGGCAGTGGCATCACGCTTGAACCGTGGGATTGGGCCTTCTACGCAGAGCAGGTGCGCAAGGCAAAGTACGACATCAACGAAGACGAGGTAAAGCAGTACTTTGATCTCAACCGCGTCTTTGAAGACGGTGTTCTGTTTGCCGCAACGCAACTCTACGGCATCACGTTTGCCAAGCGTACAGACCTGCCCGTCTACCATCCTGACGTCGTCACGTATGAAGTCTTCAACGAAGATGGTTCACACCTCTCGTTGCTCTATTGCGACTTCTATCGTCGCGACTCCAAGCGCGGTGGCGCATGGATGAGTTCGTTACTCACTCAGTCAAAGCTGTTGGGATACGCACCCATCATCACGAACGTGTGCAACTACACCAAGCCCGCAGAAGGTCAGCCATCGCTTATTGACAGCGACGAAGTGAACACGCTCTTCCATGAGTTTGGCCACGCACTGCACGGCATGTTGAGTGATGTTATGTACCCGTCACTCAGCGGAACCTCTGTGCCGCGTGACTTTGTGGAGTTCCCATCGCAGTTCAATGAGCACTGGGCCTCGTATCCCGCGGTGTTCGCAAACTACGCAAAGCACTGGCAGACCGGCGAGGTGATGCCAGAGCCGCTACAGGCAAAGTTGAAGGCAACGAAGAACTTTAACGGTGGCCATGCGCTGACGGAAGTGCTCGCCGCGGCGGAAGTCGATCTGCAGTGGCACACTCTCCCTTCCAGCGATGCATTGCAACAGGCCGATGTCTTTGAAGCAAAGGCCCTGGAAGAGAAGAAGATCAATTTCGCGCTCGTGCCGCCGCGCTATCGCTCCACCTACTTCGCACACATCTTCGGCGGCGGTTACGCCGCAGGCTACTACGCCTACCTGTGGGCGGAGATGCTGGACAGCGATGCCTATCACTGGTTCGAGCAGAACGGAGGCCTAACCCGCGCCAACGGCGACCGCCTGCGCAACATGGTCCTCTCGCGCGGCAACACAGCCGATCCCGCAGAGCTATACCGCGAATGGGCAGGCCGCGATCCGGAAATTGGCCCCATGCTGCAACAGCGAGGCATCCCAGACTCCGCCGTAGCCGGATAGCCACCCAAATCGTCAACCCAACCCCAAAGATGCCCAGATTCGTTATGCGAATCTGGGCACTCGCTTTGAAGTCAACTTGAAACAAATGACGAACCTTACCGAGCCACTGCAATAAGCGCCAAAGGCGCGACCAGATATTAGCCTAGGCTGCAGGCCTAGGTACGATAGGCAGCGCAAAAGAAAGGGCCAACGGCCCGCTTTATTCCGCATTTCCACCACCCGACAACTCAGAGTTCGTCAGGCCGACGACGCGTGGGAAACCTTGTCAAGCCCCAGAACCACCTAACCCCAACAAACCAAAAGAAATAAACTTGGCATGATATTTCCTTGGCGCGACTAAAATAGGACCAGAGAGAAAAGGGCCGCTCTAAGCGCGGCCCTAACTCCTTTAGAAAGACGATTTTGCCCCTAACCCCAATGGGCAGACGATTTTACCGCCACTAGCGGCGTAAACCCAATAGAAAGACGATTTTAGAAAAACAAGGGGAGGGGGGGAGGGGTCACCCCTCTGGATCGTACCCAAGGTTCGGTCCCAGCCAGCGTTCCACCTCTGCGACCGTCCAGTTCTTGCGTTGCGCATAGTCTTCCGCCTGATCACGATCGATCTTGCCCAGCGAAAAGAAGCGCGCTTCCCGGTGCGCGAAATAGATGCCGCTGATGCTGGAACCGGGCCACATGGCAAAGGACTCGGTGATCTCAATGCCGGTATTCTCCAGCACGTTCAGCAGCTTCCAGATGGTGCCCTTCTCCGTGTGATCGGGGCACGCAGGATAACCGGGCGCAGGACGGATACCGCGATACTTCTCGCGGATCATGTCGTCCACCGATAGCCCTTCGCAGCGGCCATAGCCCCACTCGTCACGCACCTGCTTATGCAGCGCTTCAGCAAAAGCTTCAGCAAGACGATCAGCAATAGCCTCGGCCATGATCGCGCTGTAATCGTCATGCTCTTCGCGGAACTTCGTCACGAGTTCCTTCAACCCAATCCCGCTGGTGACAGCAAAGGCGCCAATGTAGTCAGGAAGCCCTGTCTCCTTGGGAGCGATGAAGTCCACAAGCGAGCGGCAAGGCTCATTGCCTTCACGATGCGCCTGCTGACGCAGGAAGTGAAAGCGTGTGAGGACTTCACTGCGTGAGTCATCGGTGTACAGCTCCACATCATCACCCACCGCATTGGCAGGGAACAGGCCGTAAACACCGCGGGCTGTAACCAGCTTCTCCCCAACAATGCGGTCAAGCATCTTGTTGCCGTTGGCGAAGAGTTCTCGTGCTTCCACTCCCTGCTTCTCGTCATCCAGGATGCGCGGATACAGTCCCTTCAAGCCCCACGCATGGAAGAAGGGAGACCAATCGATATACTCCCGCAACGTCTCCAGCGAGAAGTCATGGAGTACGCGTACACCAGTAAACTCGGGCGCAGCAATATCCTCACTACGCCACTCAATGGGCGAGCGACGCTCCCGTGCCTTAGCCAGTGGCACCATAGGCTGCTTAGGCGCCGCATGCGCCTTGCGCACCGCCTCATACTCTGCCTGATGCTGCTCAATGAATTGTGCGCGGCCTTCCTCGCTCAACAAGCTTGTTGTCACAGGAACAGCACGACTCGCATCGGACACATGCACGACCGGCTCGCTGTAGTGAGGCGCAATCTTGATGGCAGTATGTGCGCGACTGGTAGTAGCGCCGCCGATGAGCAACGGCAAGGTGAAGTTCTGCCGCTCCATCTCGCGCGCCACATGCACCATCTCGTCGAGTGACGGTGTAATGAGACCACTGAGGCCAATGATGTCCGCACGCACTTCCTTGGCGCGCTCCAGGATCTTCTCCGCGGGCACCATCACGCCCATGTCGATCACCTCGAAGTTATTGCACGCAAGCACAACACCAACGATGTTCTTGCCAATGTCATGCACGTCGCCCTTAACAGTGGCGAGCACGATCTTGCCCTGTGCCTTGATCTCAACACCTGCAGCGGCGAGAGCAGCCTTCTCCTGCTCCATGAACGGAGTTAGCCAGGCGACAGCCTTCTTCATCACACGAGCAGACTTGACCACCTGCGGCAGGAACATCTTGCCCGCACCGAACAGATCACCAACAATGCTCATGCCCGCCATCAACGGACCCTCAATGACCAGCAGAGGTCGGCCTAACTTCTGCCGTGCCTCCTCCGTATCCTGGTCGATGTATGCGTCGATGCCTTTGACCAGGGCGTGTGCAATGCGCTCTTCCACAGTGCCACTCCGCCACTCTTCAACCCTCTTCTCCGCAGCTTCCGTGTTGGCTGATCCAGAAGCCTTCAGCTTCTCGCCAAAGTCGACTAGACGCTCGGTCGCGTCGGGACGGCGATTGAGCAGGACATCTTCGACGAGTTCCTTGAGCTCCGGCTCGATCTCCTCATAGACCTCGAGCATGCCCGCGTTGACGATGCCCATGTCCATACCCGCGGCGATGGCGTGGTACAGGAACGCGGAGTGCATCGCTTCGCGCACCTTGTTGTTGCCGCGGAAGCTGAAGGAGATGTTGGAGACGCCCCCACTCACCTTGGCATGCGGCAGGTTCTGCTTGATCCAGCGCGTGGCGTTGATAAAGTCCACGGCGTAGTTGTTATGCTCCTCCATACCGGTAGCAACCGTGAGGATGTTGGGATCAAAGATGATGTCTTCCGGTGGGAAGTGGACAACGTCCACAAGCAGGCGATAGGCCCGCTCGCAGATGCGGATCTTGTCTTCGTACGTCGCGGCCTGACCTTGTTCGTCAAAGGCCATCACAACAACAGCCGCACCAAATTTGCGCACAGTGCGTGCGTTCTGCAGGAACTTCTCTTCGCCTTCCTTCAGCGAGATGGAGTTAACGATGCCTTTGCCCTGCAGGCACTTCAAGCCAGCTTCAATGACTTCCCACTTGGAGGAGTCCACCATGAAGGGGACTTTGGCTACTTCAG